>CALUVB010000001.1 GCA_944324115.1 uncultured Elusimicrobiales bacterium
AAGGCCATTCTTTCTTCTTGAGAAGCCGTTTTCAAGCCCGTTTCTTCCAGGATCTGTCTTTTCAGCAGATTATATTTGCTGTTTGAAGTTCTGGGGTCAATTAACGCCTCATATTTGCTTATGATGTCTTGGATTCCTTGAGGGATATAATTGAGGGCTTCTGCTTCTCCCAAACGTTCTGTTAAACGGTAATTTTCGTTCACCACATCTTGAAGCGCTTTTTGCAAGTTGCCTGTCTTGCGCTCCCAATCTTCTTTTTTAAGTCTGTTGAGAGTTTGAAGACCAGATACCTCGCGGGGAAACTGGTTGGCGCGTATTTCTAACTCTGCAATTTTTCGCTGTTGGCCGGCAATTCTGTCTTGATGCAGATTTTTTACCTCATTTAATTTTTTCTGCATTTCTGCTTGTACTTGCGTTGGGCGTTTGCTGATTGCCACACCTATTCCCGAAACTATTAATAGCGTTAAAGTGAACGGAAAAGCCTTCTCTCCTATCCAGGAGAGTTTCTGCATATCATTTTTGGCCTGTTGTTGATACTCGGCCAATGTGCGGGGTTGTGTTTCCTGGGCAGCTGGTGCAGCCCACAGTATGCTCTGTCCTAATAAAGAAAAGGATATTGCCAGAGCCAGTGTCTTACGTATCATGTGTAAATAACCTCTCTTATTTGTAATGCGCTATATACTAAGTTGAGAAATATATAGCAAGTTTATATGTTTATTTTATGAAGATAAAAAACAGGCCACAAGGGTCTTTGGTCCCACAGAGTATATGGGTCTTTTATTCCCGGGTTTATAAAAAGAGACTAAACTACACAATTTTTCAGGAGGATATTTTGGTTAAGGAAACTTCCGTGAAGATAAGATACTTCGTATGAAATAGCAAACGGTTTACCGGGCCAACTGGTATGTCTGTTGTCTGGCAGCCGCAGATTGACGGGGAAAAATGTGGTTTATCTCTTGTTCTGAGAATGGGGTACTGGCCAGCAAATCTAAGGTGTGGGCTAGACTGCGGCAATAAGAGACAGCTGGTTCATGAGCGGCCAGATGACGTAAATCTTGCTCGGTTGCGTCTATGAATAAAGAAGGATTTTCAGCCAAACGCTCCAACAACGCAGACTTGTCTGGTTGCAGCGTAAAATGCGCAGCCAGCAATATTCCTACAGACAGTAGCATACGCCGCGCCATAACAAAATAAAAGGAAGTCCGGCTGGACAGCGAGGCTTTTTGTTTTAAAAATTTTAAAGCGGCCGCTCTGCCAAATTTTCTTCTGTAGCTGACAGCTTCGTCTAATGTTTGAATTAAACTCTCCCGTTCGGCTGAGGGCAGCTGGCTGATGCGTTCCTTGTATTTTTTTAAGATGCGTTTGCTTAAATAGCTTTGGGGTTGAATCGTTTGGGGAGAGTCAAATAAGGAATTGGCCGGCGGCCGGGCAGTCTGGAGTGGGCGGTCCGGCATATCAAGCCAGTTAAGATCATCGGGAGAAGAATGCGCAGCAAACAGATTGCCCATTTGATTTTCCGCATTCTTGCTTAGCGCAAAAAAACGGGATTTTGAAAGCGGAACGTTTGCCGGCTTTGCCTGTCCCCAGGCGTGTTTGTTTCCTTCTATTTCGGAGGCCAGGTCCCGGGCTGTGCGGAGTTGAGTCTGTTTCGTCAAGGCGGTTAAGAAAGCGGTCTGCGCACTTAAAGCAAGCAGCTGGAGCAGATAATCCGCTTCTGTGTCATGGCGTGAGAGAATTTGTTTTGCCTGTTGCTGCATATTGCGCAATTGCTGCAGGCGCTGAGAAGGCGTAACTGCCCATAAAGAAGGCGCCTGTACTGTAAGCAGATTGCAAAATAAAAAAACAACAAGACTAATTTTTTAAACATATTTTTATTGTAAAGAGAAAAAGAGCATTATACAAGAAAATTTAGCCTCTTATATTAAATAGGTCTTATAAAAAAAGCCCCCGCCATACGGCGGGGGAAAAGTTATCGGGCTAATTGACGGGAAGTGGCGCCATGCCATTTTCTCAGCATATTGGGGCTTTGCTGTAAGGCAATGCCCAAAGCGGAAGATGCTTCTTCTTCCGAAAGGGAGGCCGCTTGTTTGGTAAGATTTGCAAATTGGCGGCACAGCGCATCTGCTTTGGGGTTTTGTTCCCATTCGGCTAATTGTTCTTCTGAGGCTTCCAAAAAGAGCAACGGGTTTTCTTCTAAACGGGTCAGCTGTTTTTGGGCTTTGGCCTCTTGGGTGTCAAACACAGAAACTAAAATGGCAGCAAAAGCCACTACCTTCAGATAGCGGGTAGCTTTTATATAAAGTTGTTTTGTGGCAATATCCGAAGTACGATGAGCCAAAGCATTAAGAAAAGCCCGGCCGTTTGGGTGTTGCAAAGCTTGGTCTATATTTCTAATTAAGCTATGGGCTTCCGCTGGAGGCAGTTGAGCAATAAAACGTTGGTTTTCTCGGACAAAAGATTTGGCTTGCGGCGACTTGGCCCATGCAATATACTGGTCTATATTAGGTACGGCGTGTACAGCCGGAGCCGGTTTATTGGCCGTCTGTTTTACTATTTGTCGGGTATGTTTTTTGGTATTAGGCGGCAGAGGGTTTTTCTGTGAGGCAGAAGCGGTGGCTTGTTTTAATTGCGTTTCTAAATTTTTGATTTCGGCCGCTTGTTTCTCTGCAATTTGGTTTAGTTTTCCGGCTCTATATATAAGGTAAAGATCCAGAGCGGCGAATGAAGAAAGAATAGCCGTATAACTTAAATGCACAGCCCAATGCGGGGCATTTTGCGTTTCTTTCTGAAGTTGGGCCAGTGATTGCTTTTCCTGCGCGAAAGTGAGAACAGATGAAGAAAAAATGAGTGTACAACACAGCAGACAACGTAATAACTTCATAGGACCTCCGTAAGTGGTTTGGGTTTAGACATAACCTAACTGCGTTCACTTCTCCAAACAGAGAAAAGTTTTTTCTCTATGTCCAACAAAACTATAAACCCTTTATTCCCAACTCAGCGGAGGCTGAAAGCCTTCGTGAGAAACCCTAATAAAAGTCTCTGCCTCAAAGCAGAGAAATGGTTTCCGGACTAGGACTCGAACCTAGAATGACTGGACCAAAACCAGTAGTGATACCATTTCACCATCCGGAAGTAAATCTCTTATTCTTCTGGCGTATTGTGAGCGGCCGGCTCTTGCGCCGCAGACGAACCTTGCGGTTGCTTGGCTATCTCTTCCTCGTACGCCTTCAATACGTTTTCTTCTAAATAGCGGCGGAATTCCTGATTAATAGGGTGTACCATATCCTTGTGGGTGCCGTCAGGCAACTTGCGGGAAGGCATACACAAGAACACCCCTTTCGTTCCTTCTACCACTTTCATGTTGCGCACCACAAAAGCGTCGTCAAATGTGACGCTGGCAAACGCTTTTAGGCGGTCTTCCCCCATTAAATGGATCCGAATTTCAGTTATTTTCATCCTTGTTCCCTCCGAAACGTACGGTAAATACTTTTCGTCCCTTTTGCTGCATTCTCCCTGCCAAATCTTCCGCCTGTTCCCGGGTGGGGGTTAAAGCAAAAACGGTAGAACCGGAACCAGACATTAATGGGGCTGCCCCCATGGAAGAAAAGTATTCTTTGACGTCGCGTACGGAACAAACATACGGCAACACGGCTTCTTCCAAGCGATTAAAGAGCAGACATTGCCACCGCGGCAAAGGCTGACCCTCCCGTATGCACATAATTATTTTATCTAAATCAGTCAGTCTTGTCAATATCTGATCCGGAGCAGGTAATTTCAAACGGGCAAATACGCCTCCGGTGGGGACAGCGGTATCCGGATAGACCAATACGGCCCAAGGCAGAGGGCCTTGTGCAGGAACGGGAGTTAATTTTTCGCCGATGCCTTCTCCTTTTAAAAAAGTATCTGTGTACAGGAACAGTGGCACATCGGCCCCTAATTTGGCGGCCCGGGGCAGCAGCCGGAGCGGGTCTTGATGAAACATACGGCACAGCCCGCGCAATACGGTGCCTGCATCGGAGGAGCCTCCTCCCAGCCCGGCTCCGAACGGAATATGTTTTTCCAAATGGATAGTTGCTTGCAGTTTTATGCCGAACTCTTCTTCAAAAACTTGCACTGCCCGCAACGCCAAATTGGTGGGGCCGTTTTCTAACCCGGCCGCCAAGGGACCGGTAATGGCAAGTTTAAGCTGTTCCTTTTGCGCGGGACAGGCTTCTATTTTCAACCGGTCCGCTAAGGAAACTTTGGCAAATAAAGTAGCCAATTCATGGTATCCATCGGGGCGTTTGCCAGTGACTTCCAAAAACAAATTGATTTTAGCCGGAGCATATAAAGTAAGAGATGGCATATTCTTTATTGTAACTTTTTTAAATGATTTTTTTGCAGTTTCCCCGGTTATCGGGCATGTGTTCTCAGATAATCAACGCCTCTTGGCAAGAGGCGTTGGAAAATGTTTCATCAACAATAAACACATTGGAACCGGGCAGGGAATTATTTCAGAGGTTTCCGTTCCGTATTATGGACCAAGGTGCCCCAATGGTATTCCTCGTTAATTAGCAAATCTCCATTTTCCGCAAAGACCTGTCTCGGCCCTTCCAGTAAGCCGTCAGCGTAATATTCGGTGCTGCGTTTTTGCCCGTTTGGAAAAAAACTAATTCGTTCTCCTTCCAAGCGGCCGTTTTTATAATTTTCTTGATACCACAGCTGTCCTTCCGGAAAATATAACAAACGCTTTCCTTGCAGTTTTCCGTTGTCGTAATTTTCCTCACAATCCGTCTGGCCGTCTTGGTATGAAGAAGTGCGTTTCCCCTGTAGTTTTCCATTCTGATAAAACGCTTTTACGCAGGGAACTCCGTTAGGAAAATAAGTTACCCATTCCCCATTAAGTTGGGCATTCTTGTATTCAGCCTGCGTTTCCACCATGCCTTCGGCAGTGTAGGCATAATATCGGGCCGGCCCTTGCAGTTGGCCTTTTACATACTGTTCACGGATAATCGTGCGGCCTTTTTCGTCGTAGCGTACTAATTCTCCGTGCAGTTTGTTGTCTTTGTATTCGGATTCCGCACGCAGCTGGCCGTTTTCGTCAAATTCACGGGCCGGTCCGTCTGGAATAGAACCCAGCAATTCCAGCGTAGCTCCGTTGGCGGCTACGGTTTGTTCTGCTACTTCTTTTCCGTCTATGTAAAAAGATTGCGTTGCTTTGTTGACCTTAATTACCGTTCCGTCATAGTTAGGAATAGGCTTGGGGGCGCTTTCTATGATAGGAGTGCCATGCATGGTATGGTCCGCCACGTCTAATAAAATGCCGTTTTTGTATTTTTCCGAGAAAGTAATTTCTCCGGAAACCAAATCAATAATTTCCAAGCTGCCGTCTAATTTGCCGGCTTTATAATGTTTGACCGTTTTTGTGTTTATGTCAAATTCTTCCACTTCCCCTTCCGGCAGCGTGCCTGCGGTATTAATAAGGTTGTGGTCTTTATCTAAAAATTCTTTTGCCAGCGGCAGCGCGCGGTAATAACTGCGGCTGTCAGGAGTTACCAGACAAATAATTTTTTCTTTCATCGGCGCTTCCTCTTTTTGTTTTATTTAGCATACCTTTTTTAACCGGCTTGTGCAAACCTAAAAGCAAAAGCCGGTTCGTGTTTTTCTTTTTGGACTTGACAGGGCCCTTTATGTCTGATACCCTTGTCTTATAAGTAGTTTTATCTTTAAGGTTTGAAAGGGGGCTTTTGTGAGCGAAGTGATTTTGACTGATGAAAATTTTGACCAAGAGGTTTTGAAATACCAGGGAGTCGTGTTGGTGGATTTTTGGGCTCCGTGGTGTGGGCCGTGCCGTATGTTGGGCCCTGTGGTGGAGGAGCTGGCTGAAGAGTATGCCGGAAAAGTGAAAGTGTGCAAGTTGAATACAGATGAAGGTTCCATGACCAGCACCAAATACCATATTACTTCTATCCCCACTTTAATCTTCTTTAAAAACGGAGAAGCGGTGGGACAAAGTGTGGGGCTGCAGTCTAAAGCGGCTTTACAAGAGAAGCTTAATTCATTGCTCTAATAGCAAGGAGCCGGTATGAAATACACGAAAATACTGTTAGGCTGCCTGTTGTTTTTCCCTGTAGGATTGTCGGCGGAGCCGGCTTTGGCCGGGAATGCTTCTCCAGACCCGGCGGCAGCCCAAACGTTTGTGTATGCCCGCGCCGAATGGCAAATGCCGGCGGATATATATGAAGCTTTTTTAAAATTGCCTGCGTTAAAAGAACAGCAAAAAACATTACAGACGCGCGGAGCGGACTTAACCGAACAGGAAAAAACGGACAAGGCGCGCTATGAACAGCTTTTAAAAGGTTCTATTATGGTGGAAGTGGGGCATACCAATTGCAAGCCGTGCCGTCTTTTGGTATATGAACTGTCTAAGTCCAATGCCAATGAGAAATCTTTGTTGGCCCAATGGCAAAGCAAGGGCGGTCGTTTCTATCAGTTGGACTCTTTAAAAGATTTGAACAGCAAGTCAGAAGAAAAGCTGGTTACATTATGGAATGCGCGTTCTGTGCCGGTCTTGCTGTTTTTTAAAGACGGGGAACAAGTAGCCCGTCTTAATGGAATGAATGCACAAAATCCGGAGCAGACATTGGCCCCGGTGCGGCAGTACATAGCCAGTGTGAAGTGATAATTTAATTGGTTTCTTCGGCCCGCCTTCAAGGCGGGCCAAAGAAATGCAACCTATGAGCTCTCCTGCAGAACAAACACTTTTTTTAATTGACGCACATGGTTTTTTGCATCGCAATTATCATGCGTTACCCAAATTGTCCACTTCTTCCGGTCAGGAAGTGGGGGCTTTGTATGGATTTGTACGTTGGTTAATCAAACTGCTTAATGAAAAAAATCCTTCTTATGTGGCGGTATGCTTTGATTCTCCCGGCGGCTGCGCGCGGCGCAAACGATTGTTGCCCACTTATAAAGCCAACCGCAAGAAACCCGATGACGCTTTAGTCAGCCAATTACAATTGGCGCGGGATATGGTGCGGGATTTGGGGCTGAGCGTGGTGGCAAAGGAAGGTATAGAGGCAGACGACTTGATGGCTTTTCTGGCGCTGCGTGCCCAACAGCAACAAATACCCAGCGTGCTGGTAACTTCAGATAAAGATGTATATCAATTTTTAAGTGAATATATCTCTATTTGGCCTTCCGGCGGGAAAGACGGATTGAAAGGGCCGGAGGCTGCGGTGGAAAAATTTGGCGTAGAGAGGCAATTCTTACCGGATTATTTTGCCATTGTGGGTGATGCGTCGGACAATGTGCCCGGCGTGGCCGGTGTGGGGCCCAAAACCAGTGTGGAGTTAATCAAAACTTTTGGCCATCTGGAAGATATTTTGCGTGCGGCGCAGAACGATGACCCCCGCATGAAGCCCGCTTTGGCCAAGAAATTGCGAGATCAGCAGGAAAATGCCTTACTCTCTAAACAGCTGGTCGTGCTGGACCCGGAATTGGATATGCCTTTTACGTTGGAAGATTACCGCGTGCATACGCCGGATCCGGCCCGATTGGCAGAACTGTTTGAACGCTATGAATTTAAAAATTTATTAACGGCTTTCCCTTTTCAATCAACCCCGACGCCGCCTCTTTTTAATTCAGCCGCCGCTTCCCTTTCATTTAAAGAAGTGCTGGACAAGGCCGCCCATGCCGCTGAAGTTTTCCTGTATAGCGAAGACGAGCAATTCCTCTTTTCCGTCTCCGCCCAGGAATATGCCCAGCTGCCTTTGGCGGATATTGAGCCGTGGGAACTAGACGCTTTGAAAAAAATTATCTTTGATGAGCGCGTGCTGAAGATTGGCTATGATTTGAAGTTTACGCTGCGTGAATTGGATATTGATTTGCAAGGACAGCCTATCCGTTGTTTTGACGGGAGATTGGCCCGTTATGTATTAGATCCGTCAAGCGATTTAAGTCCGGCCGGTACTATTGCCCACTATTTTTCCGCATTGGCCAATCAAGAAGATTTATCGGAACGCCTGGCCCTTTATACCCGCTATATCTTTCCGCTGCGCGGAAAATTGGAAGAAGAATTGAAAGCTAAAGGCATGTGGGAATTGTATCAAACGCTGGAGCTGCCTTTGATGGGCGTGCTGGCGGCTATGGAATTTACGGGTATGAAAGTGGACTGCGCCTGGCTGGAAGGCTTTAAGATTTTATTAGAGCAGGAAATGGATTCTTTGCAAGCGCAAATAGACCAGACGGCGGGCGCTGCGGTAAATATTAATTCTACCCGTCAGCTGGGCCAGTTGCTTTTTGAACAGCTGCGTATTCCTCCGGTCAAAAAAACGAAAACAGGATACTCCACCGATGAAGAAGTGTTGGCGCAAATTGCGCCGCTTCATCCTGTAGCGCAGCAAATTTTGGATTATCGCGCCAATGCCAAGTTAAAAAGCACCTATGTAGATAATTTGCTTTTAATGGCAGATGAGCAGGACCGGGTACATTCTTATTTGGATCAGACGGGTACGGTTACAGGGCGTCTTTCCAGTTCGGCTCCGAATTTGCAAAATATCCCTGTTCGCACCGATAAGGGGCGGCAGTTGCGCCGCGCCTTTGTGGCAGAAAAGGGGAAGCTTCTGTTAAGTGTGGACTATTCCCAAATTGATTTGCGCGTGCTGGCCCATGAGAGTAATGACCCCGTGTTGGTGCAGGCCTTTTTAGACGGGGGGGATATTCATACGCAGACGGCAGCGCAGATTTTCGGCGTGATGCCGCTGATGGTTACGGAAGAAATGCGCTCTGGCGCTAAAGCTGTAAATTTTGGTATTATTTACGGGCAGGGACCTATGGGCCTCTCCCAAGCGCTGAATATTTCCATGCGCCAAGCCAAAGAATACATAGATAATTACTTCCAGAATTTTCAAGGCGTGCGCCGTTGGATAGATGAGAATGTGGTGAAAGCGCGTCAAAACGGATTTGTAAAAACGATGTTCGGTCATGTGCGTTATTTGCCTGAATTTAATATGGGTGTGGGGAGCATGGCTTCTTTTGCCCAGCGTGCAGCCATTAATACAATAGTACAGGGCGGTTCGGCTGATATTATCAAAAAAGCGATGGTGGATATTTTTCATAGTCTGCGCGGCACGGATGTAAAAATGATTATGCAGGTGCATGACGAGTTGATTTTTGAAGTGCCTGAAAAAGAATTAGATACATATGTGGCTTCTATCAAAACCCAAATGCAAAATGCCGTAAAATTGCGTGTGCCTTTAGTGGTCAGCGCCAAAGCAGGCCCCGATTGGTACGATTTGAAGAAAATATCTTGATCTCTCATGAATTTTAAAACCCGCAATCATCTGGTCTTGGGCCTTACCGGCGGTATATTATGCGGCAAGAGTACAGCACTGCAAGCATTTTCCCGTTGCGGCGCGTTTACCCTTTCTTGTGATGAATTAGTGCGGGAAATTGCTGCCCGCCCGATTGTCAAACGGCAACTAGAAGCTTTGTTCGGTACAACCGACAAAACGGCAATTGCGCGTCTTGTGTTTGTCTCAGTACAGGCGCGGAAGAAATTGGAAGCGTTGCTGCATCCGCTGGTTGCGCGGGAAATTAAAAAGTGTTTGCACCAAGACCGTACCGCGCTGCGTGTGGTGGAAGTGCCGCTGTTGTTTGAAGCTGGCTGGCAAAACGCTTTTGACTGGACCATATGCGTGGCCGCTCCGCAGGCGGCGCTGAGCCGGCGCTTGGCGGCGCGCGGTATGACGAAAAATGATTTTTTAAGAAGAAGCCGGGCGCAGTGTGGCTTGCAGGAAAAAGCCTCCCGGGCCGATATATGTGTGTTAAATGATACGACGCCCCAGGCCTTGCAGGACAAAATACGTCAGCTGTGTCGTGCTTTTACTATTTACCAATCCAAATAAGGAGTCAGCATGTCAGACAATATCCAGCAGGAAAAACCTGCCAAAGCTCCGGCTGTTAAAGTCGGTGCCAAAACCGAAAACAAAACTTCTGTGATGGAGCGCAAAAGCTCTTGCGGGGCTAAACCTGTTGCCGCACCGCAGCGGCGGGTTATGCAAAAAACGGGGAATGCTTCTGCCCCCTACGCGCCGCAGCCGGTACATCGGCAGCCTAACGGCGCCAAACCGATGGACGCGCGGGAACTTAACAAACTGAGCGTTGATGAATTGACAAAGCTGGCCCTTAATTACAATATAGAGGACATTTCCGGTCTGCGCAAATCTGCGCTAATTGGGAAAATTGTGGCTATACAAGCCAAACAGAATGGTTCTGTATATGGCGGAGGCGTATTGGAAATACTGCCCGATGGGTTTGGTTTTTTGCGTTCGGAAGAAAACAATTATTTGGCCGGTCCGGAAGATATTTATGTGTCTCCTTCCCAGATCAAGCGCTTCGGCTTGCGTAAGGGCGATACGATTGAAGGATTAATCCGCCCGCCTAAAGAAGGGGAGCGTTTCTTTGCCATGCTGCAGGTGCAAAAAGTAAACGGGTTGGAATCTGCCAACGTCTATAACCGCCCGTTGTTTGAAAATCTGACTCCGCTGCACCCCAATGAACGTTTTACGTTGGAAATGGATAAAAATTCGTTGACGCAGCGTGTTATAGATTTGATGTCTCCTATCGGCAAAGGACAGCGTGCTTTGATTGTGGCTGCTCCTAAAACAGGCAAAACGATGATTATGCAAGCGATTGCGCATTCGTTGGCTGCCAATCATAAAGATGTTGTGTTGATGGTGCTGCTTATTGATGAGCGCCCGGAAGAAGTGACCGATATGGCCCGCAGCGTCAAAGGGGAAGTGATTGCTTCAACGTTTGATGAGCCGGCGGAGCGCCATGTTCAAGTGGCCGAAATGGTGCTGGAAAAAGCCAAACGCTTGGCGGAAATGGGCAAAGATGTCGTGATTTTGCTTGATTCTATTACCCGCTTGGCCCGCGCTTATAACACGGTGGCCCCCTCTTCGGGCCGCGTGCTGACCGGCGGGTTGGAGGCCACCTCTCTGCAGAAGCCCAAACGCTTTTTGGGCGCGGCGCGCAATATTGAAGAAGGCGGTTCTTTAACCATTATCGCCAGCGCCTTGGTGGAAACGGGCAGCCGCATGGACGAGGTTATCTTTGAGGAATTCAAAGGTACCGGCAACAGCGAAATCTGTCTGGACCGCAAACTTTCCGAGCGGCGCATTTTCCCGGCGGTGGATATTAACCGCAGCTCTACCCGTAAAGAAAACTTGCTTTTAACGGAAGATGAACTCAATAAAACGTGGATTATCCGCAAAGTGCTGGCTCCGCTGAGCAGTGTAGACGCTATGACGCTTTTGCTGGATAAACTTTCTTCCACCAAGTCCAATAAAGACTTTTTGAAACAAATGGAAGTTAACGCTTTTTAGGCGTAAAACGGGGGCGGAGGCCCTTTTTGCTTGGCTTGCCCCCGTATTTTATGGTAAAATAATCAAGAAGGCGTTTCTGCCCTGAACCATTTTTAGAGGAAACAAAAATGAAAGAGAAAATACATCCGAAATATGACTTTGTGGAAGCGGTCTGCGCTTGCGGTAATAAATTTATGACCCGCTCCACTGCCAAAACTTTAAAATTAGACATTTGCGCGGCCTGCCATCCGTTCTTTACCGGCAAACAAAAATTGCTGGATACGGAAGGAAGAGTGGAAAAATTCAACAAACGCTTTGCTTCCACTTCCGGCAAAACCGTAACCCGCAAACCGAAAACCGAAGTAAAAGCTAAAGCTAAATTGGCCAATAAAGCTGTTTTGAAAAAAGCCGCTTCCGCCAAGAAAGCTCCTAAAGCGGTTGCTCCGGCTAAAAAAGCGGCCAAAACGGAAGCTAAATCCGAAAAAGCTGCAAAATAGCGACGCTTTTTAAGAAAACAGACTCTCGTTAGCGGGGGTCTGTTTTTTTATTATCCGCCCTATGCGGGCAAGGAACAACCTATGGATACCGCCAAATATATAGAAGAATACCAAGCATTGGAAAAAGAATTAATGAGTGGCTCATTGTCGGCCCAGGAACTGATGGAAAAATCCAAGAGGCATGCTTTTTTAAAGCCGATTATTGAGAAAGAAAACGAAATCAATTCCGTTTTAAAAGCCATAGAAGGAGACCGGGCTATTATTAAAGACGGCGCCGACAAGGAAATGGCCGCCTTAGCTGCAGAAGAACTTGCTGAGCTGGAGGCGCGCCTGCCGCAGCTGCAGCAGGATTTGCGCGTGTTGGTTATCCCGCCCGATCCCAATGATTCCAAAAGTATTTATCTGGAAATCCGCCCCGGCGCCGGCGGAGAGGAGTCGGCACTGTTTGCCGCCGAACTGCTGCGCGTATATCAGCATTTTGCCGATGCAAGAGGCTGGAAAACGGAACTGTTGGAATATACTCCTACGGGGCTCAAAGGCTGCAAATATGTCAGCATGTTTATTAAAGGGGAAGGGGCGTATTCTTGGTTGCGTGATGAAGCCGGCACCCACCGCGTACAGCGCGTGCCCGATACCGAAACCTCCGGCCGTGTGCATACCTCCACAGTGACAGTGGCTATTATGCCGGAAGCGGAGGATATTGACATTGAAATCAAGCCGGAAGATTTGGAATTGGAAACCTGCCGCAGCGGCGGAGCCGGCGGACAGAACGTAAACAAAGTGGAGACCGCCGTGCGCATTATTCATAAACCTACCGGCGTGGTGGTATCTTGCCGTGAGGAACGCAGCCAAGGCAAAAACCGCGAAAAAGCCATGGCCATGCTGAAAGCCAAACTCTATCAGATAGAAGAGGAAAAAAGGAATAAAGAAATTTATGATGCGCGCAAAAGCCAAGTGGGCACCGGAGACCGCAGCGAGAAAATACGCACCTATAATTTCCCGCAGAGCCGCGTTACCGACCACCGTACCGGAAACAGCTATCATAATTTGACGGAAATTATGCAGGGTAACATTGACGAAATTTTGGAAGATTTGCGCAAATTGCGTCTGGAAGAAAAATTGAAAAATTTACAGCTGTAATTAAGGTACAATGAGAATGATGACATCTTGTTGGCTTTGACGGGGAAATGAAGCAGCTGATTAGGCGCCGGGTATTTGGCAGTGCGATTTTTGCCGTGGAAATGATTTTTTAAGACAAGGGATTAGGCATGGAATAAACCTAGAAGCAGCCCGCGCCGGCCTTTGTTAAAGTGCGCCCAAACAGCCGTTTTTCCCAAACTTTCATGTCTCAGCAGAATATATGAATAAAAAAACAGCCCAACTCTCTTCCCGAATGGATTTATTAAAACAGGCAGAAAAGGAACTGACCCAGGCGGCTACGCCTCAGCCGCGTGCGGAAGCGGAGTTTTTGTTGGCTGCCGCCTTGGGGCTGACGCGTACGCGTATGTTGGCTTTTGGGAGTGATATGGTCGGAGCGGAAGAACAGGCGCGTTTTTGGTCCTTTATTGAGCAGAAAAAACAAGGCAGGCCGGTGGCGTATATTACCGGAGAAACAGATTTTTGCGGTTTAACCTTACATTGCGATGAGCGGGCCCTTACTCCGCGTCCGGAGACGGAAGAATTGGTGCAATCTGCCAGCCGTCTTTTTGAGCGGGGGGCAAACCCGGATATATTGGATTTGTGCACGGGTACAGGCTGTATTGCGCTGGCGCTGGCGGCGCGTTTTCCATGCGGAAAGGTGACCGCCGTGGATATTTCTGCACAAGCTTTGGCGTTGGCGGCAGAAAACGCCCGGCTGACTAAGCTGCAGGAGCGCGTGCAATTTCTGCAAAGTGATTTGTTTGAAAATGTACAGGGTACGTTTGATTTGATTATTTCCAACCCGCCCTATATCCCTACCGGGCAGTTGTCTGCGCTGGCGCCGGAAGTGCAGCGGGAGCCTTGTTTGGCCCTAGACGGGGGAGATGACGGATTGTCCTTAATACGCCGTATTGTCAGCTTGGCGCCGGATTATTTAAACCCGCGGGGAACATTGGCTATGGAGATTGGAGCGGAAGAAGCTTCAGCCGTGTGTGCCTTGTTTGATTCGGCGCGCTGGGAAGGCGGTGTAAAAAAAGATTTTTCAGGGATAGATCGTTTTGTTTTTGCCCGGTTGAAATAATACGATTCAAAGAACGGACAGAAGCGCCATTTTATTATATGGATAAAAAAAGGAGTTTTTATGGATAGATTTTTGGTGGAAGGCGGAAAAAGATTGCAAGGCACGGTTACAATCAGCGGTTCTAAAAATGCCTGTTTGCCTATTTTGGTGGCTTCTTTATTAACTGACGAACCTTTTGTCTTGCACCGGGTGCCCAATTTGCGCGATGTGCGTACTACACTCAAAATTCTAACCGCTTTGGGCAAGAAAGCGCTTTACCAAGACGGCACGGTAACCATTACCGCCGACGGACAGCTCAAGAATGTGCTGCCATATGAATTGGTCAAACAAATGCGTGCCAGTTTTTGGGTGGCGGGGCCGTTGTTGGCGCGTTTTAAAGAGGCGGTTATTCCGCTGCCTGGCGGTTGTGCTTTAGGAGCCCGCCCGGTGGATATTCATTTAAAGGGATTTGAACGTTTGGGGGCTTCTTGCACTACGGAGCGAGGCAATGTGATTTTGTGTGCCCAATCTTTGCAGCCTGCCAAGATTACCCTGCGCTTTCCCAGTGTAGGAGCTACGCAGAATTTAATGATGTGCGCAGCACTGATACCTGGGGAAACGATTTTGGAAAATGTAGCTAAAGAGCCGGAAATTGATGATGTGGCGGCAGTGCTTAATCGCATGGGAGCTGAAGTGTTTAGCGATGAAAAGGGCTGCTTGGTGGTGCGCGGCAAACAACGTTTGGAGGGGGTGGAACATACGGTGGTGGCGGACCGTATAGAAAGCGGCAGTTATATGATTGCCGCCGCAGCCACGCGCGGTGATGTGCGGGTAAGCGGCTGTGTGCCGGAGCATAATTCTATTTTGCTTGAATATTTGCAGGAGGCGGGGGTTCCGTTAGAGATAGGGCCCGATTATGTGCATGTAAAGCCCTATGAGGCCCCGCTTAAACCTATTCGTATGAAAACCGCTCCTTATCCCGGTTTTGCTACTGATTTGCAGGCCCCCTGGATGACGTTGATGGCGCTGGCTGAGGGGGCGAGCGAAATAGATGAAGATATTTTTGAAAATCGTTTTATGCATGCGCCGGAATTGGTGCGTATGGGGGCGGATATTGTGACGGAAAAAAGTATTGCCCGCGTAAACGGTGTGCGCCAGTTGTCCGGCGCACATGTAATGGCTTCTGATTTGCGCGGAGGATTTGCGCTGCTTATAGCTGGTTTATGTGCCCAAGGAATTACGGAAATAGAACGTGTGTATCATATTGACCGCGGCTATGAAAACCCGGAAGGGAAATTGAACGCTTTGGGCGCCAAGGTGACACGCTATAACCCCGATAAAGACGATTTTTGATGATGTGTGCGCGCTCTCAAGCGGCGCTTAGTATGAAATTCAGTTTATTTTTTAAACAGTTGCAGCAACGCAGCGGACCTGGATTTGGCGCCGGAAAGGCAGGTTTTGCCCGGCTTATGGAACGCTTGGGCAATCCGCAGAATCAATACCGTATTATTCATGTAGCCGGCACGAACGGAAAGGGCAGCGTATGTTATTTGTGTGCGGCTTCTTTGCAAAAGGCCGGCTGGCGGAGCGGCTTGTTTGTATCTCCTCATTTGTTTTTTCTCCAAGAACGTATCCAAATTAATGGAAAACCTATTTCTGCCCAAATGCTGGTTCAGTTGTGCCAGGAAGTTGTGGCCCAGGAACAAGAGCCGCTCAATTTTTTTGAGATTATCACAGCCGTCGCTTTGCTTTATTTTGCCCGTGAACAAGTGCAGTATGCGGTGCTGGAAACGGGTTTAGGCGGGAGAAAGGACCCTACGAATATTGTAAAGCCGCAGGTATGCGTCATCACTTCCATCGGATTGGACCATTGTGCCGTTTTGGGTGGTACGCTGAAGAAAATCGCCCATGAAAAAGCCGGCATTATTAAACCGGGCGTACCCGTTTTTTGTCCGCCGCTGCCGGCGTCGGCATGGGCGGAAATTCGCCGCCGGTCGGATACGGCGGGAGCACGGCTTAGGCAAGTCAAAACCGGCAGTCCGTTTAAGCTGCAAAAAATAGATTGGGGCCATGGGCGTTTGCTGTTGCAAAAAGGAAAAGAGCGGTGGCCTTTGGCAATTTTGGGCGAAAAACAAATTTCCAACGCCTGTTTGGTGTATCAAGTGTGCCGCTTTTTGGGCGTGCCGGAAAGTGCGCTCAAGAAAGCCTTTGCTCATATAAACGTTCCTTGCCGTTTTGAAGTGATGCGTCTCGGAAAGAAAACGTTTATTTTTGACGGAGCGCATAATCCGCAGGCGGTAACTGCGTTTACCTCGTTTTTTAAACGCAGCCCCTGGAGCCAGAACGCCGCATTGGTGTGCGGATTTATGAAAGACAAAGATTATCCGCAAATGATAAAGACGCTGGCTGCTTATTTTGCGGCCCTGTATATAACTACTCCCGGCGGAGTGCGCGCCGTGCCGGTGGGCGATTTGGCGGCAGCTTTATCCAACGAAAAAGGCCTGCAGCGCCGGCGAAGCGGTTTAAACCGGGCTAAAGCGGTTGCGGCAAAGACCGCCAAAAACGAAGTTTTAGATTGCCAAAAGGCCGTATTGCCTGCCGGCGGCGGGCCTTTTGTTTTTTCTTTCTCTTCTGCGGAGAAAGCTTTTCGTGCGGCGGCAGCCGCTTATGATACGGTGGCGGTGTGCGGCTCTTTTTATTTGGCGGGCAGACTCCGCGCGCGTAAGGGATTGACAGCGTTCTCTGATTGTGATTAAATTAGATATATTACTTTTTCGGCGGGGCAGCTATGGCATTTGAAAACAACCAGTCCGAAGGGCAAACCGATATAGCGCGTTTTTTGGAAAAGTTTAGCCAAGACGTATCTTCCTCTGACTTCTCTTTCAGCCGCCCTGAACCGCGGGAAAGCCGAAAATCCGCCTCTCTCTCTAACCAACAGAAATACCAGCAATCTTTTGAAAAACTAGAAGAAAAAATACGGGAGCTGGAAGATAAATTTGAAGCTTCTGCCGCCGTAAGCGAAGCGATTATGCGTGAGTTGGCTTTGAGCCGCAGCGCGGCGGAGGAAAACCGCAAAAGCAAAGAAGCTTTTATAGCCAGTATTTCGGCCACTATCGCCAATTTGAAGGAAAGCGTAGAAAACTTGTCCCGCGCCCAGCGTGCGCCCCGTTTGTATGACCCGGCGCCGGCCCCCGGCCGCGCTTTTGACGCGTTGCCGGCCGCCCAAACATCTGCCGAAGAATATTTGGCGATGACACATTATCGGCCGGAGAATTACCGCGCCGCCCAGCAAGCTAAACTGCATAGTGAACGAATGGAAAAAGAGCAGGCGTTGGCGGATTTGCGTGTAGTGCGTGCGGAAAAGGAGCGCGCTTTGACGGATTTAAATGATATGCGGGCGGAAAAAGACCAGGCCTTGTCTGCGTTGAGCAAAGCTCAGGTGGAAGCAAAACGCGCTTTGATGGATTTAACAATAGCCCGGGAAGAAAAAGACCGCGCCCAAGCGGAGAAAGACCGGGCCCAGTCAGACTTGCAGGTCATGCGCAGTCAAGCCCAAAGCGCGCTTTCGCATGTTAAAGAGGAGCGGGAGGCAAAAGAGCGTATTATTTCCAGTCTGCAGCAAAAGGCTTCCCAGCTTAAAGCGGTTAATGTGGCGTTGGACCGGGAAATCAAGCGGGTCCAGCAGGAAAAGATGGAAGCTTTGCGCAAATCTGCCGAACAGGCCAAAGAAATTCTGTCTTTGCGCGACGCGCTAACCGCAGCCGAAGAACGCTTTAATTCATTTGATTTTGAAGGGCGTATCATTTCTATTAAACGCCATTATCAGCACAAAGTAAGCACATTGGAGAACCAGCTGCAGGAAATTTCTAATACCTGCATGAAGCAAGTGGAAGAAATTGAAGCGCTTAAGGAAGAAAATTTGAAGTTGCACAAGGTGGCTGAGGAAAGAGAGCAGCTGGCGGCTTTATATGAAGTGAAAACGCGCGAACTGGAAGAGCTGCAGGCTTCTGTGGCGCAGCTGCGTGCTGAAAACGATAATACCAACCAGGCGCGGTTGGCCGCGTTTACGCATCGTATGCAACACTTGCAGCAGGAACATGAAGAATTATCCCAGCGTTTAATGCAAGCGCAGCAGGCTTTGCAGTCTGTTACGGAAGAAAAGCAAACCTTGGAAGACAATTTTAAAGTATTGTTGGGTAAAATAGAGCAAAATGATGCGGTTATTGAAGAATTAAAACGGAAAATTGCTGTTTTGAGCCAAGAAAACCAAGAGCTGAAAAAAGAGCATTCTTCCACTCCGTCGGGACCTGTTTCCGCACCGGTAGTTCGCCAACCGGCCCCGGTGCGTCATCCTCTTGCCAAGCCGGCGGCTCCCGTTCGTACCGCCACGAAGGCGGCGCAAGATTCTTTGTCAGAACCGCAATCCGCACCCGTAGAAATGCAGAATACGCTGCATTCCAAATTGCAGACAGACGCTGACTTGCCCGAAATACGGGTGGCAGACCCGGTCCCGCAGGAAGATCTTTATAATGGAGAGGACTTCTTGGAAAAAACGGACAGTTTTATTGGGCGAATGAAGTGGTCTATCTTCCGGGAAGACAAATAAATTCAAATACATTTCAAAGCCTGATGTTCCATCAGGCTTTTTCACAGGGTAAAAAATGACAGAACAGTTACAAGTGGCCGTATTGTACGGCGGCAAATCAACAGAACATGAAGTATCTATACACAGCGCGCAAACGGTGTGTGAGCAATTGCTTAAAAACGCCCGCTACCGCGTATTGCCTATTTTTATTTCCAGAGAAGGACATTGGTTTTTGCAGGAAGTCTGCGGCGCCGCCACACCTGCCGACCAGCCTATTACGCCGGTTATTTCTCCCCAAGGCAGCTTGTATTTGCCGCAGCGTCAAGAATTTTTGAGTCCGGATATTTATTTCCCGGTGTTGCATGGTACCAATGGAGAAGACGGCACAATACAGGGGTTATTAGAATCATTAGATGTACCTTATGTGGGGTGCGGTGTGTTGGCTTCGGCGATGGGTATGGATAAAGAAGTAGCCAAGATATTGGCTTGGAAAAGGGGTATTCCCGTGTTGCCATACAAAAAGCTTTCCCGGGGGATTGCCTATGATAAAGCGGCGTTAGAAGCATGGGCTGTGCAAACTGGGCTGCCGGTATTTGTAAAACCCGTGCGGCTGGGATCTTCGGTAGGAGTAACTAAGGTTAAATCTACGGCGGCTTTGCACCAAGCTATAGAGTTCGCATTGCGTTTTGATACAGATGTATTGGTGGAAAAGGGCGTGGAAAGCCCCCAGGAAGTATTTTGCGCTTTATTGGGAGAGGGGGAGGAATTGCTTTCTTCCCAGTGTGGAGAACTCAAGAGTTTGGCAGGTGAGTTCTTTGATTACCAGGCCAAATATATTACGGCGGGCGGCTGTGAAACGCGTGTGCCGGCGGATTTGCCTAAAGAAACATTAGCCCAGCTTCGCCAGTATAGTGAGATTATATTTAAAGCATTGCGCGGAAGCGGTTTGGCGCGGGTGGATTTCTTGGTAGGAAAAGACGGGAAGGCTTGGTTTTCGGAAATCAATACCATTCCAGGGCTTTCTATGACCAGTTTGTATCCCCAGTTGTTTGAGGCGTCGGGGGTATCGTATGCGCAGGTGTTGGAGCGGCTGATAGAGCTGGCCCGGCGCAACTGGGAACAGCGGCGCAGTATTTCTTTGGAGCGGGTAGGATAATGAAGGGGATTTGGCATCGTTTTGTGGAATTAGACTTTCGTGTACAGCTGGTGTTTGTTTTTTGTTTGTATGGTTTCCTGTTAAACTCCATGTTTTTATGTCGGGATATGCGCTACGACGGCGTCTTGTTGCGGCTGCATTTGGGGTTTTGGGTGCTCTATGGCGGACAGATTGTGTTTATTCTGCTTAGAGAGCGTATGGTGTTTGTTTTATCTTTGCTTCAAGCCGTAGTGGCTTTTTTAACCAATGCGGATTTCTCTTTTGTACCCGTAGCGCGTTTGGTGGGATTTGTGGCTTATTGGTGGCAGGGGGGCTTTACGCTGGAAGGCATGGAAGTATATAAATATGTGTTTACTTCTGCTTGTTTGACGTTGGAATTATTAAAAACCTATTGGTTGTTTGCCTTGTTGCCGCCTCTAGTAAAGAGAAAAAAATCCTCGCAAGAGACTTATTCTAAAGAAACAGTTTAATATTTTATTTACTCTTTTTGTTTCTGTCTCTTTTTTAGAACTCCCTAACAAATTGCTTAGCATTTGCGGCGGTACGGAATGCATGCCAGCAGGTGAACCGCGCGGCGCCTTTTTGGCTCGGCGTATTATGGCGGCAACTGCGATGAGCGGAGCAGAATGCCCGCTCAAACAGCCGTACGCTCGGTGCCGGGGCGCTGAAAATTATTGATATTTGGCAATAAACGCTTCTTTAAACTGGCTGAAGGTGCCGGTTTCTATCGCTTGGCGTATATTTTCCATAGTGCGCGTTAAGAAACGGATATTATGCATAGAGAGCAAGCGGTGGCTAGTTAATTCTCCGCTGCGGAACAAATGGCTTAAATAGGCGCGTGAATAGTTCCGGCAGGCAAAGCAGTCACAATTGGCGTCTAGCGGCCGTTCGTCTAAACGGAAGCAGGCATTTTTGATATTCAAACGGCCTTCTTCAGTCATAACCATTCCATTGCGCGCCACACGGGTGGGCCACACGCAGTCAAACATATCCACTCCGCGTTCTACACAGTTTAATATTTCCACCGGGGTGCCCAGACCCATAAAATAGCGCGGTTTTTCTTCTGGGAGATTTTCAGTTACCGCCAAGACGGCTTCATTCATCTGCTTTGACGTTTCCCCTAAGGACAAGCCTCCTATGCAATAACCATGGGTGTCCAAAGAGGCCATATGCTGGGCCGCTTCTTTGCGCAAATCAGTGAAAATGGAGCCTTGAATAATACCAAAAAGCAGAGAGTTTCCTACCGTATAGGAGCCATCGGCCTTCGGGGCGATATGCTGTTGTGGAACGGTTTTTTTGTATTGCGCCGCTGCCCGTTCGGCCCAACGTTTTGTTTGTTCCAGCGCCAGGCGCGCATCGCGTTTGGAAGGATCTTTGGCATGGATGCATACGTCTAACATGGTCCAAATGTCAGAGCCGATCTCACTTTCAAATTCAATGACGTTTTCCGGCGTGAAAAGATGTTTGCTTCCGTCGTGATGAGAACGGAACAGCACGCCTTCTTCGCTGATTTTGCGCAGGGGGGATAAACTGTATACTTGGAAGCCGCCAGAATCGGTTAAAATGCTTCCGTTCCATTTCATAAATTGATGCAGCCCGCCCAAGGCCTGCAAGGTTTTCGTGCCGGGGCGTAAATATAAATGATATGTGTTGGAGAGCAAACATTCGGCATGAATATCCTGCAAATCTGCTGAAGTTAACGCTTTTACGCTGGCTTGGGTAGCCACCGGCATAAAAACGGGGGTTTTTACTTGGCCGTGTTTTGTATATAAAATACCAGTTCGGGCACGGGTTTGAGGGTCTTTTTTTAAGATACGAAAAGGGGAAATCATATATTTATTTTATCATATGGGCGGGCGCTGCGTCTTGGGCGCAGAGCGTAAAAAAAGAGCATGGCGTGAGATAAAATAAAAACCATACAGATACGCAGCGGGTTTGCTTATTGGCCGCATATGGCAGCGTTGTTTTCTCACGAGACACAGCAACAGATTATGCCGTAAAAAGGAACGCCTTTCCTAAGAAGGAAAGGCGTTCCCTTGTGGTATACTGCCACCCTTTCTCCCCCCCGGGAAAACAGTAGGCAGTTGGAGAAAAAGATAGCCTATTAATATTATTTTTTGTATATAAAAAAGATTAGTAAATAAAAACGAACATGTCAATAGGAAAAACAGTCTGTAGGCGGCAGGCGGCTTGTTAGTGTCTCAAGCAAGAAAGGGCACCAGATGCGGAAAATATGCCAAAGGCATATTGTGTTTTGGATAAACGAGACAGCGCGGCGTGCAGGAAGGGACTGCATGTTGTTGCGGCGGACCGAGTAAGAAATGCTTCTGTTACAAAAAAGATTTGTGCATTTCTCGGTTCAATAAGCTGAAGGATTATGCGTATTTTACAGAAGCAGCATGCTGTCTCCAAACGAATAGAAGCGGTATTTTTTCTCCACTGCTTGGCTGTAAGCGCGGAAAATAAAATCTTCCGAGGCAAACGCAGTTACCATGCATAAAGGAGTGGAATCCGGGAAATGGAAGTTTGTAATAAAACAATCTATCGCTTTAAACTGATATCCAGGATAAATAAACAAATCGGTCCATTTTTTGCCGCTTTTTGTCAGTCCGTTCTCGGTAAAGCTTTCCAGCGTGCGCGTACTGGTCGTACCTACGGAAAAAATGCGTTTTCCCTCTTTGCGCGCGGCATTGATTGCAGCTGCCGTTTCGGCAGGCACTTCGGCCAGTTCCGGCAACATATGGTGTTGCTCCGGCTCTGTGCGCAGTGGTTTAAACGTGCCCCAGCCCACATGCAGGGTAATATAAACAATCTGTACGCCTTTGTCTTTCAATTTTTTTAGCAGTTCTTCTGTAAAGTGGAAGCCCGCCGTCGGCGCGGCGATGGATCCTTCATATTTGGCATAGACTGTTTGGTAGCGTTCTTTGTCTCCTGCCAAACTGGGGCTTAGGCCTTCGTGTTTACGGGCCTTTTCAATATATACCGGCAAAGGCATGAGGCCGTGCCCGTGGCAGAAGGGCAGGATATCTTCCTGGCTAAAACGTATCAGCACTTCATTATTTGCGGTTTTTCCTGTCATTTGGCCCCGCAAACCGTCTCCGAAATCCAATTCGGCGTTTTCTTTATAATCACGCGTCAGCACGGTCCATACGTGGGGATCTTGCTGGGGGCGCACCAGCAAAATCTCTACTTTTCCGCCGGTTTTCTTATGTGCAAAAAGCTTGGCGGGAAATACTTTGGTATTGTTTAGCACCAAGACGTCGCCGGGGTTAAAATATTCATGAATATCATGAAAAATGCGGTGTTCTATTGTTTGTGTGTCGCGGTGCAGCACCATTAGGCGCGAGCTGTCGCGCGGGGTGGCTGGCTGCTTGGCGATTAAAGGGTCAATATTAAATTGTTTAAAACGTTCAAAAGCCATATCACTGCTCCGTTATTGTAGATGAAGGAAAATAATTGGACAAAATCTTCTTGTAATTTTTTCCGGCTTCCGCCATACCTTTAGCGCCGTCTTGGCACAACCCGACCCCATGGCCATAACCGTGCCCGGAGAACGTAAAACCGCCCGAAGATTTATCTATATCGGTGATTTTGCAGCTTCTAAGGACACTGCTGCCAACTGATAAGCGGAACTTGGGGCAAGAAAGTTCTTTTTTCCCTTTAGATGTGGCAAATAGAAGCGTTTCGGCGCGTTTGCTGGGGCTTTGTTTCCCGATGCTGATTTTTTTGACATTGCCTTTTAAGCCATTTTTATTGACGAAATTATTGATAGATTTTTGAGGTACGGTTTTAGTCCAGCTGTAGCTTTTGCTGTGAGTGTCATACCCGCAAGAAGCGCCTTTTAAGGGTTTAATCGTGGGGGCGGAAGATCCTGTCCAGCTTTTTGCATCGTCTGTGCCGCCGCCGCAGTTGGCGTGATAATAGGTGTAGAAGGGTTTTTTCTGATAAGTGAGTATTTGCCCTTTAGTGGCTGTGACGGCTTGGCGCACACTGTCATATACTTTTCCTGAACCTTTATACATTTGGCTGCGAATGTCGCTGTATAAATCAAATTCTTTCTTCTTTTTATTTTTTATTTCCATCAGCGTATAGGTGCGGGCGGCGACGGCCTGGGCCTTCAGCGCTTCCAGCGGCCAGGAAGGACTCATTTCATAAGGCAGCACCCCCAGCAGATAATTTTCCATATCAGTATATTCAACCAGCTGGAATGTTTTCCCGGAAGGGACCGCATAAAGTTTACCGGTATAGCTGTTTTTTTGAAAGGTGAGCTTGACGCCGTGGGCGGGTTCTATGATTAAAGTGCCGTCGCTTCTTAAAGCTCCCAGCTGCAGTTTGCCGCCGCCTAATGCCTGTACGGAAAGAGATTCCGGCTTGCTGACTTTAAATTTTTTTTTGGAACCTTGCGCGTAAATATAAACTAAGCCGGAGTTTTGGATTTGGGCGTTTTTTAAATTCTCAGCCAATAATATGCGCACTGTCTGCGCGCTGAGCGGAAAGGCACAGAACAAACAACAAGAAAGAATAAGCCATTTTTTCATATCAGTTTCCCATAAGTTTAGGCATATGAGGCGTAAGCCCAGTTCGCTGCGGGGCCCGTTGTTGCGCCGCTATTAAGCGCTGTGCCCGACCGCGTTGCAGGGCCGCTTTGGAACGCCGGGCCGCTTTTAAAGGCTTCTTCCGGGCGGCCGATGCGGGAGCGGGCGGTTGGTCCCGGCACGCATACGGCTAAAAGTTAAAATAACATGCCGTCTGTACGTTTTTTGCCCAAATGGTCGTATGCTTTTTTTGTAGCTACGCGGCCGCGTGGTGTGCGCGCAATAAAACCGGCTTTAATCAGATAAGGTTCTATAGCGTCTGTGAGCGTATCCACCGCTTCTGATACAGCAATAGCCAAATTTTCAACGCCAACAGGCCCTCCGCCAAAGCGGTCTATCAGCGCTTCCAAAATCCGTTTGTCTACGCTGTCTAAGCCTTCGCAGTCAATATCTAAAGAATCCATGGCGGTAACAGCAATATCACGTGTGATGACGCCCTGTCCTTTGACTTGCGCAAAATCGCGCGCGCGGCGCAGCAGGCGGTTGGCAATACGCGGTGTGCCGCGGGAACGTTTTGCCAGTTCCGTCAGTCCTTCGCGGTCAGCGGCGATATTAAGCAGCCGGGCCGAACGGGCCAAAATATCTGTAATTTCTTTAATTTCGTAAAAACCCAAATTAAATACAATGCCAAAACGGTCGCGCAGCGGCCCGGTCAGAAGGCCGGAGCGAGTGGTGGCACCCACCAGCGTAAATTTAGGCACTGCCAGTTTAAGCGTGGTAGAGCCAGCGCCTTTGCCGGTATTGATAAAAAAAGTGAAATCTTCCATAGCGGGGTAAAGCGCTTCTTCCACAGTGGGGTTTAAGCGGTGTATTTCATCTACAAATAAAATGTCCCCGTCGGAAAGTTCCGTAGTCAACATGGCGGCCAAATCCCCTGGGCGCGCCAGCACCGGGCCGGAAGTGGTTTTAATGTTAACGCCCATTTCTTTGGATAAAATGTTGGCTAATGTGGTTTTGCCAAGGCCCGGGGGGGAATAAAACAGACAATGGTCCAGCGCTTCGCCGCGGGAGCGGGCAGCCTGTATGAATATGCGTAAATTCTCTTTCAGTTTATCCTGTCCGACAAATTCATCTAGTGTCCCGGGGCGCAAAGCGGCTTCCAGGCCGGTGGATTCATCAGCCAGTTGGTGCACGTCTAACACTTCATTTTGATTGTTCATTTTTTCAATACCCGCAGGGCTTCTTTAATAATATGTTCTATGTTTTCGTCAGGGCGTATGCCTTCATTGTAGAGCTGTTCTATGGCGCGCCGGCTTTCGGCTGCGGAATAGCCCAATGCTTCCAGCGCTTGCAGCACCCCGCTCATATAAGGTGCGTCGTCTAAGACTTTGATTTTGCTGGAGCCTTGCACGCTGACGGCGTCTATTTTATCTTTGAGAGAGGCGATCAATTTTTCCGCCGTTTTGGCGGTAAAACCAAAAATACCTGTTAAAATTTTGGGGTCGCGCTTGACAATAGCCGCATGAAAATCCGCCACGGAACGTAATGCTTTGTTTAAAAATTCCAGCGCTTTTTTAGCCCCCGTATTGGGAATGGCAGTTTTAAACAGGGTCCAAAGTTCCTTATCTTCTTTGGATAAAAACCCATATAAGACAGTGCCGTCATAAGGAGAAATGGATTCTGCGATATAAAGCGCAGCTTCACGTCCGGTTTCCAATTCCAGCGCGCTGCTTTTGGCCATATTTATTTCATAACCTACACCGCCGCAGACTAGGATAATCGCGTCGTCTTTTATTTCCAGCACTTCTCCTTTGAGGTATGCAATCATATACTTATTCTAGCATATATGGCTGATTTCTTTGATGGGCTTTGCACGACAAAAAGAAGAAAATTATCTGCGGTATAAATTATTTCCCGCATTTTTTTAATTGGGCGGCTTTGGCTGCTTTTATTTTTTCCAAAAAAGCGGCCTGCAAATTAATCTGTTGGTTCAGAGGGGCGGTTTTTAAATGGCAAATGCCGATAGCCACGGCGTCTGCCACATCGTCTGGTTCTGGTTTTTTGTCTAAGTTAAGCGTCAGCTGTACCATGCGCTGTACTTGTTTTTTATCGGCGGCGCCCGTACCGCATAAAATCATTTTTACTCGTTTAGGCGGATAAAAAGAGATTGCTTTTCCAGCCTGTTCGCACGCCAGAATGATAACGCCGCGCGTCATAACGGTGTTGGCCATAGTGACGGCGCGTTTTAAAAAAAAGTTTTGCTCCATAGCCACTTGGTCCGGGGTATAATCGGAAAGAATTTTTTGTAATTCTTGGTAAATATAAAGCAGACGCTTGGCCAAGTCCTGCCCCGTTTGGGTATGTATCAGCCCGCACGCCACCAAAGACAGAGCGGCGCGTTCGCTGCGTTTTACAATGGCCCAGCCGGTGCGGTCCAAGCCGGGGTCTATACCCAATATTACGGATTGCATAGTCTTATTTTAAACAAACCGCCCGTTTCCGGTAAAGGTCACGGGCGGATTGAAAGTAATGGAAAAACTATTTATCCAGTTTGGCCATAATATCATCGGGGATATTATAGTTGGAGTAAACGTTTTTCGTGTCGTCGTGGTCGTCAAGTTCTTCAATCATATTCAATAAAGATTCAGCCACATGTTCATCAGTGATATTCACTTCCGTATCGGGCAGCATAGTCAGCTCAGCCGATTCGGGGGTGATACCTTTGTCTTCAATGGCTTTTTTGACGGCTTCAAAAGTTGCATCCGGCGCAGTGATTACTTCGTAAGCGTCTCCTTCCGTACGCACGTCTTCTGCGCCGGCTTCCAACGCCAAATTCATCAAATCATCTTCTCCGATAGCCTCTTTAGCTACGACGATAACACCTTTGTTTTTAAACATATACGATACACAGCCGGAAGTGCCGATAGAGCCGCCGCGGCTGGTGAAAATTTTGCGGATTTCCGCAAACGTGCGGTTTTTATTGTCTGTAGTGCATTCCACAATAACAGCAGTGGAACCCGGCCCATAGCCTTCATAAGTGATTTCTTCATAAGAAACACCCGGCAGCTGACCGGTGCCTTTCATAATGGCGCGTTTGACGTTATCAGAAGGCATGTTCGCTGCGCGAGCATCGTCCATGGCTTTGCGCAGGCGGGGGTTTTGATCCGGGTTACCGCCGCTCATTTTGGCGGCGATGGTGATTTCTCTTAAAATTTTGGTAAATACTTTGCCTTTTTTGGCGTCTACGAGGGCCTTTTTGTGTTTAATACCGGCCCAGTGTGAATGTCCACCCATGGGTTTGCTCCTTACTGCAAGATTAGATAATTTATTCTAGCAAATTTTTGCGTGCCCGATATAGGGGCAGGCTGCTGTTTGCAAAGAGCCGTGGCAACACATTTATCCTATGAGCGGAAAACAAAGACAGACGAAAACGGACTGTTTGATTGGGGAATGTGGAGACATTGGGGCAGCGGGCCGATTGAGCGGGCATGAGGCGGTATGGCAGCAAAGTCAGATGATGAGTATGGGTGCCGGGGAGCGGTTGCCGGGCAATGAGGCGGTATGGCGGCGGTAAGGCTGGGTTGCGGCGCGGCCTTTAGTGTATTTTTTAGTAGGGGTTGGCTGAAGGTTTTGGCTGGCATATTGGGTATATGTCGCGTTGGGGCGCCAAGAGCATAGGCTCATTTTTATGTAAAATAATTTCATGAAGTGTTCAAAACAGATCTTACATGCTTTACAGGCCCAAGCCAATTCTGCCCGCGCAGCCGGACAGCAGCGTTTTTTTAAGACGGGGCCGGGGGAATATGCCCACGGGGACAAATTCCTGGGCTTAACCCTACCCCAAACGCGCGCTTTGGCTAAAAAATGGGCCGCACAGGCAGATGAAGAAGACCTAAAATCATTGTTTAAAAGTCCTTGGCATGAGGCGCGTGCGGCGGCGGTTTTGCTATTGGTGGAACAATTTGAAAAGAGTAAAACGGCGGTAGAGAAGAAAAAAGTTTTTGATTTTTATGTGGCTCATTTACCGCAGTGCAATAATTGGGATTTGATTGATATTTCCGTTTATAAAATTATAGGCGCCTATCTGTATGGACAGAAAGACCGCCGACTGTTTTACCGCTTGGCGCATTCTCACAATTTGTGGGAGCAGCGGGCGGCTATAGTGGGCACGATGTATTTGGTCAAGCGGGGGGATTTTGCTGTTACGTTGGATTTGGCGCGGCAGTTTTGCAGCCACCCTCATGAATTAATACATAAAGCCACAGGCTGGCTTTTGCGTGAAGTGGGCAAAAAAGACGAAGCGATTTTATGCGCGTTTTTAGATGAAAATTATTTCCGCATGCCGCGCACGATGCTGCGTTATGGAGTGGAGCGGCTGCCAGCCGAGAAAAAGAGATTATATATGGCAAAATAAAATCCGCCTGCTGGCGGGTTTTTAGTATATAAATATTCCGGTTAAAGGAATGTGGATTGATGCTGCCTGGTGACTATTTTAAAAGTGCCAAATTAGGTTTGTGAATTGGGAAATTAAAATAGAGCGCACAAAATAATGCCCGATTGGCAAGACATCAAAAATAGCAGAAAAGGTAATCATAACAAAGTGTTTTCTTTTGCGGTAGTATACAAAGCCGACCTTGTTTATCACCTGCTGCGGGCAAAACCAAGCAGAATATGCCCGGAGGAAAATGGGAACATTTCTGTAAAAAACTGGTAGTGTCTCTTTAGCAAAAAGCATTCCCTGCGTTTTGCATTGTTTCCGTTTTGTTCCTTCTCTGTATAGGGGAAATGAGCATAAAAAACCCCTTCTATTGCCAGAAAGGGTTTGTATAGTAAAGTGCCCCGTGCGGGATTCGAACCCGAACCACCGGTTCCGAAGACCGGTACTCTATCCAGTTGAGCTAACGGGGCAAAAATTCCGGCCCAAGGGCCATGCTTTCTTATTTTAGCATTTTTATGAGGGACAGCAGACGCGGTATGCCCGGCAGCGGGTTGTCTGCGGAGTTTGGTCTGGTTTTAACCTGGCTGTTTTTACTTGCGCGAGGAGAGCGGCTCCGGGTGTACAGTAACAAAAGTTCCCGCCCCAAAACGTTCCCGCAGGTGTTGTTCCACTTGTTCTGTAATATCATGCACCCGCACGAAGGGGGTGTCGTCTGCTACATAGATGTGCAATTCTATGGCCGCATTGGGGCCAATGCGCCGGGTTTTAATTTCATGCGGTTCTACCACATGAGGCACGCGGGCACAGAGCAGGCGTATTTCTCCTTCTGCTTGAGCGCCTAAGGACCCGTCAGAAAGCTCCTGCCAAACGTTTTTTAAAATCTGCCACGCGGCTTCAAAAATAAAGAAGCTGACTACCACCGCCGCCAGCGGGTCCAGCACAGTCCACTTTGGTCCTAAAAAATAAGCTCCCGCAATTCCGGCCAGTGTACCAATGGAAGAAAACGCATCAGAACGATGATGCCAGGCATTAGCCAGCAGGGCTTGGCTGTCTATTTTTTTGGCGGCGTGTACTGTATAGCGGTATAACCATTCTTTAACTATAATGGAAACAAATGCCGCCGCCAATGCAATAAAGCCCGGCGCAGACAAACTACGCCCTTGGGCTACAGAGGCAATACTGTTGACACCGCTTGACAAAATTTTAATACCCACTGCCGCCAATGCCAACGCAATTACCGCCGTGGCCAATGTTTCAAAACGCCCATGACCATAGGCGTGGTCCGCATCGGCGGGTTTAGCGGAAAAACGCAGACTGACCAGCACCACAATATCGGTGGCAGTGTCAGAAAGAGAATGCACCGCGTCGGCTATCATGGCCGCGCTGTGGCCCAAAACACCGGCTAAAAATTTTAAAATGGTCAGAATTAAATTGACGGCCAGTCCTTGCAGTGTTACGGAACGGGCTTGTTTTTCCCTATTGTTTGACTTCATATATACTATTGTACAAAAGCTGATAAATGAATAAAATAGATAGTAAAAATAGATTAGTCTTTTTGATAAAGAAAATTAAGTGGAATAAAATAATATTTATTTGCTATAAAGAGAATATGAAATCAGTCAAATTTCCCGAAATGTTAGTGTGCCCCAACGGCTGCGAACCTTTTGAAGCGGACCGTTGGTCTTTTATCAATGTTACCCATACTCCGGAACTGAAAGATGCGGCTCTGGGCGGGGAGCTGAATTTGTTTTGTTGCCCCCAATGCAATACTTTTTTTCATGCGGATACGGATTTGATTTATTTAGATGAGCAGGCGGCGTTGTTGGTTTTTGTATTCTCGGACAAAAACCGCCGCAATAAAAAAGAGTTGCTCGCCAAAATGGAAAAAGATTACGCTGTGCTGAAAGATTCTCTTTTTAAACAAATGAAATTGGATTTTGGACCGATGTATGTATTTGGTCTGGAAGAATTAAAAGAAGTGGTGCTGCGCGAACAGCAACGCACTGACGAGTCGGAAGCTATAGCGGCGGCCGCCGCCGCACTGGGAATGAAAGTGGCCCGTTTGGCCCCCCAGTGGGCGCGGCAACATCACAGTCCGCTGTATGTGGCTGTTGGGGGAGATGAGACGGCGGGGGGATATGCTGCCGCTGCCCGCAAAGTGCTGCAATCGGGGCTGAAGAGTCCGCTTTTGGCGCATTTTGCCGAAATTATGGAGGGGGAAGGCGCGTCAGCGCCTAATGTGTTATGATACCGAGAAAATATAAGGGACTGTTACAACCCATTGGTGCCTATGCCGATAAATTAGGTATAAAAGCTTGGGTGGTGGGGGGAGCCGTACGGGATTTCTATTTAGGCAGAGACACCAAGGATATAGACTTAACCTTTGAAGGATCGGTGGAATCCATAGCCGGGTTCTGCGTGAAAAAGTGGGGTGGGGAAAAACGGAGATTTTCCCAGTTCAATACATACCGGGTTGCTTTGCAAGACGGTCTGAAGCTGGATTTGGTGCAGGCCCGCAAAGAATATTATGCTCGGCCGGGCGCATTGCCGGAGGTAACTCCTTCTACGATTAAAGAGGATTTGTTCCGGCGTGATTTTACGGCTAATGCATGGGCGTTGAGCATTTTGCCCAAGAACTTCGGACACTCTTATGACCCGTTTGGTGCACAAAAAGCCATAGATAAAGGCGTGATTAAAATCCTGCATGACAAAAGTTTTTCAGATGATCCCACCCGCCTTTACCGGGCTGCGCGTTTTGCGGGGCGTTTCGGTTGGGAGATAGAGCGCAACACAGCCCGCCTTATGCAAGATGCCAGCCGGGAGGAATATCCGCTGGTTTTGTCGCGGGAGCGGATTCGGCAGGAGTTTATTAAAGTGTTGGAAGAGAAAAAATTGCACGAGGTGTTTGATGTGTTGGAAAAGTATGATCTGTTGCAATTTGTTTATCCGGGGATAACATGGGGGCCGGCCCTGCTGAAAGGAAAAAGTATAGAAGCCAAACTGGGGATTTGTGCCTGTTTGCTGGGGGCGAGCGGTTCGGAGTTTTTATTGCATTTGCATTTGCCTAAAGAAACCGTACATGAACTGTTGGGAGCGTGGACCGTGTATGACGGGCAGAAATCTCCCACGTCGCCTTTGAGTGGGTTGCAGGAAGAAATCCTGCGTGCGGCATGCCCAGGGCTCAAACGTACTGCTTTGGAGCCTTGTTTTGTAAAAGGGCGTGAACTGCGGGAGCTGGGCTTGAGTGGGCGAAAAATATCTACCGCTATAGAGCGTTTTTGTAAACTGCAATGGCAAGGACGTATTGCAAACCGAGAGCAGGCACTGGAATTTTTGGAACGCGGATAAAAACTGAAAAAGAGAAATTAACACCCTGTCGTTATACAAACGGCAGGGTGTTTTATGTGCAGCGGAAGGAGAGTTATTTCCCTTTTTGGTAATAAATTTCTTTTTTGGTTTTGTCTGCGGTTTCTTCTCCGGCTAGCGCAGTTAGAATGGCAAAGCCAAAATCTATAGTGGCGGCGGCGCTTTTGCCTGTGATAATGCGCCCGTCTGTGACGGCGTAGTCCTCTTTATAATTGCCGCCAAAATCAGCGTTCATGGCGGTAAAGCAGGTGTAGTTTTTGCCTTTTAAATAGCCAGCCCGGCCCAGAATAGTCGGTCCGGCGCAAATGGCGCAGAGATAGCGGCCGGTATCGTCAAAATCGCGCAGCAGCTGCTGCACTTCTGCGCTGGCTTCCAATGCTTTCCATTGAGGGCCGCCAGGCAAAATCAGCGCGGCGTAATGTTCGTCTTTAAAATCCGAAAAAGGTTTCAAAGCACAGCAGGTTAGACCAAAACGGCCGGTGGCTTTGTCCCCGCGCAGGCTGTACACATCTACATCTAATCCGCCGCGGCGCAAAATAGCATAAGTGCCTACGGCTTCTATTTCTTCAAATCCATCGGTTACAATCATACATACTTTCATATTATTCTTCTCCTTCGCTTCGTTGTTCATAGGGCTCAAACTGCCCCGCAAAGAGTATATCTTCCACAATGCGTGCACAATCGGCCACACAGCCGCGGCAGGAGCGCAGGCGGTCTGTCTTTCCGTCACTGCCGCGCAATTTGGCGCAGGAGCAGGTGCCGTTCCATGTTTCAAATTTTTCCGTCATGCTGCGGCCTAAATCAAAGGTGGCAAATTTGGAAGCGGGGTTTTGCATGTTGGCGTCGCTGTTTTTAAGGCCCGCCAACATCAGCATGGCGCAGACGGAGCCGCAGGTTTCGTATCTTTTGGCCATGCCCAGTCCAAAGGCTTCTATGGCGCGAAAAGCAGTCTTTTCATTCATGTCCAACAAATCACAATAGGTGCAAGCTACCGCCTGTGCGCAATTATATCCGTTTTTATGGCGCTCTTTGGCGTCTTTGACTCTAGATTTCATCATAATTTTCTCCTTAAAATTTCAAATAAACGCTTTGGCATCTCTGCCAGGTTCGTCCTCGGCAGCCTGCTCCCTTACTTGGCATCAAACTGGCGCTTTAGACAGAGTGCTTTTTATCTTGGGCGGAGTCGGAAAAGCTCCCCCGTCAAAGAGACGGGTGCGTTGGGCAGTTTTATGCACCTGTCACTGCATGCGGCAAAGTGCATTTTTTGCTGATAATCAGCCACGCCACCAGCGGATACATACACAAGAGCCCTACTTTTAACTGCAATAACTGCCAAGGGGTAAAGCTTTTTGCTGCCAGCCATACACAGGCCGCTATGGCGGCTGTTAAAAACAACAAAAGCCCCAGCCGTACATATTGATATGGCAGGGGATATACTTTTTGCGTGAAAGCAAACAAACAACCCGCCATTACCGCATAGCTGCAGGCCACGGCCCAGCCCGCACCTATAATCCCCACGCGGGGCACCAGCATCAGGTTGACGGTGATGCTGGTGGCGGCCCCTGCCAGCGTAATCCACATGAGCACGCGGGAGCGTTTGGTCATGACGGGCCCAACCATAAAATTAATATACAGCCCATAAAAGAAATAGCCCGTCAATACCAGCGGTATGACGGAAAGTCCGCCCCAGTACTGCGGCGCAATTAAGTGAAAAGAGCCAAAGATATTGCTGCGGATAATGTCGGGCATTAACAGCGAAAGCCCCAGCAACACCCACGCCGCAAACGCGGTAAAGAAAGTCAGCACGCGCGCAAAAAGTGCTTTGGCGTCTGGATCTTTGGCATGGGCGAGAAAAAAGGGCCGCCACGCCTGGTCAAACATAGATACGATAAGCATCATAAAAACGCCGATTTTAAAATTAGCCTGGTAAATCCCCACCTCAGACAACCCCACCAGCTGCACCAAAATCGGTTTATCTATTACGCTGACCAATAAACTGGCCAGCCCGGCAGGCACAAAAGGCCAGGCAAATTTGAGCATTTGTTTTTGCAAAGCCGGATTAAAGCGGCAGGGCTTGCCTTTGATTTCTTCCCATACAACAGGTGAGAGAAGCAAAAGCGATGTCAGCGAGCCAAAAATATTGGCCCAAAAAATAGACTCCACCCCCAATTTCAGCACGGCAACGAATAGCACATTGCCCAGCACGTTGACTACAATGGAGGCCGTGCGCACCCCGGCAAAATACCACGCCTGCCGCTGCAGGCGCAGCTTGGTGAATGGAATCATATTGAGCATGTCTAAGAACAAAATGAATATGGCTAAATAAATCAGCCGTACATTTTCCGCCCCGATGCCTGCCACATAGGCAAGCGGCTTGGCAACAAAGTACATGAGTATCCCCAGCGCCAGCCCGTAAAACAGCAGGCCGTAGAAACAATGCTGGAACACTTCTTTTTTATTTTTGGCTTCGCTGGCAAAGCGTAGGTAGCTTTGGTCCATACCAAACAAAAACACTACATTAAGCAGTGCCACCAGCGCAAATACCGACGCCACGATACCATAGTCGGCCGTGGCTAAATAGTAGGTGTAAAACGGCACCAGACAAAAATTAAGCAGGCGCGCCACGACAGTAGACGTGCCATATACTAACGTTTCTTTACCTAGGCGGATAATGTCTTTGGTCATTGTTTAAAAAAGCCCCGCAGGCCCGGCCTGCGGGGCACGGATATTAAAGTTTGGGTAAGATGGCTTCCAGCAAATCTTTAAATTTCCCTTCAATTTTTTTCGTCTCGCTGATTGTTTGTGCATGCGAAAGCGGAATTTTAGAAATGCCGCAGGCCATATTGCTTACCCACGCCAGTCCCAGCACTGCAATACCGCATTGGCGCGCCACCAGCACTTCCGGCACCACGCTCATACCCACAACGGCGGCTCCTAACGTTTTAAATGCGCGTATTTCGGCGGGTGTTTCAAAGTTCGGCCCCGTTGTGGCCAAGTAGGCGCCTTCTTTGGCGCTGATTTTTAATTTTTTGCAGGCGTCTATAGCGGTTTTGCGCATTTTTTTGTCATATGCTTCCGACAGGTCAAAGAACATCGGGCCAAATGCCGGGTCATGATTGCCAATCAGCGGATTATTGCACATAAAATTGATATGGTCGTTCAATACGCATAATGCGCCTGGTTTAAGTTTCATGTCCAAGGAGCCCACAGCAGCCGAGACAATCAGTTTTTGCACGCCCAACATAAACATGGTGCGTACAGATACTGCCAAATCCTTCATCGGGTGTCCTTCATAATAATGGAAACGCCCTTGCATGATCATCAGTTTTTTGCCTTTGTAAACGCCAAAAATCAAGTTGCCGCTGTGCCCCGGCACGGTGCTGCGCAGAAAGCCGGGAATGTCGGCATAAGAGAGAACGATTTTTTTCTCCAACGGCGGAATAGAACCTGCCAGACCTGAACCGGTAATTAAGGCAATTTCCGGCTTAAAGTTTTTTGTTTTTTTGTTGATGAAAGCGACGGCTTTTTTGACTTGCTGTAGTTGGGTCATACGGCCTCCGTAATCATAAAATACCCCGCTGGGGGGAAAAGGCATTTTGTATATGCGTTATTTTCCCTGCCAGCAGACATATTACATCAAATCTTATACTATCAAATTTGGGCGTGTTTTCCTGTATATAACATTGGGCGGTTAATACTATTTTGCGTTGTTTGGCGGCTGTAACTGCCGCCACCGGCCCGCCAAAAGCCCCGCTGGTGCGTTTTTTGACTTCGGCAAATACCAGCGTTTTGCCGTCTTGGGCAATAATGTCTATCTCTCCGTAAGGTCTCCGATAATTGCGCGCTAAAATGCGCAATCCTTTTCCCACCAGATAGTTGCAGGCGGCTTCCTCGCCTTGTGCGCCGCTTTGAGAAGTGTTCATGGAAAAAGGGTCGGTTTAAAAAAATGGCGCACGGGGCCAAAGGTTTTGCGGTGCTGCGGACAGGGACCCAATTTTTCTAAAGCGGCGAGGTGTTTTGGGGTGCCGTATCCTTTATGTCCGGCAAAACCATAACCGGGATATAAGCGGTCCAAGACATTCATATATCGGTCCCGGAATACTTTGGCAATAATACTGGCGGCGGCGATGTTTAATGATTTGGCGTCTCCGTCTATTACGGGCTCTTGGGGCAGCGGGAAATCCCGTATACAATGCGGCCCGTCTATCAAAGCAACCGCTCCGGGGATAGAATAAAATTTTTGGGCTGCCCGGCGCATGGCTAAAAAAGTGGCCTGCAGGATATTATAGCGGTCAATTTCTTGCGCAGAGGCAAAGCCTACCCCATACAATACGCCAAGTTGCTGGACCCGCTGAAGAATCTCTTCCCGTTTTTTTGCAGTCAGCTTTTTGCTGTCGTTTACATCTTCAAAATAAGCGTATAAATTGGACCCGATAAAACACGCACAAGCCACCACCGGCCCCGCCAGCGGCCCGCGTCCGGCTTCATCTATGCCAAAGAGTGTGGCGGTTTCTAATTGCAGCGCCTTTTGTTTGTCAAAATCCTGAAGCGGTGTTTTCATAGAAGGTTCCTTTTTGTTATTGTAGCATTTACCCGACTGAAAAACACATAAAAAGAAGATAAATTTTGATATGTTCTTAGGCCCGTATCTTAACTGCTTGGAAACGGAAGCGCGGGGGCAGTGATTTTAATATGATAAAAAAGCCCCGCTTTATCGGCGGGGCTTTGGAGCAAATAGCGCTATTTTTCTACTTTTATGCCTTTAAAGGCGCGGTATAATACCGCCAGCAGGCCAAAGAGTACATAAGCAGACATTACAATAAAGATAACATCTTGCGGGTAACGTACCAAAAGTACGACTAATACTACTATTAACAACATAAGCCAAACGCTTATTTTTCTTTCCCGTTTGGATTTAAAAGCGGCGTAGGGAACGGTAGATACCATTAATATGGCTAAACCAATCATGGCAATTGCCACCAAATTATATAAATGGGGCAAAATAAACAGTTCCATGATGCGTAAATTATGCCCGCCCATATTGCTTTTCATAATAGTGTAAGAAATGGCAAAGGAGGCTAAAATAGCCGCCGGAGCCGGTACGGGCAAGCCGGAGAAATATTTTTTAGATCCTTCTCCCGCGTAAGCCATTGAATTAAATTTGGCTAAGCGCAATACGCCAAAACAAGCATATACGCAGGCAATGGGCGCTCCCCAGAATGGATAGCGCTGCAATACCATAAAATACATAAGCAAGGCCGGCGCCGTGCAGAAAGAAATGGCATCTGCCAATGAATCCATTTCTATACCAAAATTGCTCTCCGTACCCAGCAGACGGGCCACGCGGCCGTCAAACAAATCAAACAGGGCCGCAATTAAAATCAGCCAGCCCGCTTTGCTGAAATTGCCGTGGCTGGCGGCTAATATAGAGAAAAAACCACAGGCCAAATTCCCCAACGTAAAAAGGGAAGGAGCGGCCGCCGCACTTGTTTTTTTAAGTTTTTCCACGCCGGTGGAATGATTGTTTTCTTCGTTCATATAGTTCCTTAAAATAAAAAAACGGCGCTAATGCGCCGTTTTGAAAGTGCCTATTTCCACAAAGCCAATACGGTATTTCCGCCTTGTACTTTTTGGCCTTCTTTAACCATGACGCGCACGGCATTCTTAGGCAGATAAACCGCCACTTGGCTGCCGAAACGCACCAATCCGATTAATTGGCCGGCTTTCAGTTCTTGGCCGGGTTTTACCCAGCATTCAATGCGCCGCGCGATAGCACCGGTGATTTGTTCCACATGGGCAAAGCGGTCGCTATTCGGGCGGTAAATTTGGATCAAATTGCGTTCATTCTTAGAGGCGGCATCGGGGTTGTTGGCAAAAAGGAATTCTCCTTTGTGGTAAAAAATTTCACCCACTACGCCGTTTACCGTAGAGCGCTGCACATGTACGTCAAATATGGACAAAAAGATACGCACTACAACGGAGTTCGGGTCGTCTTCTGTCTTAATGCTTAGTACCGTGCCGTCAGCCGGGCAGGCGATTTCATCTTCGGCAAAGGCCACTTCTCTTCTTGGATTGCGGAAAAAGAAAGCACAAAAGCAAGCCACCACCAAAAACAGAGCGCCTAATATACGAAATCCAAAAAGTAAGAAAAACACCGCAATCAATAACGCGATGGAGAAGAAACGTAACCCTATGGGGAGTACGGTAAATATCCAACCAAAGCATTTGGTCAGAGTCCGCTGAAAGTCTTCTAACATAATACCCCTTTTATACCGGTTGCTTCACAGCCGGATTTATGAAGTGGGCAGGGGGGGACTCGAACCCCCACGGTCTTGCGACCAACAGATTTTAAGTCTGTCGCGTCTACCATTCCGCCACCAGCCCTCTGTATTTATTTTAACAAAAAAAGAAACTTCTCGCACGATTTACTGTGTTTTAATATCTAAAAGCGGCCGGTAAAAAATTTTTTATTGAGGCAAATGCGCCTTTGCTGCAAAAGGCGCAATGTTATTTTTCACTTTCGGCAAGCTTTAAACTGCGGTAAAATTTTTGGCAGAATAAGGCTTTGACTCCAATGGCTTTTAGGCGGCTTTGCAAATCCCGGTCCGAAGTAACTGCCATGACGCGGGTGCCGTTCTGGGCCAAGAAATCCGCTTCTTGAAAAATATAATCGTCGGCGGTGGTTTCTTCTGAAAAGATAATATGTACGCCCGCCCGGTAAAGGGGGCCTACGGGGCGGTAACTCCCATCAAAGACTACGCGGTATTCGTGCATTGCATAGTTTTCATCTTGGGAAACTTGTTCCAAAAAATCTAAAAATTCAGCCGTTACGTCTTCTTCCGTGCGGGAAAACTGCCACAAGAAGCTGCGTACCAGGTTTAACCCATCAATAAGATAAACGGTTGGTTTGGTGGTTGTATACATATGCTGTTAGAGCGGCTATTGTGCCGCGAACGTAAAATTGCTATAAGAAAATGATACAATATAATACCCTTTTCCGGCAGGGCCGGGAGGTTCTTTGACAATTTCCGTATTTACGGGGGTGTAATAGATTCGACGGGTATCTGTTACTGCTCGGGAGCAGGTATTGGTTGGCCAGGCCAATTAAAATAGGGCTAACAAAATAACTAACGACAATCAAGTCGCTTGGGCTAACGCTTAGTCCACTGCCGTCTCTGTGCTTTTCACACGCGGGGACAAGGCAGTCATTATGTGAAATGCGGCATAGCGGGCGCGTTTCGTCTTGTTATGCTTAAGACCCACGAAACAAATCATGCGGGTGCTGCCGTGCGCTTACTGCATGATTACCAAGCGCGGCTAAACCTGTAGGGCCTAAGCGGTTAAGATGTTCGGACGGGGGTGCGAATCCCCCCACCTCCACTTTTTTACAGCAAAGCGTGCAGCTTTGCAGGGCCGGCCGTCTTGGCAATTGGCATACGTTTGCGTGGGCTTTAGGGCAAACGGCGCAGACAAGCCGGCGGTTTTCGGACAAAATATACGGGAATAATACAGATTTTAATTTTACGGAGGATTTATGGCCGCAGATATTCAATTTGGCACAGACGGTTGGAGAGGCGTTATCGCATGGGACTTTACCTATAATAATGTACGCCGTATTGCGCAGGCGCTGGCGGATTATATTAATGAAAACGCCCCTTCTGACGAAGAAGGGAAAATGGCCAAAGTATTTGTCGGTTATGACCGCCGCTTTATGTCAGATTTGTTTGCGGCGGATATTGCCAGCATTCTGCGTTCCAATAAGATAGATGTTACTCTGTCGGATCGGCCTGTGCCGACGCCTATGGTCAGTGCGCTTACGCTGCGGAAATTTTGGTTGGGGATTACAGTAACCGCCAGCCATAATCCGGCCCAATACAACGGCGTTAAAGTGAAATGGGCCGGTTGTTCGGCCCCTTCCCGCGAAACAAGAGAAATTGAGCAGCTGATAGACGCCAATCCCGTGTTATTTTTATATGGACAAAAAGCGGAACAGAAAAATTTGACGGATTTATATCAGAAATACCTTATGGGAACGGCCAATCTTAAAAAAATTGCCGCGCTTAAGGGTACTGTGGCGGTGGATTATATGTATGGGGTAACAGCCGGGTGGCTGGAAAAATTGCTTCCGTCTCAAAAAATTATCGCACTGCATGCGGAGCATGATCCCACTTTCCGTGGCTTGCAGCCGGATCCTTCGTTGAAGAATTTGGCGGAGCTTAAAAAGACTGTGTTGGAGAAAAAAGCAATAGCCGGCTTTGCTTTTGACGGAGACGGAGACCGTTTTGGATTGATAGACGAAAAAGGAAATTATGTGACTCCTTGTTTGTTGGCAGGGGTGTTGCTGAATTATCTGGTAAAAGCTAAAAAACTGAAAGGGAAAGTGGTGCAAACGCTTTCAATGGGGTATTTGCCTAAACGGATTGCCCGGGAACACGGTTTGACCTATGAAGAAGTACCTGTCGGATTTAAAAATGTGGCAGAACGAATGGCGCTGGAGGAAGTGGCCTTTGGCGTAGAGGAAGCAGGGGGGTATGCGTGGAAGGGTGGATCTTCGGACAGAGACGGGTTGGCGGTGGCTTTGGCGTGTCTGGAGATTATGGCTTGTACCAAGAAAAAGATTTCCGAATTATGCGATGAGGTAAGCAAACAGTATGGCGCTTCTGTCTATCAACGCCGGGATTTGCCGGCCGCCAAGCCGATAGAAAAAGGCGCTTTTGTGGAAAAATTGCGCAAGAAGCTTCCTAAAAAAATAGGGAACTTTAAAGTGGCGGAAGTGGCTACTACCGACGGTTTGAAAATTTATTTTGAGCAAGATGAATGGCTGTTGGTGCGTCCTTCCGGTACAGAGCCGTTAGTGCGGGTATATGCGGAGACCGCTACGAAAAAAGACACCCAATTGTTATTGGATTTTGGCGAGAAGTTGGTCGCACAATATATTAAGTAGGGGAGACTATGTTAAAAATTGCATTGGTAGACGACTCTGTGATTTTGCGTTCTGCCATTAAAAATGTATTGGAGTCGTCTGGGTTTGAAGTAGTGTTAGAAGCGGGCGGATCTAAGGAACTTTTTGAAAAATTGGAAAGCACGACGCCTTCTTTGGTCTTGTTAGACGTGTTTTTTCCGACAGAAAATGGACTGGATATGTTGGCCCGCCTTAAAAAACAATATCCTCTGATTAAAATACTGATGGTAACCGGCTTGAAGCAAGAGACTATTGCCGAAGAAGCCAAGCGGCTGGGCGCTGACGGTATTTTATACAAGCCTTTTGATACAGATGATTTGCTGAATGCAGTGAAACAAGTCGCTTTGTAATATAACATTGTTTTAGAAAAAGCTCCGCTTTTATGGCGGGGTTTTTTTGTATATACAATCCATAACTGTAAGAAGATAGGGTGCGTGAGGAAAACTTGCCGTTGGGAAGAGGATAGTCGCTGAGGAAAAATTCGGTTAGTTCCAAATGCTTGCCCGCGCGGAGGCCGGTTTGGAAGATGAATTTGGCATAGAGCAAGTTTTTATAAACGCCTTGCATTGTTTTTTTTTTTTGATAAATTTTGCTTATGAGAAAAATTTATCAAAGAAATATATTTTCTAAAAAAAATCATTTTGCAGGTAAAATAAACGGCTTTACGTTGATAGAACTGTTGGTGGTGGTGCTGATTATCGGCATCTTGGCGGCGATTGCCTTGCCCCAATATGAAAAAGCGGTGTTAAAAAGCCGTTTCGTACAGACACAAATTATGAGCCGAAACATATATGATGCATTGGAGCGGTATCATATGGCAAACGGCACTTACCCGGCCGACTTGACGGAGCTGGATATTCAGATACCGGGTACTTATAATGAAGATAAGACAGCTGTATTTTTTGATGATTATCGTTGTATATATTATTATAGAACGGGGCTTATGGACTCCATTTTTTGCGAAATGTTGAGGCCTGAAGAAATCGGTATGCGATATGCTTTTTTGCAAAAGAAAAAATATTGTATTACGACGGATAATAAGCAGGGAAAAGAATTATGCACTTCTATGGGGGGAAAAAATCCTTTTGACTCTGGAGCCGGCCTTTGGCATTATGAGTTGCCTTAAACAGAAAAATTCTTTGGAGATGGGCAACTGTGTTGTTCGGTGTGACCAAAAGAGGAGGTTGCTTTTTGTTAGAATATCAAAACAGCACAAAATTGGCATTTTTCAAACTGCATTTTTTCCTATTTGAATGTAAAAAACAGCCTGTATGGCTGTTTTTTTATAAACGTCTTGCATTGTTTTTTTTTTTTGATAAATTTTGCTTATGAGAAAAATTTATCAAAAAGCTATGCTTTCTAAAGAAAATCATTCTGCGGGTAAAATGGGCGGCTTTACGCTGATAGAACTGTTGGTGGTGGTGCTGATAATAGGTATCTTGGCAGCGATTGCCTTGCCCCAATATGAAAAAGCGGTGTTAAAAAGCCGTTTCGTACAGACACAAATTATGAGCCGAAACATATATGATGCATTGGATCGGTATCATATGGCAAACGGCACTTACCCGGCCGACTTGACGGAGCTGGATATTCAGATACCGGGTACTTATACTTCTACCAATAAAGAAGTCCGTTTTAACCATTATAGTTGTCAGTATTATCTTCAACAAGATGGTGCGAGTGACTCTATTTTATGCCAGCTTAGCCAGCCTGAGGTGGTGGGAATTCGCTATTTCTTAGACCAGCGTGCGAAGCCAAAATATTGTATAGCCGGCAGTTCCTCCAGTAGGGCTCAGGCCTTGTGCAAGTCTTTGGGGGGAACGAATCCCTATGATAATAGTAAAGGACTGATTCATTACGTGCTGCCGTAATTATTTCTTCGCTGCACCACAAGAAGGGAGATTTGGGGTGGTTTGCCTTTGTTGTGATGGAAGTTGGAGTTTGGAAATTCTGTTGCCTGAGGCATAAACTTTCCGAAGAAAACACTTTCTGCCGCATAAAGATGTACGATAACACATAGATGTATTTAGTGGAAACATCCAATAAAAAACCCCGGGAAACCCCGGGGTCTTAAAAAAGAAGCTTTATTTAATCTTGTAGAATTTGGCGATGATATCCCAAGCTTCTTGCGCCGTATCTACAATATGGCAGGTGCGGGCTTCCTCGTTATCAATGACGCCATATGAAGCCAGCGCCTTGAAACTGACGACGGAATTCCAAAATTCCCGCCCCACTAAGATAATGGGAATATCCTCTTTTTTCCCCGTTTTGACCAGGGTTAAAATTTCAAACAGTTCATCAAATGTCCCATATCCGCCCGGGAACACCACAAAAGCGCGCGAACGCATGACCAAATGCAGTTTGCGGATAGCAAAATAATGAAATAAGAAGGCTAAATCTTTGGTAATGTAGGCGTTGGGGTGCTGTTCATGCGGAAGTGTGATATTAAAGCCTACGCTGCGGCCTCCGTTCTCAAAAGCGCCGCGGTTGGCCGCTTCCATTAAGCCCGGACCGCCGCCGGTAACTACCGCGAAACGGTTTTTGCCTTTTTTCACTACCAGTTTGGCAAATTCGCGTCCTACTTCATAGTATTTGGATAAACTGAGCAATCCTTTGGCTTCGCTTAGTTTTTCCTGCAACGCTTTGCTTTTAGGGTTGCGGGCCAAGGCTTTTTGCGCCGCTTGTACGGCGGCTTTGGCCTCTTTTTCCGGACGTACCCGCGCACTGCCAAAGCAGACGATGCTTTGGGTAATGTTCAAAGCTTGCAAATACAGCTCCGGTTTCATTACTTCCAGTTCAATACGCACCGGGCGCATGGCTGGTTTATTTAACAATTCAATATCTTCGTACGCCCGGATATAAGAGCTTTCATGCTCAATACTGGCTATTCTGTTTTTCTTGATATTTTTTTTCATGGGTTATTTGCTCCATTCCAGGATCTGAGCTGCTATTTGAGAAGCAGTCAGCCCTACCTGTTCATAAAGCTGGGCCGCTTTCCCGTGTTCTATAAATTCATCAGGCAACCCTAAACGCAGCAGGCGGAAAGGCTTGTCCTGTCCGGTTACATATTCCGCCACGGCGGAGCCAAAGCCGCCGCACAAAGCATTGTCTTCCACGGTTACGAGTGCGGGAGAAACGTGTAAGGCTTGGTCTATTATTTCCGTATCCAGCGGTTTTACAAAACGGGCATTGATGACGCCTGCATGGATTGCTTTTTCTTTTAATATCTCCGCCGCTTCCAATGCCGGGTGTACGCGGTTGCCTATGGCAATGATGGTCACGTCTTTTCCTTTACGAAGCCAAACGCCTTTGCCTATGGGCAAATCTTTTAATTCTTCTTCTATGGGCACATTAAATCCGGCCCCGCGCGGATAGCGCAGCACAAAGGGTTTGTCGCTGTCTAAACCGGTTTTAAGCAGGTGCCCCAGTTCGTTTTCATCTGCCGGTGCGGCGATAATTAGATTGGGCGTGCTGCGCAAAAAGCTCAAGTCATAAGCGCCATGATGGGTGGGGCCGTCTTCCCCTACCAATCCGGCCCGGTCCAAAACAAAAACGACGGGCAGATTTTGCAGGGCAATATCATGCACGATTTGGTCATAGCAACGCTGGGCAAAAGAAGAATAAACCGCTACCACGGGCTTAAGCCCTTCAGCCGCCAGCCCAGCGGCGAAAGTGGCTGCATGTTCTTCGGCAATACCCACGTCAAAGAAACGTTGGGGGTAAGTGTGGCGGAACTCATCTAGGCCGGTTCCTTCCGGCATGGCGGCGGTAATAGTATTAATCTTTTTGTCTGTTTTTGCTAATTTTAAAATGGCGTCTGAGAAGGCTTTGGTAAATGTAATTCGGTCGCTTTTACCAATTAGGTCTCCTGTGTCGGCGTCAAACATGCCTACACCATGAAATTGGGTCGGTTTTTCTTCCGCCGGCGTATATCCCTTTCCTTTTTTGGTGACTACATGCAATAAGACCGGCCCTTTGACTTCTTTCACGTTTTCCAATACATCTACCATGGCGTTTATATCATTTCCGTTTACCGGCCCGAAGTAGCGGAACCCCATTTCTTCAAAAATAGTGCCGGGAAATAAAATAGAGCGCGCCCGCTTGGCCAGTTTGGCGGCGTTGTTGCCCACTTCATCAAAACGCTTTAAAAAATTGGTTGCTTTTTCTTCTGCCAGCTGGACATATTTTTTAGTCAATAGCTTGGTTAAAAACTGGCCCAATGCGCCGACGCGTTTAGAAATAAACATTTGGTTGTCGTTTAAAATCACTAACATGTCCGTAGCCAACAGGCCCGCATTCTGCATGGCTTCATAGGCCATACCGCCCGTCAGCGCGCCGTCTGCCACTAAGGCGATTACCTTGGCGTCTGAATTTTTTTGATCCCGCGCAATAGCCATGCCCAACGCTGCCGATAAAGCGGTACTGGCATGCCCGACGCCGAATTCATCATATTTGCTTTCGCTGCGTTTGGGAAATCCGCTTAACCCTCCCTTGGTGCGTATGGTGTGAAATTTACCTTGGCGCCCGGTCAGCAGTTTATGGGCGTATGCTTGGTGGCCGGTATCAAAGACCAGTTTGTCTTTCGGGGTATTAAATACATAATGCAGCGCTGTAATGATTTCTACCGCGCCTAAACTGGAGCCCAAGTGTCCGCCGTTTTTGCTGGTGGTTTTTATAATTTCTTCACGGATTTCCTGGCATAATTGGGGAAGCAATTCGCGTTTAATATTACGCAAATCAGCGGGGGTCTTGACGGTGGGCAATACTTTCATGTGAACTCCTTAATAGGTGCGGGTTTTAAAAAACTCTGCCATGGCATAAAGCGGCGTCAAATTTTTGCGTTTGACGTTTTTTAGACAGTCCAATGCTTTTTGTGCCTTGGCAATTAACAGCTGGGCATGTTTGCGGCTTCCTTCCAGCCCAAATAAACTGACGAAAGTCAATTTGCCGTTTTGGGCATCACTGTTGGATTTTCCCAACTGTTCGGCTGACGCGGTAACATCTAAAATGTCGTCTACAATCTGAAATACCAACCCAATGCATTGGGCATATTGCTGAATATGTTTTAAATCCGCCCCTTTAGCTCCGGCCAGCAGGGCGCCGGTTTCTACGCTGGCGCAAATCAAAGCGCCGGTTTTGTTGGCATGAATATAGCGAAGCACGTTTTCCGGCGTCGTTTCTTTGACAGAAGAAGGAAGTAAGAAATAGTGCAGGCTTTTGTCAGAGAGTTTTTTTGAGGTCTTTTTCAATTTTTCCGCGCGCACGCTGGCTGCCTCGTGAGTGCCCATACCTTCGGCATAGACGTCGGCGGTTTGGCCGCCCACCATGCCGGAAGCTCCTGCCCGGTGGGCAAAATTTTGCAAAGCGTTCAACGTGTTTTCCGCTCCGATGGTTTTGATTTTCCCGTTCTGGGCAAATACTTCAAATACATAGGTCAGCAGCGCATCACCGGCCAAAAGAGCCAAATCTTCGCCAAATACCTTATGATTGGTGGGTTTTCCTCGGCGCAGATCATCATTGTCCATGCAGGGCAAATCATCATGGATTAAAGAATAGGTATGCAGCATTTCCAACGCGCAGGCGGCGGGCATAACGTCGGCGGCTTTTTTGCCGAAAGCTTCCGCCGTAGCCATGGCTAAAATAGGGCGTACCCGCTTGCCGCCCGCTTGCAGGGAATACTCCATAGAGTCTGTTAAAATTTTGGGAGAATTGGGAATCTTGGCGGTAAATTTAGACAGATTCTTTTCCACCAAGTGGGCACGCTGTTTTAAGTATGCATTAAAATCCAGGGTTGTTTTGTTAGATACAGTACGAGCAGCTTTTGTCATAACCACCTCTAAAAGGGCATTTACCTTATTATACATTAATGCTTAGTGAGAAAACAGACGCTTGCCTGGGAGTTAGAAACAGTTTCGGGCAGAAACAGAAAATATCAGAAACATTTCTCTTTTTAAACTTCTTTGAGGCCAGTTGGAAAAGGATGTGTCGCGGGGGCTGTCGTGCGTGTTGCTTTATCGGCATATTGGCGGCGGCAGCTTTGGCGCAGTTTGGGCGCCGGCGCGGCTTATGATTTTCACGATTGTCGTCTTAATAAATCGCCTCCGCCTGTACATTTTTATATAATTTGTACATGGTAAAACTCAACAGACCTCACATCGGCATTTTCGGGCGAATGAATGCGGGCAAAAGCTCACTGATTAATGTATTAAGCGGGCAGGATACGGCCGTGGTGTCGGCTGTACCCGGTACGACGACGGACCCTGTTAAAAAAATCATGGAAATTTTGGGTGTCGGCCCGGTTACGTTGATTGATACCGCCGGATTAGACGATACCTCTGAGTTGGGGCCGCAGCGGACAGCAAAAACTAGGCAAATTCTAGACCAGGTTAATCTTGCTGTTATAGTATTTGCGCAGGAACCGGGAGTTTATGAACAGGAGTTGGCTGCTTTATGCAAGCAGCGTGCGCTGCCCTTTTTCTTGGTGCATAATAAACGGGATTTATATCCGGCAGTTCAGCCTGTTTGGAATGGGGCGGAAGTGGTGGAGTTTTCCTGTTTAGAGAAAGAAAATGCCCCTTTGGTTGAGGCTATTATCCGCCATTTGCCTCATAATGCCTATAGTGCAGATGATATTTTTGGCGGTTTTGTGAAAGCGGGCGATGAGGTGGTGCTGGTTATCCCGATAGACGCTTCCGCTCCACAGGGGCGGTTGATTTTGCCCCAGGTGCAAACGTTGCGTGGCTTATTGGATATACATGCACGCGGAATTTGTCTGCAACCTGCAGAACTGGGCGGCTGGCTGGCGAAACATACACCCCGCTTGGTGGTAACCGATTCACAGGCATTCCAATACGTCAGCTCAGTGGTGCCGGCCTCTGTGCCGCTGACCAGTTTCAGCATTTTATTTTCTCGGGTAAAAGGCGATTTTGATTTGTTTTTAAAAAGCACTCCCGCCATTGACCGCTTGCAGGAAGGGGATAAAGTATTGATCTTGGAATCTTGTTCCCACAGCGTCAATAAATGTGATGATATCGGCCGGGTAAAAATTCCAGCTTGGCTGCAGAAAAAAACTGGGGTTTCCCTGCAATTTGATGTATTATCTAACTTAGATCCGCTTCCTTGCGCATTGGATAGCTATAAACTGGCGGTACAATGCGGAGGCTGTATGGTAACCCGCGCCCAAATTTTGGCCCGCTTGCGTCGTTTGCAGGAGGCGCTCGTGCCTGTAAGCAATTATGGTATGACGATTGCGTGGTGTACGGGAATTTTTGAACGCGTAACGGAAATCTTCCGCCGGTCGGTAAACGGAGAAGATTGACATTCTGGCTTAGCGTCATATACTATAGATGTAGGAGCAGATATGAACTATTTATGGGTATCGTTGTTTATACTTACTACGGCCTTAGCTGCCGGTGCGGCTCCGGTAACGAATATAGAAGTTAACCGGCCAACCACATCGGCGTCTGTCAATAGGCCGACAACAGCGGGTGCGGTGTCGCGCCCGACTACGGCGTCAGCGGTTTCCCGTCCGACTACATTTGTGCCTGTCAGCCGCCCCACTACCGCCGCAGAGGTGCAGCGCCCTACCACCCAGACCGAAGTGTCGCGTCCCGGGGAGAGGGGGCTCTCTTATGTTCCTTCAGCCGGTGGCACAAAAGGAACGGCTGTTTCTTCCGGCCAATCCGCCCCGGCCGCATCTTCTGCCCGCCAGACAAGTTCCTCGTCTTCCGGTTCCGGCAGCTATACGCCTTCTTATAAGCAGGCTAAAGATTTTGCGACTGGTGCGGCGCAATCTTCCTTGGGAATGGGGGCAGATGCAACTTCTAGGACTGCAGAAGGCAGCTCTTTTGTGGCAGATATAGATAAAGTAAAAGCAGACGCCCAAGCTAATGCCCAAGCGCAAGAAGCCCAGCGGACTGCTTCCTTGGCTCAAGGATTGAAGAAAGCCCAAGAACAAGGACAAAGCAAAGAAAAGAAATAGCGCTAAAATCACCCCGGCTTTATCGCAGGCCGGACATTTTCTAGATACAATCCCTCTTGCAAAAGGGGGATTGTGCTTTTTGGTTGTAGCTGGGCCACTGCTTTACTTTTAAAACACAGAAATCTTTTTAATATGGTGACCGCCTGGCTGTTTCACTTCCTAGTCTAAGCCCAAGCCTTAGCAGAAGAAGTGGAATATGTCGCTAATAGAGTTTGGGGAATAAAGGCCGCTCTTAGGAAGAAGTATATGGAAAGTGAAGAAAACAAGGGCTTATCGGAGAATGCGCTTTATGACAGAACAACCAGAAAAGCGTTTGTTGCCGAAGAGATTTGTGGGAAATTAATTTTAAAAAGCGTTCAAATGACCCTTTCCGTTTTCAGATGGATAAAATAATTCGGTTTGCCAATAAAAACCCCCGCTTTTAAGCGGGGGTTTGTTTCGTAAAACTTATTTTACGCGGCCGGCAGAGCCAAATACATTTTGGTTCTTTTCGGCGTACATTTTAATTAATTCTTCGCGTGCCGGGCCCAAGTATTTGCGCGGGTCAAATTCGCTGGGCTTGGTGGCAAAGATTTTGCGGATAGTGGCGGTCATGACTAAGCGGCCGTCGCTGTCCACATTGATTTTGCACACGGCCATTTTGGCGGCTTTGCGCAGTTGTTCTTCGGGCACGCCTGCGGCGTCTTCAATTTTGCCGCCGTATTCGTTGATTTGTTTCACAGCCCACTGCGGTACGCTGGAAGAACCATGCAATACGATGGGGAAACCGGGCAAGCGTTTGGAAACTTCTTCCAAAATATCAAAGCGCAATTCGGGCAATTTTTCGCCGGGTTTGACTTTAAATTTATAAGCGCCGTGGCTGGTGCCAATGGAAATGGCCAACGAATCTACACCGGTGCGTTTTACGAAATCTTCCACTTGGGCCGGGTCGGTATAGGTATGGTGTTCGGCGGATACTTCATCTTCAATACCGGCCAAAACGCCCAATTCACCTTCCACCGTCACATCGTGCTGGTGGGCATAGTCTACTACTTTTTTGGTCAACGCTACGTTTTCTTCGTACGGGAGATGGGAGCCGTCAATCATTACAGAGGAGAAACCGTTGTCAATGCAGTCTTTGCACAGTTCAAACGTATCCCCGTGGTCCAAATGTAAGCAGAGAGGAACCGGTTTACCGATTTCTTTCATCATTTCTACCGCACCGCGGGCCATCCAGCGCAAAAGCGTGGCATTGGCATATTTGCGGGCACCGCTGGAAACCTGCAAGATTACCGGGGAACCGGTCTGCACACAAGCGGTCACAATGGCCTGCAATTGTTCCATGTTATTAAAGTTATAAGCCGGAATGGCATAACCGCCAGCCATGGCTTCTTTAAACATTTCTCTGGTGTTAACCAGACCCAACTCTTTATAAGACACGGTCATTTGAACTGCCTCCTGAAAAAATATTTCTGTCCCCCATATTTTACATTATTTAAAGTGGAAAGGATATGCAGGCCCCCGCTAAAGCATATTGCCGCCAGTCTCTCTGCCGGGGCGAAACAAGCGCCCTGTCTGCGGCGGTTGGAGTGAGCAAATATAAGAAGATGGCGCTTTTTCTCATTTAACCTGCCCGGCTGTTTCTCAAACGCCCTGTACTTGCCAAAGGGGAGCTTTGTGAGTATAATGTAATGTACATTACGCGCGTGTACGGGGAGTTACATGGATTTTGCCAACCTACAAAAACTAACACAATTAAACGGCGTATCCGGCCGTGAAGATGCAGTCCGTCTGGAGATTTCCCGCCAGCTGGAAGAATTGGGCTTGACGCCCCGCACAGATGCTTTGGGTAACTTAATCGCTTACAAGCCGGGTTGCGGCTCCCATCAGGTGATTTTGTGCGCCCACATGGACGAAGTGGGGCTGATGGTAAAATATATCTCTGCGGAAGGGTTTTTGTTTTTTGTGCCGGTGGGGGGGATAGACCCGCGTACGCTGCTTGCCCAACGGGTGACGGTGCATACGGCTTCCGGTCCGCTGACGGGAGTAATTGGCACGAAACCCGCCCATATTACCCAAGAAGCAGAGCGGGGAAAAGCGGTGCCGCTGACGGATTTATTTATTGATGTGGGGCTGAACGGGGAACAGGCGGCAGCCGCCGTATGTGAAGGGGATTTTGTTACCTTGGAACGTTCGTTTGCGGCGGTGGGGGAGAACCGGTTCTGCTCTAAAGCGTTTGATAACCGAGCCGGCTGTTTCTGTTTGCTGGAGGCACTAAAACGCGTATCTAATCCGGTGTATGGCGTACATGTCGTTTTTTCTTCTCAAGAAGAAGTAGGATTGCGTGGGGCGGGAGTGGCCGCTTTCGGGTTGGAAGCAGATGTCGCTTTTGCCATTGATGCTACCGGGGCGGCGGATATCCCGCTCTGCCGGCCTCAGGATTATATTACCCGGCTGGGTGCCGGGGTGGCTCTTAGCGCCATAGATGCGGCTACTATTACGCCGTCGTGGCTTTTTGACGCCTTGAAGACTTTGTGTGTGCAGCAAGATATCCGTTTTCAAGTGCGTATTGCGCCGCGCGGAGGGAATGACGCCGGCGCTATTCACCGATCACGCACGGGGATAGCTTGCTGTGCTTTGTCTGTTCCGACGCGCAATATCCATTCCAATGTGGAAGTGGTGGATAAGAAAGATTTGCAGGCAACGGTCGAGTTGCTGTGTGCTATTCTAGAAAAAGGATTAAAAGGATTGAACTGATTATGATGAACTCTTTTGAGCTTTCCCACAAACGTTCTTTATACGTAAATATTACCGATTATCTGCAGCATGAGAAGTACCGCCTGTCTGCCGAAGAAAAAGAGCAACTGGAAAAAGTAGATGTAGCGTACCGGGCCTTGGTGGCTATCTTGTATAATTTTGTGCCTACGTCGGGTCATCCGGGAGGCAGCATATCATCTGGTCGTATTGTAGAAAGTTTGTTATATAAAATGATGGCTTATGAATTGGCAGCGCCGCAGCGTTTAGATGCGGATATTGTTTCTTATGCGGCCGGGCATAAGGCGCTGGGGCTGTATGCTCTGTGGGCGTTGCGTAATGAGTGTGTGCGTATTGCGCAACCTGCTTTGTTGGCGGCTAAAGAACAAGACCAGCTGCGATTGGAAGATTTATTGGGATTTCGCCATAATAAAGTGCAAGGGACTCCTCTTTTTAAGCAATTTCATTGTAAAGCGTTAGGCGGTCATCCGGAGCCGCTGGTGCCGTTTGTACGCACCAGTACGGGAGTCAGCGGAGTGGGCGACGCTTCTGCCGTGGGGCTGGCGTTGGCGGCGGCGGACACATATGGGGAGCATTGTCCAATAGTGAATATCTTGGAAGGGGAAGGAGGCCTCAGCGCCGGCCGGGTCAGCGAAGTGTTGGCGGCGGCTTCTACGGCCCAGTTGAAAAATGTCATTTTCCATGTGGATTGGAATGAAGCTTCCATTGAAAGCGACCGTGTTACTAATGACGGGCAAAATCCCGGCGATTATACGCAGTGGACTCCTATGGAGTTTTTCCGCATTCATGATTTTAATGTGATTTTTGTGCCGCAAGGCCATCATTTTGAACAGATTTACGCCGCTCAAAAACTGGCCCTGGATTTACCTGGCCACCAGCCGACGGCTATTGTGTACCGCACCGTAAAAGGCTGGCGCTATGGAATAGAAGGGCGCACTTCTCACGGAGCCGGACATAAATTCTGTTCGGCGGAGTTTTATGACACGTTGGCGGAGTTTGAACGCGTATTTGGGGTATCATTTCCACGTTTTGAGGGAGAAAAAACACCGGAAAATATAGAAAGAAATTACTGGAGTACGCTGTTGACCGTGCGGCAAGCTTTGGAAAAAGAGCAAAAAGTGGCCGCTTTTGCCGCGCAGCGTGTGCGTGAACGGGCAGCGGATTTGCGCTTTTTGGCCCGTCAGCAGAGAGCGGGCTTGGGAGATGTACAAAAAATTTATACGGATTTTCCCCCAGAAAACGTTCCGGCGGAATTTACTTTTACTCCCGGTGAAAGTTATACTACGCGTGGCGTGCTGGCCCAGGTGTTGGCTTATTTGAACAAACAAAGCGGCGGTTGTATTTTGACTGGATCTGCTGATTTGTATGGTTCCACCAATGCCGGCAAAATAGCCAAAGATTTCCCGAAAGGGTTTTATAATGCAGTCACAAATCCGTTGAGCCGGGAGCTTTCCGCCGGCGGGATTTGTGAAGACGGCTTGGCCGGGATTTGCAGCGGGATTTCTTCGTTTGGCAAGCACATAGGGGTTTGGTCGTCTTATGCTGCGTTTGTGGCCTTTGCCCATGTGGCGGCCCGTTTGCATGCCATCGGCTATCAAGCCGCCCGGGAGGCCGGCGCTCACCCCAACACTTTGGTCTTGTTTAATGGACATGCCGGTGTGCCAACGGGAGAAGACGGCCCTACTCATGCCGATCCGCAAGCCTTGCAGCTGCTGCAGGACAATTTTCCCAAGGGCAGCAGCATTACGCTGACCCCGCTTGAGGTTGATGAAATTTGGCCGCTGGTGACGAAGGCCTTGCAGCTGCGTCCGGCGGTATTAAGCCCGTTTGTGGTGCGGCCTTCCTACAAATGTCTGGACCGCGCGGCATTGGGTTTGGAACCGGCCTCTGCGGCGGCAAACGGCGTCTATTATTTGAAAAAACCACAAGGCCAGCCTGAGGGCGTTATTTTTGTTCAAGGCGCCGGTGCCGGGCGGATTTTTGCAGAAGGCGTGTTGCCTAAACTGATAGAAGAAAATACCAATGTGGCGGTGATTTATGTAACAAGCCGTGAGCTGTTTGAACAGCTTCCTTTGCAGGAACAAGAGCGGTTGGTGCCCAGCGCTTGGAAAGCCATAGCCACCGCGATTACAGATTTTACGCTTCCTACGATGGATTGCTGGTTGCACAGCGATGCAGGCCGTACCTGCGCGCTTTGGCCGCACAAAGGTGGCTTTTACTTAGGCAGCGGCAGCGCAGAAAAAGTATATGAGGAAGCGGCAATGGACACTGCGGGCCAATTGCGCGCCGTCAGAGAATATCTGGCGCTGCGTAAACAGGCTGCCTGGCGCTAACGATATAAGGAGAATAAAATGGCAGAAGAAAAACCTTACTTAACCGGAAGAACCTATATTTTCAGATTACCCAAAGGCAAAGATTTGCTGGAATCTCTGGCTGATTTTTGCCATGACAACCAAGTCAAATGCGGCATCGTCAATGTGATTGGTGCGGTGGAAAATGCTACAGTCAGCGTCTTTGACCAAGCCAAAAAGAAATATGACAAGAAAGTAATTGCGCAGCCGATGGAAATTCTTTCCCTTTCCGGCAATATCAGTATTCAAGACAACCGCCCCTGCGTACATGCGCATGTGATGTTTGCCGATAAAGACTATCAAGTATTCGGCGGCCATTTGCTGCCCGGTACGAAAATATTTATTGGAGAGGCCTATATCCAAGAGCTGGTAGGCGAACCGAAAGTGCGCCGCATGGATAAAGTCACCAAAGTGGCTTTGTGGGGATAAAACTCCGCTTGCTTTGTATTCCCGCGTCTTGCTGAGGCGCGGGATTTTTGTATATAAAAGGTATGTCAGGAAAAGGATATTGGCGGTTGGGGCGGTTTTAAAGAATTGCTACAATAAAAATATATGAAAAAGATAGCGTTAGCTGTACTCTTTGTGTTGGGCATAGGGGCTGGGGCATGGGCTTTTTTCCCGTTTTCGTTTGGAAAAGAAGAACTGAAAACGGATTATTCCCAAACGGTATGGGATCGGATTATGTTGGAACAATCCGTTTCAGATATGCGCCGGGGAATGGGGGAAATGTCTATGGCGCGTTACAAAGACGCTTCTAATTCCTTTGCTAAAGCGATTATCAAAAATGCCCAAGATCCACTGCCTCATCTTTTATATGGCGCTTCTTTATACTGGAGCGGAAAAGTAGACGACGCAATGAGTGAGTACCGGGAAGCCTTGCGTTTGGATTCGCAGAATGCTATGGGGTATCAGCTGTTGGGCATTGCTTGGGGCTGGAAGGGGGATATCGCACAAGCGCAGGAGAATTTTGAAACAGCCAGCCGGCTGGACCCTGCCAAGGCGGATACGCACATGAATTTGGGTTCTACTTACGCCGCGCAAAAGAAGTTTGATAAAGCGTTAGACGAGTACCGCCGCGCCGTGGAATTGGCTCCGCGTGAAGCGCTTTATCATTACCAGTTGGGTACGTTGTATGATTTTATGGGGCGCGATGAACAAGCGGAAGCCTCTTATAAAAAATCTTTAAAGCTTTTTTACCGCTATGAAGACGCCCAGCTGGCGCTGGCGGCTTTATACGAAAAACGGGAATCCTATAAAGAAGCTTTAAAATACTATAAAAAAGCTGTTAATACAAAACCCGGCGATTATGTGGCCCGTTTGCGTTATGCTTATTTATTAATGCGTATGGGGGAGAAAGACAAAGCGCGCGACGTGTTGGAAGAAGCGTTTTCTATCGTACAGTTCAAGGCCGACGGACTGGCCCTAAACGCCGTGTACCGCGCCAGCGGGCGCGGGGGGGACAGCTTCCGCAAGCAAATAGAAAAATTCAAGGATAATTTGCTCAAAGTCCCTTCCACTAAAGATGTAAATGTGGAGGTAAGCCTAGATTACAGTCCCATTACGCAGCCGTCAGAGGCAGCCGCCTCTGACAGCCGTTTTGCCGAAGCCTACGCCTCCTTGCGCGCCCCTTCTGCGGTATCTGCCGCAGGGCAAGCGGTTTCTCCGATGTCTTTTAAACGCAGTTTTGTGTTGAATGCTTCTTCTTCCGCAGAACGGGAAATGCAAGTGGAAGAACTGGTGGCGGAATTGGAGCGTGCCGTCAATGCGGGGGCTGATAAATACGATGTGAATATGACGCTGCAGGGACGCACTATGGATTATGCTTCTCCGTCTGCGCTGACGCAGCAGCGCAATTCTCCGCCCAAGGCTGTTTATGACCCGCGTATTGTGGGTAATGACATGGGCTTGTGGGTCATGGGGAAGAGCTGGGTGCGGTATGTAGACGAAATTAGGGCGGACTTAAATGAGCATGTGTTGCAAACGCCCACTTCTTTGTATCTTTTGCTCCAAGGATTGGCGGGGTTGCTTTCAGGTGATGCCGCTGCTGCGGCCCAAAGCTTTCAACGGGCGCGTCAAACGGACTTGACGGATGCGCTGCCGTTGTTGGGGTTGGGAACAGCCGCCGTAATGGCAGACGATGATGATGGCGCTTTGTCCTATTACCGCCAAGCTTTGGAAAAAGACCCCGGCAATAAAACGGCCAAACGAAATATAAAAGTACTGGAACACGAATGAGAAAATACGGGCAGCATTTTCTAGTCAATGAACGTATTATAGAGGCTATAGTGTCTGCCGTACCGTCGGAACAGAATATAGTGGAAATCGGTCCCGGGCGGGGGGCGTTGACGCAGAAATTGGTAGAAAAAAATAATCTTTCTCTTACTGCGGTGGAAATAGATCCGCAGATGAAAGCCTATTTGCTGGCGCATTTTCCTGCGTTGCGGGGGCGCGTGTTGTTGGCTGATTTTTTGGATTTTGATATGGCGCTTTTGCCGCGGGAGTCTGTTTTTTTTGTCAGTAATCTGCCGTATATTGACGCAGCGGCTATTTTAGATAAAGTGCTTTCGTGGCCTTATTTTTCCGGCGCGGTGTTTATGTTTCAAAAGGAACAAGCCCAGCGCATTTTGGCTTCAGCCGGGGCAGAAGGGTATGGCCCTTTAAGTATTTTGACGCAGCTGCGGGCCCGGCCGCAGCTTTTGCTGCGGGTAGGAAAGGCGTGTTTTAATCCTCCTCCCAAAGTGGAAAGCGCAGTCCTGACCTTTAAGAAACAGAAAAATCCGCTTTCTCCGCTTTCATATTCTCATTTTGTTCATTTCGTCAAGGCGGCTTTTGCTCATAAGAGAAAGACGCTGTATAATTCGCTTATTTTGTCCGGCTTTGATAAGAAAAAAACGGAAGATGTTCTTGCCCGTGCTTTGCTAAAACCTACCGCCCGCGCGCAGGAAATTACATTGGAGCAATATTTACAACTGCATGCCTTGTTTATGCGGTAAGGCCGGCTTTCCATTCCAAGATTTGCTCTGCAGGTACAAAAGGCTTCACTTCATCTAAGTGCAATCCCCGCACGGCGCTTTGTACCAAAAGCGTTTCGTTGGTTTCGTGCGGAGCGTAATATTTTCCGGCGGTCAGCATTGCTTGCAGCGGTACCAGACCGACCAGCTCGCAGCCGGTTGCTTTTAGGCCTAACGAAGCGGCTTGTTTTTGGCAGAACTCATAAACCGCGTGCAGAGGGGCGGAGTGGAAGTTGGTAATATTGCAAGATACTTGGGCCCGGGCAAAATTGGACATATACCAGCCAATTGCTTTTACCCCAGGCATTCCGCCGCCGCTTTGACGTATCTTAGAAGCAATTATTTGGGCGGGGGCTGGGTCTTGGGTGTTTAAATTAATATTAAAGGCAATCAATATATCACGTGCCCCAATAATGCACGCACCTGTTTGCTCCGCGCGCGGAGTAAGAGAAGCCGGCCCAAAATCCGGAGGAAGATGCTGCAGTTTTTGGGCCAAATTTTCATATTCTCCCCGACGAATGAAGGCCAAATTTTGCCGTTGTGGCGCGCTGGCGGCGGCTTCATATAGATAAACGGGGACTTGTAGTTCGTTCCCTACCCGCGCCGCCAACTGCCGCGCCAAAACGGCGGTTTGCGGAAGGGTTATGTTTCGAAGCGGAATTAACGGACATACATCTACAGCGCCTAGCCGGGGGTGTGCGCCATGTTGTTTGCGCATGTCAATTAAACGGCAGGACAAAGCGATGAAGTCAAACAATGCTTGTGCCATTTCTGCCGGCGTACCTGTTATAGTGAATACAGTGCGGTTGGCGCAGGGGTTGGCGTCTATTCCCAACAAGCATATCCCGCGCGCGGCCCGCAGCAGGCGGGCCAGCTGCTGTAAAAGGACAGGATTTTTTCCTTCGGAAATATTGGGTACGGCTTCTAGTAATTGCATAGATAAATTATAGCGCAAAAAGACGTGTCGCTTGAATAAAAAAGAAAAGTCCGTGTAAAAATGTGTGATTTTAAAAAAGTTTTGCTATAATACATATAGATACCTATTAAGTTTAGGTATCCGAGATAATTAATATAAGGAAGTAAAAAGTAAAATGGCAAACGGAAAAGTGAAGTGGTTTAACGACCAAAAAGGTTATGGTTTCATTACCCCCGAAGATGGTTCTAAAGATCTCTTTGTGCACTACCAGGAAATCCAGGGCGATGGTTTCAAGACCTTAGCTGAAGGCCAGGAAGTGGAATTTGAAATCGTAGAATCCGAAAAAGGCCCGAAAGCCGTGAAAGTCGTTAAAAAATAAATTTTTATTTTTTAGACTTTTCAAGACCCGCGCTTTAGGGCGCGGGTTTTTAATATATGGAGGGAATGAAGTGACGGGAAGGAAGACAGTTCAGCAAGCGTCTTTGTCGGAATTGTGGCTTTTGTCATATCCGTTGATTGTTACTATGGCGGCCCAAGTGATTATGCAATTTGTAGACCGCATGTTTTTGGCTTGGTACAGCCATGACGCATTGGCAGCTTGTGTGCCGGCGGGCGTGTTGGCCGTGACGTTTGGGGCGTTGTTTATGGGGCTGGCCAGTTATACCAGCGTATTTATTTCACAATATTATGCCCAAAAAAAATATGCTTCCGTTACTATTTCTTTATGGCAGGGAATACTGCTGGCGGTGCTTTCGTCTTGTTTGTTGGCTGCATTGACGCCGCTAGGCGGCTGGATTATCCGTCTTTTTGATCATGCTGCGGCAGTAACTCCGCTGGAACTAAAATATTTTGGTATTTTAAACCTGTTCGGCGGGTTTCCCATTATTAATAATGCGCTTGCCAGTTTTTTCAGCGGCAGAGGTCAAACTAAAATACCCATGTGGGTTACATTGTGCGGAAATGCCGTGAATATTTTGTTGGATTATGTGATGATTTTCGGCAAATTGGGTTTCCCGGAAATGGGGATTGCGGGGGCGGCTTGGGCTACGGTGCTGGGTTCTGCCTCCATGACGTGTGTATTTGCAGGTTTAATCTTTGCCGGCCGCGTACGAAAACGCTTTAAAGTAGCCAAACTGGCTGGATTTTATAAGCCGGTATTTTCCCGGTTGCTGCGTTTTGGCGTGCCAAATGGATTTGGCTTTTTGATGGATATCATGTCCTTTACCTTGTTTACGTTTATGGTGGGTAATATTGATGTGTTGTCCTTGCAGGCCAGCAACGTGGTAATGTCCATGCAGCCGGTTGTGTTTATGGTGTTGCTGGGACTGGGAATAGGAATACAAATTTTAGTCAGTAAATACCAAGGGCTCCAGCGGCCTGATTTGAGCGTACAAGTGGTGAAAAACGCTTGCAAAATAGGGTATGCTTATGCCGGCACGGTAGGATTAAGTTTCTTTTTCTTGGCGCCCTTTTTTGTGGGGTTGTTTATTCCGGCATCTTCTCCCGATGCGGCACTGATTGCGCAAAAAACATATCCGCTGATGAAATTGGTCAGTTTCTTTGTTGTGTTTGACGCTACTTATCTGATTTTTGGCGAGGCTATCCGCGGCGCTGGCGATACTAAGTTTTATATGTTTATCATGGTGTTTTGTGCTTGGTTTTTGCTTATTCCCGGCACTTGGCTGATTGTCTATAGATGGCATGGCAGCGTCTTTGCCGTATGGAGTTGGTTAACGTTTTATGCGGCTTTGACGGCGATATTTATGCTGTGGCGTTTTTGGTTGGGCAAATGGAAAAAAATCCATATAACGGGATCTTGAGAGCTAGAAAATAGAAAGCGGAGAACCGGCTGGAGCAGGCGGGTTGTCTTCTTCTCTGTAAAAGGAAGTATAGCGGCATAGTAGCCTGCTGGTCTGATTTTTCTGTCTGTTTAGTAGTACCAAGGGACTATGTGCCTTTTATATTGCGGTATTAAAAACCCCCGGTTTGCACCGGGGGTTTTGGTATAAACGGAACCGTTTAATCTTCTTGCGGTAATACGTTTAGGCGCGCAGAATCGGTATGAGCCGAGAACTGCGGCGCATACATGGACTGCACTTGTGCCGGCAGCGCATGATAATCGCCGCCTAAGGTGGGGCGCAGAGTGTAACGCAGCGTATAAGTGCCGGCCGGCACGCGGTCAAAGAAGAAGTTGGTGGCTGCGTCTCTGTTTTCGCGATATACGCTTAAAACGTCGCGGCTCCAACCACTCAATAAATCCGTGGCTTCAAATCCGGCAGGTTTCGGATCGGAGAGCACCACAAAGTCAAAGGCGGAATCTGTCGTTATAGTCAAACGCACTTCTATTTCGCTTCCGACGGGCACGGCTTCACCGGGTTGAAGGGGGCGCACCTTTTCGGTTCCGTTTTCCGTATATTTGAGCAAGTATTGGCGTTTCACGTTCAATACCCCTTGCGGTGAATTTTTCGCGTTGGCGGTGGTGTAGAGCGCATCTAATGTTACAAAGCCGGTCAATCCACCGCGTTTTGTTACTGTGGCCGTATAGTAGCGGGGGGATACGTCGTCGGCTTCTTGGGTCCAGGCCAGCTGCTCGCTCCAGTCAAACGGCTCAAAGTGGAAGGTTTTTTTCATATCCCCCCAGTTTAACGTATATTCTGCCGGATCGTCTAACAATCCGTTGCGTTTCATATAATCCAGCAAGGCATAGATGGCTTCCGCTGTAGCGGCTGAACTGTCCCACACTTGGGCTTGGCGGTTAAACAACAACCACTTTACCAAGCCTTCCGCTTTGTCGGATTCGGGGCGTATTTCCAGCAAAACGCGCAGCGCGGCAGTTTGGGTGGCCAAGGTGTCGTTGTACCACAGCCAGCTTTGTTCTTCTGGGGCGAAATACGAACCAGTAACAGGGTCCGTTTTAAGCTGAGAAAGAACCAAGTCTAAATAATTCTGCGCTTTTGTTCCTTTTCCTAAGCGGTAATACGCTGCGGCCGCATAGGTTTGGCCCAGCGGCGTCATGTAACGGGCATGGCTGTTGGCATAATCCAACCAGTTTTGTACGGGGGCCTGTTTGATTTCTTGCCACTGTTGCGGGAATGCCGTAAACACATAAGCCGCATATAAAGCTTGGGCTACGGCAGCGGCGGAGGGGTCCTCCTGCTGCAGATTTTTTTCAATGCGCGGCCCCAGCCAGGCCAAGGCTTTTTGAGCTGCTTGTTGGGGGATTTGTCCTCCGTATCGCAGCGCTTCGGCGTATGCCGCCAGCAAACGCAGCGTAATATATTCGCTGGGCTGTCCTCCCGGCATCCAAGTGTAGCCTCCGGAGGCCGTTTGATATTTCGCCAATTCTTTTTCTGCTTGGGCGCGTGCCTTGGCCACGGCGGAGGGATTGAACAAATCCGTCAGAAACGCTTCGCGTTGGTCTCCGCCTTGAGCCTGCTGTAGCCAAGGGGTTTCTTCCACTAACATTAACCGGGCGGGGTCTTGATTATCCCATACGGGGTTTTGGGTGGTGCGTTTGGGCAAGTCCGCTACAGCGTTTTGCAACATGGGGTAGGTTTTGTAGAACCCGTTTACCACTGCCAGCGGCACATAGCGGTCTGCCATGCTTAACGCATCATTGTGGCGCGGTTTTAATAGCTGCGGCATTGCTTCAAACACAGAGAGCAATAAGCCCGGATCCACCCGTAATGTTACAGAAGATACCTTCCGCGTATTATCTTCCGTCAGCAGATTTTCCAGTTTCAGCGTTTCGCGGCCGCTCTCTAAAGCAACTGTAGTGCTTTCGGTCAAGCGTTCTTGGGCCGGCAGCAACGGGATTTGACGGCTTTCTGCGTCAATATCTTGGCCGGAGCGTACGGTGGCGGTTAAGTTGAGTATTCCTACTCCCTGCGGCAGAGCAACCGGCCAGCTCACTTCGGCAGTGCCTCCCGCTGGTACGGAAACGCTTTGGGTGCGTTTTTCAATGCCCAGCTTTGCCGCGGCGTCTTGATTATTAAGCAAGACATCTATTGTTACCTCTGTGGAACGTTTTTTGTCCGTCAAGTTAGTTACTTGCGCCACTAATGTGCTTTTATCTCCTTCGCGCCAGAAACGCGGCAGCGCAAGGCGCACCATTAATTCTTTGCGTGTAATGGTTTGGGCGGTATATGAACCAAAGTCGGCATTTTTAGTTAACGCAAATGCGGCAATATTCCACGATGTTACGCTTTGCGGCATGGTGAAAGCAATAGTTCCTTCTCCGGCCTGCAGCGGCAGCATAGGATTAAAGTAGGCGGTTTCCGAGAAGTCCGTACGGGGAGCTTCATCTTGGGCGGAAGCGCCGCTTTCTGCCGCAGCAGTATCAAACGCTGCGTCAGCTACGACGGATTCTTCTTTCGCCATAACGGCGTCTCTTGCCAGCATATTGTTTGCCATGGGAGCTGCAGCCGGCATGGTTTTGACGGCTCCTCCTCCGCGGGTGGCAGCCGCATAGGAGAAGAAACGCGGCTGTAAATTCAGCTGCGGCAGTACGGGGGGAGTGATATCTTCTTCTTCCGTTTCTTCCGGTTGGTAAAGAGTGGTGGAGAATACGGAGAAGCCGCTGTCGGTCAATTCCGCCCCAAACGCAGGAGAAGGATACAATCTGTTCAAGGACAGTACGCTCTGTTCTGATGAAACATAATAATCCAATGATTTGTCATATATGCGTATGGAAGCCTGCCCTTGCACTGGAGCGCCGGAGGCTTTTTTGGCGGTTAATTTCCAAGATACTTTCTGTCCGGGTTTAACTTCCGCGGGGATAGCGGCATTGAAAGAGATTTCTTTGTTGTCAAACGGGATATTAATAAACGTTTGGGCGGTATAGAAATGGTAATCCCCCGCTCCGAACCAGCGCAGGTATACTCCGCCTCTCCATTCATTTTGAATGGGCAACGCATAAATGCCGGCTCCGGGGCCAATCAGCTCGCGCATAGCCAAGAACTTGCCGTCATTATATACTTCTATCCGCTTGGCTCCCGTCAAGGCTTGCGCTCCCAACAGTATTTTAGCCTGTGTGCCCGGGTAATAGGTGTTTTGTTGTACGATGGCCACTGCGGGCAGTTGCAATCGAGACTGTTTTTCCGCTACTAAAAACACCAGTTCTACATTATCCGCATTTTTGCCTTGCAGTTTTAATTTATAAATTCCTTCCGGCAAAGCTTCTATGCGCAACGAAGCGTCTTCTCCTTTTTTAAGAGAAAAAGACTGCTTGGAAATACGCCTCAGCTCTTTATTATGGGAGTAGAGCGCATCTAAATTGGTTTCGCCTCCGGCAGATTCGTCTGCATAGAGGTCATTTGATGCGGGCAGTATATTTTCCAATTCATAAATTTCAGCCGTAAATTTACCGCTTATGCTTTGTCCGTTTACATCGGTCAGTTTTACTTGGGCCAGTGGACTGGGTGTTTGGGCGTCATAGAATCCTTTATCGAAAGCCACTTGGAAGAAAGCGGCATGCCGGCTGGCTTTATATGTATGTTGGGTTTCTATCACGCGGCCGGAGGAGTCCATGACGGAAGCATGTACGGTAAACACACTGGGAAATCCGTTATCCTGGCCGGGCAGAGGGGTGAATTTAATTTCAAAATTTCCTTCTCTGTCCGTAGTAGTTGTACCTTCTGTGATAAATTCATTCCCTACGGGGAAATATCCGGTGCGCCACCACCAAAAAGGCGGACGGAAATAGGTGCGGTGTACAGTATAGCTGACGGAGGCTTTCTCTAATGGAGCGCCAAAATAATAGTGGGCGCTGCCTTGAAGGGTGGTTTCTTTATCATATTGGAGTTGGGCGGCGTCGGCCAATGTGATTTGGTATTCCGGCCGTTTGTATTCATCTACTCGGAAGTTGGCATAAGCCCGGATATTTTTGCCGGCAGATGTATATGTTATTTCCGCGGTATAATATCCCAACAGTCCGCTGTCGGGCAGGGTAAAAGAATCCTGTGCAGTACCATATGTGTTTAGGGTAAGAGTATTCTCATAGATTTTGTCATAATTGGCGTCTCGCACAAGCAAGGCCAAGCGGGCGCCTTGATCCATTGTTTGCAAACCTTGGCCTGTTTTCTCAAAACCATATACGGCCAATTGCACTTTTTGTCCGGGGCGGTAAATGGCGCGGTCGGTTTCCGCATACAGAGAGAAAGGCGCCGCCGCATAATAGTTGAAATATAAAGCGGAAGGCATGAATGCCGTGCTGTCGTTTTTTACCGCTTTTGGCAAGATGAAATAACTGTTGTCTTTAGATGTGTTTGTCTGTATTTTGCGCTGCAGCGTAAGCAAACCATCCTCATTCGTTTGGCCGCTTTCTGTATTTCCTTTCCAATCCGTATAATAAGTAATATCAGCTCCGGGTACAGGTTCCCCAGTTTTTAAGTTCAGCGCATAAATGCGGAAAACATTGGGGGTAAACGTTTTGTTTTGTCGGGAATGATAATCAGCCGGGTTTCCTTCTATGGCTGACGAAGCAAACAAAGCCAGCTCCGTGTTATTGAGTACCAAGGCCTGTATGGGCGCTTGAGAGGAATTGAATGTGCTATCATGAGAAAACAGAGCTACATAAAATCCGCGTTTATTCAGAGCGGGCAGTTGTATGTCCGCTTCTGTAAAGGCGTGGGGTTTGTCGTAGCTGACGGGAGTGTCTGCTTCTCCGACGGGGGTGCGCGTCAAAATTTGCGGGATTTGAGACGCCGGCACAGTCATTAAATAACGCCACGAATTAATAGTGCCCGTGTGTTCTTCTTTATACCACCTTCTTAAATCAGCTTCGCTGGCTGAATAAATGCGGGTATATACATGCTCTATGTTGCGTGCGGTAAAAGCGATTTTTCCTTCCTCTAAGTTTTGGCTGGAAGCCAAAGGTTTGAGAGTTAACGCCGGCTGCCGAATCCCTTGTGCAAAAGCGGCGCAGGCTTGTCCATAATAATCGCTTCCAGAGATTTGAGCGGCATAATCACACACGGCGGCGGCTTGGGCATATTCTTGTATGTCATTAAGCAAATAGGCCGCTTGCAAAGCGGCGTATGCCTTGCCGTACGGGGCGGGAGAGGAGAGCAATACTTGGCTGATTTTGGCCAATAATCCTTTTTCTTTCTGTGAATACCCGGCCAAATCCTGCAACAACTGGGCCGCCTGTAATGTTTGTTTTTCTTTATTTTCAAAGCTGAACAAATGCGAATATTCAAAGGGCAAATACAGGCGCTGAGCCTGCCATATGATGCGGGCGTTGGCGCGCCCTTTGCCGCCCAATTCGGCGGCTTCTGCTAAGAGAGAAACGGCTTTTTGTGCGTCATTTTTGATTTGAGAGGGGGATTTGTATTCTGCTGTTAATACGTCAGCGGTGCGCAAAGGAACAGCCACCGGGGAGGAAAGCAGCCGTTTTTTCCACTGTAATACCACAAAGTCAAATAAAGTGGGAATTTCCTTTTGATTGGTGTCTTGCAGGTCTATAATTAATGTTTCTTTTTCAATGGGGGCATTAATCAGAGAGGTGCGCAAATCCCACAACTGTTCATAACTTTGGTCAATTTTTTCATTCCACTGGGTTTTGCTTAACTGGGGGAAAGTGGCATCATCTTCTTCGGAACTGGGGAGAACGAGAGCATAAATTTCGCTTACGCGCTGGGCTGTGTAAATGCGGTACAGCAGAAAACGTGCCTTCCAAATAGAGTTGTCGGGTAAATCAAAGGAGAAGGCGCTTTCTGCTGCGTTTTGATATTTGCCTTGCATATACTGGCTGGCAATTAGACGCAGCTGGACTTGATACAGGTTTTCTCCTTTAGCCGTTTTAAGCTCTTGTTCGTAATATTGTTGGGCTTGGGCATAATTGCCTGCTTCATATGCGGCGTCTGCCGCTTGGCGGTTTTGCGCTTGAGCCGCAAGGGGGCACAGGCACAGCAATAAAAATATGATTTTTTTCATGTCTCCTCCCACAAGTTTCCCTGTAAGACAAAAAATCTCTTTTCGCGGTAAGGCGGATAAGAGATTTTTTGTTTTTTATAGCTTAGGTATAGCAGCGCTTACATTTTTTCCGGTGCGCTCACACCTAAAAATTCTAATCCTTTTTTAATGCGTTCGGCCACTCGCTGGCAGATGAACAAACGGGAACGCGTTTGCGGCAGATTGCCCTCATCAATCACTCTGCATGTGTCATAGAAAGAGTGGAACAATCCTGCCAATTCCGTCAGATAGGTGGTCAAGTGGTGCGGACTCATGTCGCGCAAACAGTTTTGCAGCACAGGTTTAAACCACACCAGTTTTAAAAGCAGCGCGCGTTCCTGCGGGGCCAGCGGCGTGATAATGTCTGCTGGCTCCAAGCCTTTTTCTGCCGCGGCGGAAAAAATAGAATGAATGCGCGCATGCACATATTGCACATAATAAACGGGGTTTTCATTGGACTGTTTTTTGGCCAGTTCAATGTCAAATGTCATTTGGGCATTGGGCGTGCGGCTGGCAAAGAAAAAGCGACACGCATCTGCTCCCACCTCATCTACCAATTCGCGCAGGGTAATAAACTTTCCAGCGCGTTTGGACATTTTCACTTGTTCGCCGTTGTCTAGCAAATGCACTAATTGGTGAATGATAGGCACAAATGATTTTTCTTCTTTCCCCAATGCGTGTACCGCCGCTTTCATGCGGGGCACATAGCCGTGATGATCCGCTCCTAAAATATCCACCAACGTGCTGTAACCGCGGTCATATTTATTTTTATGATAGGCGATATCTGCCAGGAAATACGTCGGTCTTCCGTCAGTGCGCACCAAGACGCGGTCTTTGTCGTCTTTGGCTTCTTTGTCTTGGGTGGAACCAAACCATACCGCGTCATCTTTTTTATATGCATAGCCGTTTTCTTCTAAGCTTTTTAAAGCAGCTTCCACGGCGCCGGCTTGGTGTAATTCGGATTCGCGGAACCAGCGCGTAAATTGCACCCGAAAAGCTTCCATATCCTCTTGTTGAGTATGAATTAAATATTCCATGGCCCATTTGCCATAATCTTTTTCCGCCAAATCTTTAGGCGCCTTTTTTGCCATTTCAATCAGGTAAGAGCCATGGTATCCGTTTTCCGGAGGTTCTTTGCCTTCAAGGCGGGCTTTTAGAGAATCTGCCAACAGCTGTGCTTGATTGCCGGCGTCATTGACATAGTATTCGCTGTCGCACAAATAACCTAATGCCCTGTGAATGCGCACCAAGCTGTCTCCCAATGCCGCTCCGCGGCCTGAAGCTACATGCAGCGGACCGGTGGGGTTGGCGGATACAAATTCAATTAAAATTTTATTCTTGGCGCCGTAACCGTGGCTGTTTTCTTTGATGCGGCGGTCTTTGGCTGCGGCGATGATGAAAGATTCCTGTAGTTTTAGGTTGATAAACCCGGGCGCGGCCGCCACGGCGTCTTCAATACCATTTACTTCCCGCAGCAAAACGGCGGCCTGTTTGGCAATTTCCATCGGGTTTTTGCGCAGCACTTTGGCGGCGGACATGGCCCAGTTGAGAGACAAATCCGCCCCGGTATGTTCCGGTGCGGGCGAAAATTCCGCCGCGGGTAACTTTGCGCCGGCAAAAGCGGGCGCGCTGGAGAGTTTGATTTCAATTTCTTTTTTTAAATGGTCAAACATGTTTATTTGGCACCTTTTTTAGTAGATTTCTTCGTCACTTTGGCGGTCTTTTTGGGTGCCGCTTTTGAGGAGGAAGTTATTTTCTTGGTTTTTGAGGCCGCCTTTTTGGGGGCGGATTTTTTAACCGCAGTTTTTTTAGCGGCGGGTTTCGGTGTTGTTTTTTTAGTCGTTTTGCGTACTGCCTTTTTAGCGGCGGGTTTGGCAGAGACGCTTTTCTTGGTGGTTTTGGGTTTTTTGTAATTTAATTCTGTGCCGAAACTGAAAATTTTGTCCAAGGCATAAAAATCGCGCGCTTCTTGGGTCATAATATGTACTAAAAAGGACCCATAGTCGGACACGCGCCAAATCATGCTTTCTCCGCCGTCGCGGTTAGATTTATATATGCCGATTTTTTTGAGCTGGGTGCTGATTTCATCTTCCACCGCTTCCATGTGCGGTTTAGAAGTTACGGTGGCCAATACGATATAATCACACAGAGAGGAAAGGCCATTTAGGTCAATGACTTTAATATTTTCGGCCTTTTTGTTATCTGCGTAGCGGGCCGCCAGAAATGCAATTTCTTTTTTATCCATAGACACCTCTTCTCAAATATATATACCAGCATAGCATTTTTGGGTTGTTTTTACTATATAAAACTGCAATCCCTGCCTCTGCGTAATTTTATATACTAATTCTATGCTTTCAATTGTTCCGACCCCGCTTGGGAATTTGCAGGATATTACGCTGCGTGCTTTAGAAACGCTTAAAAGCGTAGATTGCGTATTGTGTGAGGATACCCGCCGCACACAGATTTTGCTGATGCATTTCGGCATTTCTAAGCCGACGGTGCGCTATAATGAGAACGACGATTTTTCCTTGCGGCGTTGTTTGGATTTGCTGAAACAAGGCAAACACTGCGCTTTGGTTTCGGACTGTGGTACGCCGTGTATTTCCGATCCGGGGTGGAAATTGGTCCGGGCGGCTGTGGCTGAGGGGGTGCCTGTCACTTCACTGCCGGGGCCCAGTGCGGCAGCTTGTGCTTTGGCGGGGGCGGGTTTTACGGGAGGAGCGTTTACTTTTTTAGGTTTTTTACCGCGCAAAAGCGGCAAAGCTGCCAAATTGCTTAGTGCGGCTTATGAACAAAACCATCCGGTAATTGTGTATGAATCCCCATTCCGGGTAATTAAATTGCTGGAGCTGGTGAGCAAAACGCTGGGGCCGCATACACCTGTGGTAGCCGCACGAGAGATTTCTAAAATATATGAAGAATGGCTGCGCGGCAGCGCACAGTCTGTGGCGGAAAATTTGGCCAAACGAAAAAAAGTGCAGGGAGAATTCGTCGTGGTAATTGGTCTGCCGGAGACAAAACAAGAGAATGAAGAAAAGTCTGATTTGCCCTATTAATGCATTAACCTCCCGGCAAATGCGGGAAATTGCAGCCCGACTAGACGCCGGAGCAGTGGCCGTATATCCTACGGATACGGTTTATGGCATAGGGGCCAACGCCTTTGATGAGCAAGCCATACGCCGTATCTATGAAATAAAACAAAGGCCCGCCGGCTGTGCCTTGCAGTTGTTGATTGGCAGCGTATCCCAGGCGCGTGAAATTGTGCAGTGGACAGAACAGGCCGAGCAACTGGCCCGGGCGTATTGGCCTGGTGCGCTTACTATGATTTTGCGGCCTAATGAGAAGGGCCAGCCGCTGCGGCGCGGGTTTGAAGGGCTTGGGCTGCGGGTGCCGGCTTATGCCGCTTTGACGCGGCTGTTGGAAAAATTAAACAATCCGTTAGCTTCCACCAGTGCTAATTTGCATGGACAGCCGGTTATTGCTTCAGAAGAGGAGCTGGTCCGTTTTTTTGACGGCAAAGTAGATGTAATCTTGACCGGAGGCACACTGGGCACACGGGCTTCGTCGGTTATAGATTTATGCACTCCGCAGCCGCATTTGTTGCGGGAGGAAGCTGTTCCCCGTGCGGCGTTGGAAAAAACCTTGGCAAAGCCTATAAAATAGTTATAATACCTTTATGCTAATAGTAGAATATATCAGACAATTGAGTTATCCGATTTATTATACGGTTTTAACCACCGCGCTGTTGTTGTTGACGTTTTGGATAGCGCGTCGTTTTGCGTTGCGCAAAATGAAGCGCGTCGTGATGAAAGCGGAACATAATTACCAACAGCAAATAGCGGCTTTGCAGATGCAGCTTTCAGGGAAAGTGAGCATGTTGGAGAGTATGGTAGAAAAGCTCAAGCTTTCCAACCAAGAGCTGAATCGGCTGAGCGAGATCCGTTCCAAATTCATGTCTATTGTGGCCCATGACCTGCGCCAGCCGCTGACTTCCATTCAGGGGTTTACCTCCGTATTGATGATGGACAGCCCGCAAGGCGGGGGAAACAATGATCAAATTGCCTTGAACAATATTTTAAAAGCTACGGACAATATGAACCAACTTATGGCGGACTTGATGGATATCTCCATGATAGAGTCGGGTAAGTTTAAAATGGATTTCAAAAATTTCAATTTTAACCAGCTTTTAAATGATGTGTTTACCTTACAACAGGTAAATGCACAGAAGAAAGGTATTTTTTTGGCGAAATATGAATATCCCAATGATGTTACGATTTATGCGGACCGGTTCCGCATTTCCCAAGTGCTGAATAATTTGTTGGGCAATGCTATTAAATTTTCTCCGCAGGGAGGCCGCATAGAAATACGTTATTTTATACAAAATGGCTGTTTGGTGTGCTACGTTGGTGATGAGGGGCCCGGTATTGCTCATAATGAGCAAAGCAAAATTTTTCAAAAGTTTCATCAGTCTGATAATGACCGCTCCGGCCGCAAACAAGGCTGGGGGCTGGGGTTGTCTATTGCCCAGGAAATCATTAATGCCCATAATGGGGATATTGGCGTGGAAAGCCCCGGTTTGGGGCACGGCGCATTGTTTTGGTTTCGTATTCCGGTGGAGCCGGCGGCATACAGTATATAACCCATTATAAATAATGAAGAAGTTTTGACTTTAATAAAAGGGCTGCTTCGGCAGCTCTTTTGTTGTGTATCTTACAGTTTTCCTACGTTCCAAGTTGCCAGTGTTTCTCAAGTTCCTTCGTTTTATCCATTGGGAGTAAGACTGGGATATGTGCGCGAAAGGCGTCTGGGAAGGCTGTTGAGCATGTCCCTAGGAAATACCGCGCAATCAAGTTCCATATACCGATGGAAAAAAGGCAGGTTACTTATTTTCGGGTAGCTGCAGCAATAATTTGAGCAAGTCCTCGTAAAAACGGTTAATGCTTTCGTCTTTGGAAATTAAGTTGTTGGCGATAAAAGCAAAAGCAATTAGTTTCCCGTTTTTGTCTTTAGCGTAGCCGGCTTGAGCTTTTACGCCGTCAATCGTGCCGCCTTTTACATGAATATCTTGTGTGCGTTTGAACGGCTGCAAAAAATAACGCAGCAGCAATAAATCCCCGCGGTCATCAGGAGTGGCTAATGATTGATAATAATAATTGAAATAGGGCTGTTTGGCCATAAATACCAAAATGTCTACCAATGTCTGGGCGGTAATTTGATTGTCTCTGGAAAGTCCGCTTCCATCGTAAATAAGTAATTGTTGGGTGGAGATGGCATTGCGTTGTAAAAATGCGTAGAGCTGGTTGATGCCTGCTTCTACACTGCCGGCTTGGCCCGCCTGCACAGCTAACATGCGCAATAACATTTCCGCATAAAAATTAAAACTCCGCTTATTTAGAATATAGATGATATCTTTAAGCGGTACGGATTGGTGCGTAAAGAGCAAATGCATGGGAGCATAGTCGGGGGCGGTTTCCAGCAAGATGGCCCCTCCTCCGACGCAGACGCCGTCTTTTTCTAATTGGGCTATCAGCAAGTCGGTCATCAGTTGGGGGGCGTCTGGCAGTGCGGCCAAGATGCGCTGTCCTTTAAAGCGGGAGACCGGCACCGTACCATAAATCTCCATGTCATATTGACCAGGAGCCGCGTATACATAGGCATTGTCGCGTTTGTCCCGGGCGCTGGCTGTTACAAAAGAGCGTATTTTAAGGCCTTGCGTTTCGGGCCAAATTGCTTGGACTGTTACCGGAGCGCCGTCTAGAGGCTGGGGGGCAAAAAGGATTTCAAATGAATTATCATGAAAAGCCAATGCGCTGGCCGGGGCGGCGAAATAATTGCCCATATTTTGCCAATTAGTTTTATCCGGCAAAGACGGCCCTGTAAATAATGAAATATCTGCATATACATGGCCGGTAATTTTTTTTATTCCTAAAGCGCGAATCTTGCGGCTCCATTCTTGGAGTAATTCCTCCGCGCTGAGACTGCCGCTTACGCGCTCCGAACCTAAAGTGGGGTCTGCCCCACCGCGGATATAGAGATTGCCGTTTAAAATGCCGTCGGCATCGGGCAGAGCGTCAGCATAAACAGGCGTTTCAAATCGGTACATGGGGCCCAAGGCGTCTAAAGCGGCAGCTGAGGTAAGCAATTTGAGTGTAGAGGCCGGCGCCAAACGCAAGTCCGCTTGGGCAGAGAAAAGCCTGTCTCCATCTGTATATTGCGCCACTGCGGCCCAAGAGGTTCCCTGTAAAACCGGCCGCTCTTGCGCCAAAGAATACACGCGGGCCGTTAAGTCTTCCCCCGCCGCGAAAGAATAAATAAAAAAACTGCAGACTATAAGTACCAAACGCATATAATTAAGAATAGCAAACTTGCGGGACCTAAAGAAAGCCGGGGGAAATGCTACAATGAGAGGAAAGGAGCGTTTATGTTGATTATTCCCGAAAAGAAAAATATTGCTTTGGTTGCACATGATAATAAGAAGAAAGATTTAATGGAATGGGCGCTTTACAACAAAGGTTCTTTGGTGCGGCATCATTTGTTTGCCACGGGCACGACGGGTACTTTGTTGAGTGAAGTGTTGCAATGCCCGGTAGAGTGTTTTAACAGTGGGCCTTTTGGGGGGGATCAGCAAATAGGAGCCGCTATTTCAGAAGGTAAAATACATGTGCTGATTTTCTTTTGGGATCCGCTCAATCAGTTGCCCCATGACCCGGATATTAAGGCCCTTTTGCGTCTGGCGGCAGTGTGGAATATTCCGGTGGCGTGTAACCGCGCGACGGCTGATTTTTTGATTTCTTCTCCTTTGTTTTCCCAAGAATATAAAAAAGTATTACCCGATTATACTCCTTATTTAAATCGTTTTAAAAAATAATACGATGTGTTCTGACGGGGAGCCTTTGTTTCTGTTTTGGCGTATATATGCCGCGCTGTATCTGCGCTGAACAGGGCGGAAAAACCGCCGGCAAGCGGCGGCGCCGGAGTACGTTGTTTTAGGCGGTTAAAACCACGGATACCATTTGTCCCGGTCCCGGATATTGATAATCAGAGAAGATACCAACAAATCTCTGGAGGAGAGTGCCTGGGGCTTATCCATATTGCAGACAAAGCGGTTAAATGCGGCGTGTGCGTTGGTGATAGCGCCTTGGCTGTCCATCGGCCCTTCAATCAGATAGCTTGCCCGCAAAAATCCCCATAAATGTCCCATCGTTTTCCGCGCCAGTGCACGGAGAGGGGAAACCTCTGTGATATGGGCCAAGACGTGCCGTTGTTTGTCCAATAACTGCCAGCGGCGTAAAAAGGAGAAACGTTTCCTTTCCAGCAGCAGAATTTCTTTGGATTTGACGAAATACGCTACATAACATTCTTTTTTCAATCCAAATCCACGCTGCATAACATATACTGCTTTGTGCCCTTTGGCATCGTAAAGGGTGAATTGGCGCAGTACCAACTGAGACCACAAAAGCCCGCAAATAAAGATGACAAATCCCAATGGAATAATCAACGAAACGGCGGAATAAACCATATTATATGTAAACGCACTTAAAGGTACGATATGCGTGCTTTCCAATACACCGGTGCAGGCCATGACCAGTACGGCCCCTACAATCAATATCAGCCCGCCAAAAAGAAACAAGCTGTCCCAACGACTTGATAAAGAGATTAATATATTGCCTTGATTATCCCGCGCCCGGAAAATCAAAGAGGGTGTCCCGTAAAGCCGGCGGAAAGAAATAGGATAAGGCGAGTGAGGGTTGACTTGCTGCGCCGGCTGGGGGGATTTGATAAACAATTTGGCAAATAAAGCCCCCGCTTGTATTAAGACATATAAGAACAGCAAAATAACCAAAACATCAAATCCATGCCCCATTTGTTGGATATAAGGCGGCATGTTGCGGGTAACTAAAGTGCGCGGCGTTTGGGTATGGACAACATCAGCCGCGGCGGGGGCCGCCTCATGAGGCTGGGGCGCTGTTTCCACCGGCTGAAGGGGCTGTTCCGTCAGCAACGATTCTTGGGTAACGGCTGGCAAAGCCTCTATATCGTAGGCTCTGGTATCGTTTAAATCCATTTCCATAACCGGGGCGTGGGGGAGCGTCTGTTGCACCGGAGAGATTAAAGAAAACAGCAAATCCGTCTGGGCGTATGACAAGTCCTTAGCCAACACAGAATAGGCGTGCCCGTTGATAAGGAAATAACCGGAGCTGAAATCATTTTTGGAAGTAAAAAAACTGATATAGAAAAAAGGTTCCCCAGTAGAAAAATCTATCCGTTTGATTTCTTCTCCGGTATAGGTGTTACCCACCACCTGCATCTTTTTGTTTTTAACTTCCACTAAGTCAGCCTGCGTTTTCTGTTCAATACAGGCTTCCGTCTTGCATTGCGGTACGGATTTAATGTCTATGCGGGAAGAACCTTTTATTACAGACAACACGGCCCCGGAGGCCGGTTTTTGGGCCAAAGCCCACCCCGAAGGCAGGTCTAAGGTAAAGCGCCCGTCTTCTGATGTAAAAACCGCCGCATTCAGCGCGCCGCTGCAACATAGCAGTAAAGCGATTAGGAGCTGTTTCATAACGGAGTCCGCTCGCGGACACAATATAACTTATTATATATAATTTCCCCGGCGGTACGCGCAAGAGGCTAAAATTTGTTATGGGTGATTGCGGGTTGGGCTTTTGGGGCCCGTACGCGTTGCCGTGGACTGGGGAAAAGTGTTATTATATTACATAGGGAAAAGGAGTAACGCTTATGGTCTCTCAACAAAGAATCTTAGAAAAACTAACTGTCTTAAAAGAACAGCTGAAAGAAGAAGGTTTAGACGGCCTAATAATTACAGATAATATTGACCAGTTTTATATTTTGGGCTTTTATTTCTATCCGGGAGAAACGGTCCTTTTGTTGCATGAAGGAGGACTGGTGTGTTTTACACGCCAATTGTATGAGGCTCCGCTGAAAGAAAAATTCCCTTTTGTTCAAATTGTAGGTTTAGATAAAGAAAGAGCCGCCGCCGCTGTGGCCCAGGCTGCCCGATTGGGGCTTAAACGGGTGGGATTTGACGCAGAAAAAGAAAATTATATTACGGGCAGTTTATTTAAAGCTTCTGGTTTTGTAGAAACCGGAAGCCATATTTCTTTATTGCGCCAAGTAAAAGACGAGGCGGAAATAGCCGTGCTGCGTGACAGCTGCCGTATTGCATATGAGACGTACGAGTATATTAAACCGCTGATTAAAACCGGAATGAGTGAGTTTGAGGTGGCGGCGGAAATGGAAAAATTTATGCGTATTAAAGGGGCTTCCGCCACTTCATTTTTGACAATTATCGCCTTTGGAGAAAACACAGCCAACCCACATCATGAAACTTCCCACCGCAAGCTGAAAGACAACGAAGCGGTATTGATGGATTTTGGTTGTATTTATAATGGATATTGCTCCGATATTACCCGCGGCTGGTGGCATGGGGATAAAGAACCGGAAGAATATACTAAAATTTGGCATATTGTGGATAAAGCACGCCAAAGCGGCATTGCCGCAGAGAGACCCGGCGTTGCGGCGCAAAAAGTAGATGCTACAGCCCGCGGGTTGATTGCTGCGGCCGGATATGGCGATTATTTTACGCATCGTTTGGGACATGGAGTCGGTATGGAAATACATGAAGAACCTTGTAACGACCAAACCACTACCGCCATATTGAAAAAAGGAAACGTCATTACTGTGGAGCCGGGCATTTATTTGCCGGGTAAATTCGGCGTGCGGTTGGAAGATACTACAGTAATCACGGATACGGGGGCGGATATTTTAACCCGCAAATAAGATATGAAAAATCTGAGTGAACAACGTCTAAAAGATTTTCAAAAAGTATTGAAAGAGGCACAATTAGACGGCTATGTATGTTTAAGCGCACTGGAGTTGCGTTATTTTTCCGGTATAGAGCTGGAAGCGGAAGAAGCGGTTTTTCTGCTTACGCCGCGTAAGGCCTATTGTTTAACTAAAAAGATGATGGTGCCTAAATTGGCTCCGGCGGCTGATTTCTTTACCGTGAAAGCCGTGCCGGGGGATATGCTGGGGGCGGCCTTGGAAACGGCAGTGCAAAATAAGCTGACCCGCTTGGCTTTTGATCCTCAGACGGCGGATTTTGCCCGGGGAGAACAATTGTCCCGCGCCGGGTTGAGCCGTTTAGAAGGCGGTGTGGCCGAGATGCGCAAAGCAAAATATGCCGACGAAGTGGATTTAATCAAAAAGGCCTGCCGTATTGCTTCAGAAGCATTTGCCGAAGTGAAGCCCCAAATCAAAACGGGTATGAGTGAAGAAGATGTGCGTGTGTTAATGGCGATGGCTATGATAAAACGCGGCGCGGAAAGCGTGCCTTTTAATATCGTTTGTTTTGGAGAGAATTGCGCCGATTGTCACCATACTCCTTCTGCTAAACGCAAATTAAAAAAGAATGATGCGGTATTGATGGATTTTGGTTGTTTTTACAAAGGGTACTGCTCCGATATTACCCGCAGCTGGTGGCATGGAGATAAAGAGCCGGCCGAATATCAAAAAATTTGGCATATAGTGGCTATGGCCAAAGAAGCGGCTGCCGGCCTGCTGCGTGCGGGGTTGCCTGTGGCGGCGGTAGATAAAGCCGCCCGTGATGTAATTGAAGATGCCGGATACGGTCCTTATTATATTCATACCACCGGTCATGCTATTGGCTTGGAAGTGCATGAAGCTCCTATTGAACGCGCCGGAGCAGTGGGCGAAGTGGAAGAGAACTTTGTTCTTACTGTGGAGCCGGGCATTTATTTGCCGGGTAAATTCGGCGTGCGGTTGGAAGACAGCTATCTGGTTACCAAAACCGGCAGCAAAAATTTGACGCAAAATTAACGGGCCTGCCCAAAAGGCCGCCCGCAAAGAGGTACAAGTTATGATTAACACCACCCAGTTCCACGACGGACTGATTTTTGAAGATGAAAATGGACAAATTGTTGAAATCATTGAGTTTCAGCATCATCGCAAAAGCCAAGCCCGCGCCGTGGTGCGCGTAAAACTGCGCAATATTCACACCGGTTCTTTGATTGAAACGGCTTACCGGCCCGAAGATAAATTTAAAGAAGTGGAAGTGGAAAAACGCCCGTTTACCTATCTGTATGATGAAGGGGATATGGCCGTTTTTATGAACAGCGAAAACTATGAACAGGTGTCCGTGCCCATAGAGAAGCTTAAAGACCAGAAAAAATATTTGAAAGATAATATGGAAACGACGGGCATTTATATTAATGGACAATTGCTTAATATGGAGTTGCCTATTAAAGTGCCCCTTACCATCGCTTCCACCGTGCCGGGTGTAAAAGGCGATACGGTGGCCAATATGACTAAAATGGCTACGTTGGAAACCGGAGCAGAAATCAAAGTGCCGCTTTTTATTAATGAAGGCGACAAAATTTTGGTGGACACCCGCACCGGTGCTTATGTAGAACGTGTGGTGGAGCCCAAATAAATGTTTTGGCTGAAGCGCACGCTGGGGCTGGGATTATTGTGTTGTGCAGTACCTGCGTGCGCTTTTACTTTTTCGTACGGAAATTTGTTTGACGTTAAAGATATAAGGCAGGACAACGGCGTTGTCGTATTGCCGGTGTCAGATGGGAAATATAAAAATGTGAAGGTGTTGTCTAAGCAAGTATATGATTTCCTGTCTCAGTGTAAAGCAGATTGCCGTTATTCGGCGGACGGGGCGGAGTTTGCGTCTGTCGATTACCGCCAAGCATTCACCAATGAACGGCTGCTGATTGCCGATGTGGATTTTAACAGTGAAATAACTTTGACGTTTTTGGTGTTTAAAAATAAAGATGGTTTTTGGGTTAAACCGCCTAAAGAAGTAGTTTTTAAGGATACGCGCTTGCAAAGCCGAGTTCAGAAGTATTTGATTCGTTTGGCGGAGAACAATTTATGAAATGCGTGTTAGAAGACGGCACCGTATTGGCACAGAAAGTAGAGCCGGCCTTTAGCTTTTTTAAACGGCTCAAAGGATTGATGTTTGCTCCTTCGTTGCCGGCGGGCTGCGGGTTGCTTTTGGCGCCGTGTCCGCAAATACACACCTGTTTTATGCGTTTTGCAATTGATGTTCTTTTTTTGGCAGAAGACGGGACTGTGTTGTATGTGAAAGAAAATATGAAGCCTTGGCGCATGAGCCCTTTCTTCTCGCATGCAGTGCAAACCTTAGAGATGCCGGCTGGTACATTGAAAGGCCGGGTAAAGATAGGGCAACGTGTGGATTTTAAATAAATGCTTGCAGTTGGGTTGTAGGCAGGTTATACTGAATATAAGAGGAAGTAAATGAAAAAAATATTTTTAACAGTTTTAGCTGTTGCGGCTTTGAGCCTGCCGGGGCAGGCGCGTAATATTTGGGACGATTTTTCCGCCAATGTGTCGCAGGATAATGTGCGTGCATTTACCAAAGATTTAGGCGGTCTGATTGGCTCTGGCACCTATACTACCGGCCGGGTATTGGGCTGGGGTGGATTTCAGATTGGTCCGCGCGGTACCATGATTTTTAAAATGAGCAAGGGACTCAACGACACTACCCATACCGCCTTAGGGGAACGAGACGAAGTGGGAGAAGTGTTCTACCCGTGGCTGCAGGCAGATATAGGAATGCCCTTTCGTCTAGACGGATTTATCCGGGCCAGCAGTTATCAAGGAATGACGATTGCCGGCGGCGGGCTGCGTTGGGGAATTACACGCCCAAATGAAATGCTGGGTTCTTTTCAGCCGATGTTGGTAATTTCCGGTCATAGCGCCAGCGCGCGGGATTTTTCTGCTACACATTACAATGCCAGTTTAGTGCTTTCTATGAAATTTAAATATTTTGTGCCGTATATCGGCGGCGGGGTGGACTACACCACTTTGCATATTAATCAAGCCGATAATGCTCCAGAATTGGAAGGAGCCAATGAATATGCCGCTACGGCGCGTGCTACGGTGGGGCTTAATTTTAAATTGCCTTCCTATTTGGATTTAAGTTTAGCGGCCAACTATGCCTATTATGGCTTGGGTGCGGAGGCGTCTGTTTCTTTAAGGTTCTAGCGTCAGAGAGGGTAAGATGAAAAAATGCCTTTTTCTGCTTGTTTTTTATCTTGCGGCGGGTACGGCGTATGCTCTCCCCGCGGAAAACAGCCTGCCTGTTTTAACGGAGAAGAAACAAGTGGAAATGTTAAAGCAGGCGGTTGATGCGCGCCAGGAAATCTTGGTGGATAAACTGAAGCTTAACGGCTGCCGCCCCATGTGGACTAAATATCAGCAGCAGATTCAAAACATGCCCTCATTGATAGAAAATGCCTGCCAAGCGTTTAAAGAAGCCGGCGGGGATTGCGCCCACTTGGCCGAGTATGTCTATAACCAAATTCAGCAGGAAATTACCAAGCGTGACGTACGCCGTTTGTTGGCCCAATATAGGCAAGGTTTTCTTACAGATCCCCAGTTAATAGCTTTGGCTGAAGAGATACAAGTTCATTTAATTTTAGGCATATCTCCTGCGCTTATTGCGTTTATGCCCAAAGAATACCAGGTCTCTTTTGGACAGCAATATGATTTTTTGCTTCATGTAGATGTTACGAACACTAAAATGTATGATTATATTTGCGGCGCCTCTGTCCCTGCTATGGAGAAGGTTTTGCGGGAAATGGTCCGCAACAAAGAATATTTAATAGTAAATTAATACAAGCTTCCGGGACAGAAGAAATTAGTTGGCCCGGGTTGTGAACATTCCTGCAGGATAATCAAATTTGTTTAAAATATCAAAGGGTAATTATCAGTTGCCCATTTTTTATGTGTTTGGGTTTATTTCGCGCAAGCGTGGAAACGGGTCCAAATGACCAAGATAAATAGGTCCTTTGGCCCTTGAGAATATGGGGGATAAATTCTATCCTATAGGAAAGAAGTTTGAAAGAGGGAGAATATTTCATGAGAAGACTTGTTTTATTTTTAGGCGTATTGTTGCTCAGCAGCGGCGTTTGGGCTGTTTCTGCAGAGGAATTTGAAAAAGCCTTGGAAGTGGCTTCTGTACAAGCGGTGCAGCGCGTCAAACAGGAAGATGAGTATGCTAAATTTAATCCGCATTTGACGCAGGAGCAACTGGAGGAAATACCTGCTTTGCTGGAGGGGGTGTTGGCCCGTTTTCGGGAAGTGGGATATGATTATTTAACCGCAGCCGACGTGGTGGTTGCCTTGCAGATGCACTTTGAAGATACTACTTTTGGAGCAAATTATTCCAACAGCCAAACCACGCGGAGCAGTGACGGAAGAAAAATCATTAATAAAAGAGGAAGTACGTTGCAGCATTCCATGTGGTATGCCTTTTGCAAAGTGATGCCGAAGTCGGCCCTTCCTGCCGGCTATACAAAAAAGAAATTTGTTCCGGTAACTGATTGGGAAAATTTCCATAATTTGTGTCAGCTACATATGAATCGCATTTATGGGATATTGCATGAATTGCAGGATTGCGATTGGGAAGTATTTAAGGATATTTTTATAAATATCATGTAAAAGAGATAACAAAAAACCCCGGCTTGAAGCCGGGGTTTTTTGTTCACTGTATAAGGCACAATATTTTTACTTAGCAGCCGCCGCTTGAAGGACTTTTACTTTATCCGTAGCCTCCCATGGAAACTCTTTGCGCCCAAAATGTCCATAAGCCGCCGTTTGCAAATAAATGGGATTGCGCAATTTGAATTGTTCAATAATCCCGCGCGGAGTAAGCGGGAAAATTTTGCGCGCTATGTTGGCCAATTTTTCGTCGGGAAGTTTGCCTGTTCCGTCGGTATCTACATAAAATCCTACGGGATCTTCCTTGCCGATGGCATAAGCAATTTGCACTGTGCATTCTTTAGCCAATTTGGCGGCCACAATATTTTTTGCAATATAACGTGCCATATAAGCGGCGGACCGATCTACCTTTGTGGGGTCTTTGCCGGAGAAAGCGCCGCCGCCGTGCGGGCAGCGGCCGCCATAGGTATCCACGATGATTTTGCGGCCCGTCATGCCCGTATCGCTCTGCGGCCCGCCAATCACGAACTTGCCGGTAGGATTAATTAGCACCTTGGTATCTTTATCTATCCATTTTTTAATGGCGGGGATAATGGCTATGGCCTCAATTTCTTTTTTGGACTTATCGGTAATTTTTGTGCCGGAGCGGTCCAAAATATCTTCTGTGTGCTGCGTAGAAACCACCACCGTGTCCACTCGTACGGGTTCGCCGTCTTGGTATTCTACAGTTACTTGGCTTTTGGCATCTGGGCCGATATAAGGCAGGGTTTTTGTTTTCCGGGCTTTTTCTAAATTTTTCAGAATGTCATTGGCCAGCACCAACGGAAGCGGCATGTATTCCATCGTCTCATCTACCGCATAACCCACCATCAGTCCTTGGTCTCCCGCTCCGCCGATATCTACGCCTTGGCTGATGTCGGGGGATTGTTTGCCTATTACATTAATAACGGCGCAAGTATCCGCATTAAAGCCGTACTGGGCATCTGTATAGCCGATATCTTTTAAAAGCCCCCGTACCAAATGTTCCACATCTACCCATGTTTTGGTGGTAATTTCTCCTCCTACCACCACCAGCCCGCGGGTAATGTAGGTTTCGCAGGCGACGCGGGCAGTTCGGTCTTTCTTCAAAATTTCATCTAAAATTAAATCGGAAATTTGATCGCAGATTTTGTCGGGGTGTCCTTTGGAGACGGATTCCGAAGTAAAAAAACATTTGCCTTGTTTAATCATATATTTCTCCTGAAAAAGTCCGCAGGCGGGCAATTTATTATAATACCTATTATACTATTTAAGGAGCTTTCTCCGTGCTGACGAAACTGATTTCATGGAATGTGAACGGCCTGCGTGCCGTGGAAAAGAAAGGATTTGCCGATTTCCTGCATACCTGCGGAGCCGATATCTTGGCCTTGCAAGAAACCAAAGCGTTGCCGGACCAACTCTCGCAAGCGTTGCGCGCGCCACAGGGCTGGTACAGCTATTTTTGTTCTGCTGAACGCAAAGGTTACAGCGGCGTGGCGGTCTACAGCCGCCGGGAGCCTTTGCATGTGGAATATGGGTTAGGAAAGGAAGAATTTGACCGCGAGGGCCGTACGTTAATTTTGGAGTATCCCACCTTTTTCTTTTTAAACATTTATTTTCCAAACGGAGGGCAAGGACCGCAGCGTATAGATTTTAAGCTGCGCTTTTATGATTGCTTTTTACAAAAAAGCAAAGCGCTTTTTAAAACAGGCAAAACGGTCATTGTCTGTGGAGACGTGAATACCGCCCACCAGGCTATTGATTTGGCCCGCCCCAAAGAAAACGAAAAAAATACTGGTTTTTTGCCGGAGGAACGCGCTTGGTTGGACCGATTCTTCAGCGAAGGTTATACAGATGCTTTCCGCCATTTTGTAAAAGACGGCGGCCATTACAGTTGGTGGGATTATAAGACAGGCGCGCGCAAAAGGAATGTGGGCTGGAGAATTGATTATTTTTTTATAGACACGGGTTCTGTTCCTAAACTCCAAAGCGCTTCCATGCTGTCAGATGTTATGGGATCAGATCATTGTCCTATAGAGATTACCGCAGATTTGTAGAGACAGCCTTGTCAGCCGCTGCGGGCTTATATATGCCATATCGGATACGCATCCGCAAAAGCGGGTGCTATTTATTGTCTAGTTTTCCACTCTGGCAGTTCTCTGGGCTGAGGAGAAAGAGTCAACTGACATGTTATTGGTTTCTGATGGCATTTTTAATTCTTTTCCATCGGTCAAAAAATTACTTGCCGCTCCAAACAGTTGGCTGAAGGAGTTTATTGCCCGCGTGCTAGCCAGGTGGCCCTATTGATAGAAAACAGCAAATATCTTGTCGCTAGAGCTGTCAAATTGGTTGTGTGTTGACTCATTTTTTTTTTTGATATCCTGTATTGGCCTTAAAAAGAAAAGGCTGTCGTGTCATATCAGCCAATCTAAACCACAACAGGAGCCCAAAATGCGGAAAGGTTTTACATTGATAGAATTATTGGTTGTCGTGTTGATTATTGGTATTTTGGCGGCCATTGCTTTGCCGCAGTATACAAAAGCTGTGGAAAAATCACGCGTGACAGAAGCAAAAATATTATTGAAATCTTTGTTAGATGCTCAAAACAGATATTGTTTGCAGACCGGATGTATGGATGCAAATGGCGGCGCTGCCGATTTTTCCAATTTGGATATTAATTTACCATATCCCACCACCATGAACCAAGGTAGAAGCTATGTGCAAACCAAAAATTTTGTCATTTATACAGAAGAATGCACTGGAGGCACCAATGGTTCTTTACCAGGCCATTACTCTTGTTTGTTAGAGGCGGATCGTTTAGGCAAAAATTATGGGGTACAGTTGGGCGGAGTTAATTATGACGGTTTTAGCGCCGGGCAGAAGCCGGGAGTCTTTTATTGCTACGGAGACGATGAAGATTGTGTCGCTGCGGGAGCGGTGAAAGACGACACCGGAAACTGGGTGTTTTGAGAGTAATAGATTTGTTACAAGAGTCGTATTTTTGAGATAAACCCCGGCATTAAATGCCGGGGTTTATCTTTTTCTTGTTAAATCAACCTGCTTGTATGCCTGTCAGTGCCTGCAAGAGATAGCCAATACCAAAGCTGACCATCGCCACTCCAAAGCTTAATCCGGCCATCTCTAAGAAGCGGTGTTTAAAATTTTCCCCTTTGGCTACCGAATAATAGAAGGTAAACGCTGCGATAACCAGCAGCGCAAAACACAGCATCAGCCCCATCGCTACAAATACATTCTGTAGCAATACATAGGGGGCGACTAAAAGTGCGACTGTTAAAATATAAGCTCCTGTGGTATAAATGGCTGCTTTAAAAGGGTGCTTGCCGCTTTCTTTTTCCGTTTTGGAAGAAAGATACTCAGATGAACCCATGCTTAACGCCGCCGCAATACCTGTGATGGCTCCAGTTAAGGCTACCAGTTTGGGATTTTGTAAGGCAAAGGTAAAGCCAGCCAGCGCCCCTGTAAATTCCACCAGCGCATCGCTTAATCCCAACACGACAGAACCCATGTAATTTAAACGTTCTTCATTGATCAAGGCAAGTAGAGCGTGTTCGTGTTCTTCTTCTTCCATAGATAATTTTTGTATTTCAGGTAAATCGCTGTACTTAAAATAAGCGGCGGCGGCTTGGCCTTCATTGCCTTCCATGAGTTTGACGGCAAACGTCAGCCCCAACGTACGCGCCAAAAACAGGTACCAAGCAATTTTCCACCGGCAGGCGGCGGCCTGCTGGCCGGTTTGGGTGGCGATGATGTCATGATGACGGGCTTCTGCCGCGGCGATTCCTCTTAATACTTGGGCATTATCTTGATTCTTTTCATATTCAGCCAGTTTGGCATAAATCACACTTTCCGTCAGTTCTGCTTGTTGAAACTTCAATAAGTTTTGTTGGGTTAGCTTGTCCATGATTTTATCCCTTTTTTCAGTTAGGCATTGGGGAAGGCGCTGTGTCGCTGGGAGCGGTGATGTCCTGCCCCAAGGCAAAATTATATACAACGGCTGTAAAAAAAGCAATTTGTTCTTTGTAATCATTTTCCGAAATATATTCGTCGGGCGCATGTGCAGAGGCGGCTGGTCCTTGCGAATTCATGGCCGGGCCCAGCCCGTAGGTAATGACGCCCAGCCGGCGCAGAAACTCGCCATCTCCGGAAGCGGGACTCATGCCGGGCACGGTAACCGCCCCGGGCCACATGCGGGAGGCAGTCTGGGCTAATGCGGCAAATAAGTCATCAGAGCCGTTCATCGGTTCCGGGAAAGGCAGTTGGGGCCGTTCTAAAATTTCCAGAGATAATTTGTCTTCGTCTGCCAAAAAAGTGCGTAATTGCTCAAAAAAGGCGTCAGGATCTGTCCCGGGGAGTAAACGGACATTGATGATGGCTGACGCTTCCGCCGCCGCTGCACCGGTATCTGTGCCTGAGGAAATAGTGATGGGATTGACTGTGTCTTTTAGTTGCGTGCGCAAAAAAGGATCTTGCGCCATGATGTCCGCCGCCATTTGCTGCGCATGCGGATCATCAGAAAGCAGCAGGCGAATGGTGGTCTGCCCGTCTTCATCTTGTAAAGGGGAGATCCGGCGGAAAAATTCTAAGGTAACCGGAGTCAAACGTGCCGGAGGATTAAACTGCGGCAGGCGCGCTAATGCTTGGGAAAGCCGATATACTGCATTATCCGGCACGGGCAAGGAGGAATGCCCGGCCTCTCCAGAGGCGGTGACTTTTATATCCATATACATTTTGGTGCCTGCTTCGGCAAAGAGGAGGGTTTTGCCTTGCGGAGCGTCTTTGATAATGCCGCCGCCTTCATTTAGCGCATAACCGGCGTTTATTTTATCCCACTGGGTTTCGCCCAGCCATTTCAAGCCGGTATTACTGCCCGCTTCTTCTCCGGAAGTAACCAAAAATAAAATGTCGCGCTGCGGCGGGGTTGCCTTGTCTTTAATGTATGTAAACAAAGCCAAGTGCATGGCGGTATAATTTTTGGCATCGGTAGAGCCTAATCCATAGATCCGCCCATCTTCCAGAGTAGCCTTGAAGGGGGGGTATGTCCAGCCTTCTCCCGCGGCTTGGGTGTCTAAATGGGAAATAAGCAAAAGGGGTTTTGCCTGTTTATCCGTTCCCTCAATGCGGGCCAGCAGGTTGGCGGAGCCTTTGCGGGGGGAAAGGAAATCCCAGTCAATATGATGTTTATTGAGTTCTTTATAGATATAACGTACGGCGGCTGTTTCGTTTGGCTCGGGAGCGGAAGTGTCTATATCAATAAGATGAATTAAATGCTTTTTTGCGCGGTCGTATATTTCCTCCATGTCGGGCGTTTGCGCGGCTAAGAGGGAGGCGGCAGTCATAAACAATAGCAACAAACTAAGTATTCTGCTCATGGCATTACCTGCTCAAACAGCAGCCGTTGTCCCGGCTGCAAATCATGACGGGCCGCAGTGCCGGCGGCTGTTTCCAATACATAGCGGGCGGGGGCGTGTACAACGGGAATTTGATAATCCGGCGTATAGGTATAAGTATGCGGCACATTTTCAAATATGGCGTTGATTTCCCCGCTGGGGTTTAAAAATAAAATATCCAAGTCAATCAGCGTGTTTTTCATCCAAAAATATTGCTCCGTTTCCTGCTCAAATACAAAGAGCATGCCTTCATTTTCGGGCAAATGTTTAACGAACATGAGGCCTTTTTCTGTCTTTTGGGGAGTATCCGCTATGCGTGCCCGTATGACAAAGCCGTCTGGTAACGTGATGTCCGTTTCCTGGTATGGCTGGCAGGCGCTTAACAAGCATGTTAGAGCGAAAAATAAAAAAGCCGATAAATAAGTATGAAATTTGGAAATCATATATATAGTGTAGCAAAAACAACGCTCTATGAGGGAAAGCTTTCCTTCGTTTTCAGAATATGTTTTTAAAAAAAGGAAGTACAACGAAGTATATCTGCCGGCAAGCGTTTCCTCTGACGGACTTAATCCAACACCTAAATGGAAAGGAATAGGTGGTGCCAGGCAGTTTCCGCCAAGGGGCCTAATCCGCCGCTAAGTATTAAGTGGCCTGCGGGTGCAAACAATAATCGGCTTTTTATGGCGCTGTGGAGAAAAACTGCAGACAACAAGACGGCGCGGAGAGCAGGGATAGACGGGCGGGCCCAAATTGCTATAATACTTAATATGAACGCGAGCGAAGACACAGTACTACAGGTGGAAGATTTGCGGGTTTGTTTCCGCCACGGGCAGAACCGGACAGAAGTGCTCCGGGGGTTGAGCTACCGCTTGCAAAAAGGAAAAGTTTTGGCAGTAGTGGGGGAATCCGGCTGCGGTAAAACCGTACATGCCTTGTCTTTGCTTAAATTATTGCCTCCCGGGGGGAAAATTACCGGGGGGCGTATTTTGTATCAAGGAAAAGATATCCTTTCTCTTTCTGCCGAAGAATTGCGCAAATTACGCGGAGCTGGCTTGTCTATGATTTTCCAAGATCCCATGACCAGTTTAAACCCTATACGCACCATCGGCAAACAAATTACAGAAACCATAGAAGCGCATACCTCCTATTCCAATCTGCGGGCCCGGGCCCAGGCGGTGCGGCTGCTTAAAAAAGTGGGTATTTCCAATGCACGCAAACGTTTGGAGGAATATCCTTTTCAATTCTCCGGCGGACAGCGGCAACGTATTATGATTGCCATGGCTTTATGCTTGCAGCCTAATGTGTTGATTGCCGATGAACCCACCACGGCTTTAGATGTAACTATTCAAGCCCAAATTTTAAAATTAATCAGAGATTTGCAACGCCAAAGCGGTATGGCGGCGGTTTTTATTACCCATAATTTGGCTATCGTGGCGGATATTGCAGATGAAGTGCTGGTGCTTTATGGGGGATACTGCGTGGAACAGGCCACAGTGCATGCCTTGTTTTCCAAGCCGTTGCACCCATATACACAGGGGCTGCTGGGGTCGTTGGTGTCTTTGAATAAAAAAGTGGAACATTTGCCCGCTATAGAAGGATATCCTCCCGCCCCCGGTATGCCGGAAAAAGGCTGTCCTTTTGCGCCGCGTTGTCCGTATGCGGGGGAAAAATGCCATAGCTGTTTGCCTCCTTTGATTGAACAAGAGCAGCATAAAGTCCGTTGTTGGTTAGTGGAAAAAAATGAAAAATCCCGTTGAAATTAAAAATTTGTATAAAAGTTACCCGCGCCGCGGCTTGCACTTATTGAGCAAGCCGGAAGATAAGACCGTACTGCATAACGTAACCATGCAGGTGGCGGAACGGGAAATTGTCGGTTTGGTGGGAGAGTCTGGCTGCGGCAAAACGACACTGGCTAAAGTCTTGCTGGGGCTGGAGAGCTACCAGGCCGGTTCCGTGAAAGTGAATGGGTTGGAGTTAAAGGATTTAAGCAAAGCCGGATTTAAAAAATTGCGGCGCCAAGTGCAAGTGGTGTTTCAAGATCCTTATTCCAGCCTGGATCCGCGCCAAACGGTAAGACAAATTCTTTGCGAACCTTGGGACATTCATAATATGCACCTAGATCCGGCTGAACGGGAGAAGCTGCTGTGTGCGTTGCTGCGTTCGGTAGGATTGGACCCGCTATATTTAGACCGGTGGCCGCATGAATTTTCCGGCGGGCAGCGCCAACGTATTGCGATTGCGCGCGCCTTGGCTTTGGAACCGCAGTTGCTGGTGGCTGATGAACCGGTGTCTGCGCTTGATGTTTCCGTGCAGGCACAGATATTAAATTTGCTGAAAGATATTAGCCGTACGCGTGCTTTGAGTATGCTGTTTATTTCGCACGATTTTGCGGTGGCGCGCTTTTTGTGTGACCGTATTGCCGTCATGTACCGGGGACAAATTTTGGAAAGCGCCCCCACGGAACAATTGTTGCTCAATCCGCAGCATCCATATACGGAAGCGCTTTTATCGGCGGTTCCCATGCCGGACCCGCATATGCAAAAAGTCCGGCAGCCAATCCCTTTGAAGTATCAACCTAAACGTACCCAAAGTCCTTGCCCTTATGCGCCGCGTTGCCAGTATTATCAAGCGGCACAGTGCGGCCGTTCCGCGGCGGAAACGGAGATTTCCGCGGGGCATTTTTGCGCTTGCGTGCGTTTGCCGTTCCAAAAAGAAAAAAGCAGTTACGCTATTCAATAGAAGGAGTGAATATGACTAAAATTAATGAAAAAAGACTTTTGAATACTTTCTTAAAGCTGGTAACTATAGACAGCGAATCATTACATGAGGGCGCCATGCAGGCCTATTTGGTCGGCGAATTAAAGAAATTGGGCTGTACTGTTTGGGTGGATAAAGCCGGCAAGAAAATCGGCTCTGACGCCCAGGGTAATATTATCGCCACGTTTAAAGGACCGCGTGCCGGCAAAGCGTTTTTGCTTTCTTCTCATATGGATACCGTAAAACCGGGCAAGGGCGTAAAGCCGCGGGTACAAAACAACCGCGTGACCAGCGACGGCACCACCATTCTGGGGGCAGACGATAAATCCGGCTTGGCGATTATTTTGGAAATTTTGCACACGCTCAAAGAAACCAAGCCTGTCCATAATACCATACAAGTCGTGTGTACGCTCAATGAAGAAAACGGCATGGCAGGCGCTAAAAATTTGGACTATAGTAAACTTAAAGGGTGCGACGGATTGATTTTGGATAATGAAAGCGTGACGGAATTGCTGGTACAAGGGCCGGAAGTGAGTGATTTTAAAGTTTGCATTAAAGGGGTGGCTGCCCATGCGGGGGTTTGTCCGGAAAAAGGAATCTCCGCCGTGGAAGTGGCGGCAAAGGCGCTTTCGTTGATGAAGATAGGCCGTATTGATAAACAAACGGTATGCAACTTCGGTATTATACAAGGCGGCGGCGCTACCAATGTGGTAATGCCGCAGCTGGAACTGAAAGGCGAAGCGCGCAGTTTGTGTCCTAAAAAGCTGGATAAGCAGATTAAACATATGAAAGATTGCTTTGCCAAAGCTGCCAAGGCCTTTACAAAACGGGTAGATGGTCGTATCATTAAACCAGAAATTACGATAGAGACGCCGCGCCGTTACGGTACGCTGAATGTACCTAAAAACGCTCCGGCGGTTAAGTTGGCGTTGGCTGCCGCCAAGAAAAACGGGGTCAAATTGAAATTGGCGGCTTCTGGGGGCGGCTGTGATGCCAATGTGATGTGTCAGCACGGCTTGCTGATGCCCAATTTGGGGTTGGGAGTGCAGAAGTGTCATACTACGGAAGAATATTTGGATTTAAAAGAATTTGCCCAAGCGGCCGCCATTGTGCTGGATACCGTATTGGCTTATGATAAATAAGTTAAACTGTTTATAAGTATCAAATTTATGCTGCGCTATATTTTACGAAGACTTCTTTTATTGCCGCTGGTGGCGCTGGGGGTTACATTTTTGTTGTTTTTCTTAACCCAGCGCCTAAGCCCGGAGATGCGTGCGTCTTTATATATCAAAGACCCGCGTCAGATGGGGGCATTGGAAGAAGTCATAGAGAAATATGGTTTGCGCGATAATGTATTTAAGCAATACGGGCGCTGGCTTTCCGGCGCTCTGCGGGGAGATTTGGGCTATAGCCAAAGCGCCAATATGCCGGTGGCGCAGGCTATTAAGGAATACCTGCCCGCTACGGTGCAGTTGGCTTTGGTTACCATGGTGTTGGTGGTGTTTTTCGGGGTTTGGTTTGGAGTGGTGTCTGCCGTCAAAAAAGATAAGTGGCAGGATATAGCCGCCCGGTTGGTATCCGTAGGGGGGTTTTCTCTGCCTATTTTTGTGCTGGGTCTTTTGTTGCTCATGCTGTTTTACGGGAAATTAGGCTGGTTCCCTCCGGGTGGGTTTTCTATTTCCACCGATGTGACCATTCACTCCCCGTCTTTCCATTCTTATACGGGATTTTTGCTGATAGACTCTTTATTAAACGGCAATTTGAAGGTTTTTTGTGATGTGTTGCGTCATTTGGTCTTGCCGGCATTGACGCTGTGCATCGGCTCTTTTGCGTTAATGGTGCGCGTTATGCGTTCTTCTATGTTGGAAGAGTTGGGCAAAGATTATGTGCGCACCGCCCGCGCCAAAGGCTTGCCTGAACATGCCGTGATATACCGCCATGCCGGTAAAAATGCCATTATCCCCGTCATTACGCTGGCGGGAATACAGTTTATCCGTCTTTTGGGCGGCACGGTAATTGTGGAAACGATTTTTGATTATCCCGGTATAGGCCGCTTTGGCGTGATGGCCGCCCAGCAGCTTGACATAGCGGGAATTATGGGGTTTTCTTTGATGGTGGCGGTATTGTTTGTGTTGGGAAATTTACTTTCCGACGTATTGTATACGGCGGTGGATCCGAGGATTAAATTAGGTGAATAATCGTATTTTTAAGCGGATTTTGCAAAATAAGGCGTCTTTGGCCGGTTTTGTGCTGGTGGCGTTGTTTGCGCTGGTGGCTTTGCTGGCGCCGGTATTGGCGCCGGTGCATAATCCTCACGATCCGTATCAGCTGCCTCAAAGCAGTTATAGTATGACGCCGCAGCCTCCTTCTGCTGAACATATTTTTGGTACAACCGAACAGCAATACGATTTATATTACGGCGTTGTGTGGGGAACCCGGCTGGCCTTTAAAATAGGCATTACGGTTACGTTTTTTGCTTTTTTAATAGGGCTCTTTCTGGGGGCGGCGGCAGCTTATTTTGGCGGTATGATAGATGAATTAATTATGCGCTTTACAGATGTGGTGTTTGCCGTGCCCTCACTGGTGCTGGCTATGGTTATTGCCGCGATGTTGGGGCCGGATACGCATAATATGATGATTGCCTTGACGGCGGTGGCTTGGCCTTCATATGCGCGTTTGGTGCGCGGAGACATTTTGTCTGTGAAACAGCGGGATTTTGTTACGGCCTCGCGCGCTTTGGGGGCCCGGGGGCCGCGCCTGCTGTTAAAACATATTTTGCCTAATTCCATTTATCCGTCAGTGGTGGTGGCCAGTTTGGATATAGGTTATATTGTGCTGACGGCGGCTTCTTTGTCTTTCTTAGGGTTGGGCGCCCAGCCTGGAACTGCCGACTGGGGACAACTGATTGCTATGGCCCGCAACTGGGTGCTGGGCAGCAGTACGAATACCTTTGCCTATTGGTACACCGTAGTAGTGCCGGGGGGAGTAATCTTTTTATTTGTGTTAGGCTGGAACCTGTTGGGAGATGGTTTTAGAGATATTTTAGACCCCCGGCAGGGTTGATTTAAGTTACAATGAAAGAAAGGATACTTTATTTTATCGGTTGAGGTTTTTATGATCCGCAGAAAAGATTTATATACTTCGTTAAGTGACAGCGCTTACCGCTTCCCGCAGAAAGTGGCTTTGGTGGAGGCCGGTACCGGCAAAAAACTGACCTATCTGGATTTACTCATGCAGGTGGACCGTGCCGCGGATATGTTTTGGGAACATGGTATCCGCAAGGGTGACCGCGTGGCTATTGTGCACCGCAATGCCATAGATGTGGTGGTGGCCAGCTACGGACTGTATAAAATAGGAGCGGTATGTATCCCGATGAACTTTATGGTTACCAAGCAGGAGGAAATCCAGTTTATTCTAAACAACTCCGGCGCCAAAGCCATTGTAACGCAGAGTGAATTTATCCGTCATTACCTGAAGGCGCAGCCGTCATTGCCGGATTTAAAGTATATCTTTTCCACCGATACTATCCCGGAGTCTGCCCAAGATAAACCTTTTGTGCAAAAATTTTGGGAACAGATAGAAAAATCCACCTATCATGATGAAACAGCCGGCCCTTGCGCCCGTACGGAAGACGATGCTTTTATCCTCTATACTTCCGGTACGACTGGGCAGCCTAAAGGAGCGATTATTACCCATGGCAACTTGGCTAGTAACGTGATTTCCTGCGCCCAGATTTTTAAAATTAACGATGATGATTGTTTCCTTTGTCTGTTGCCGATGTTTCATTCTTTTGCGTGGACAACCTGCGTGGTCATTCCGTTATATTTGAATTTAAAAGTAGTTATCGTGGCCAATGTAATGCCGGCGAAAACATGGCTTTCTGCGATGGGAAGCGAAAATGTGACGCTGATTTTGGCTGTGCCGCAAATTTTGGCGGTATTGTCTAAGGAAGCCAAAGGCTTTAAGCGGCTTTATTTGCAATTTTGGCCGTTTAAAAATGTACGCTTTGCTGTTTCCGGAGCGGCGCCGCTGACTCAAGAAATAAAAGATCGCTTTGAACAAAAAATCGGCGTAAAGATTTTGGAAGGATATGGTCTGACAGAGACCAGCCCGGTGGTCAGTGTAAATACCGAAGAGCTTCAGAAAATTAAATCCGTCGGCCCGGCCATTCCTGCCGTCAGCACCATTGTGCTTGATGAGGAAGGCAATGAGGTGCCCCGCAATCAAGAAGGCGAGCTGTGCGTCAAAGGGCCCAATGTGTTCCGCGGGTATTTTGGCAATCCGCAGGCCACGCGTGACGCCTTTACCAAAGACGGCTGGTTTAAAACCGGAGATATTGTGTCGGTTGATGACGACGGGTTTATTTTTATAAAAGACCGCAAAAAGGACATGATTATTATTAAAGGTCTTAAAGTGTTTTCCGCCCAAGTGGAAGCAATTATTAACTCTTGCCCCGGTATTGAAGAATCTGCCATTATTGGAGTGCCCGACGGCAAGGGCGGGGAGTTTATTAAATGTTATGCCGTCAAATCGAAAGATTCTTCCTTAACTGACGATCAATTCCGTAAGTTTTTAAAACAAAATCTGGACAACTATAAACGCCCGCGCGACTTTGAATTTATGAAAGAGCTGCCCAAAAACAGTTTGCGCAAAGTACTTAAACGCAAATTGCGTGAAGACGCATTGGAAAAAATGAAACAACGTACGGTAGCCACTTCTGCGGAAGAGGCTGCGGAGTAATATGGGGAGTTCGTTGGCGGATATTTTGCGGCAAGCGGCTCCTGATGCCTATTATGTGGGCGGTGCCGTGCGTGACAGCTTGCTAAAAAAATATTCCGGCGATATTGATTTGGCCCTGCCTAAAGAACGCGTCAAACCGGTTGCGCTGTCTTTGGCAAAAGCACTGAAGGCCGCGGCATTTGAAATGGATCCGCAATTCGGCGTGTGGCGTTTGGTAAGCCGAAAAGAAAACCTGCAGCTGGATTTGACGGCCTTTCAGGGGAAGAATTTAAAAGAAGATCTGCGCCGGCGGGATTTTACGTTTAATGCGTTGGCCTATCCAGTCTCCGCCCCCGTCATACTGGAAGTGAAAGCCGTAAAAGGGCAAAAAGCCAAACTGCGGCTTAAAAACCTGCAAAAAAAATTCCTAATAGATTTAAAAGGCGGCGTGGCGGATTTGTCGGCTAAGACAATCCGTCTTAACGGAACGCATGTTTTTGTGGAAGATCCGCTTCGCATGCTGCGGGTGTTCCGTCATGCGGCAGAGCTGAATTTTGTTATTGCTCCGTCTATACTAAAACAGATAAAAAAAGACGCCCCTCTGATCGTGCAGAGCGCCGGGGAGCGCGTGCAGGAGGAGCTAAGGCGTTTGTTTAATACTCCGCGCGCTTATGCGCAACTAAGTCTTATGGACAGTACGGGATTATTAACGGCTTTGTTCCCCGAACTGGAACCGCAGCGCACCTGTGCTGAATGCTACTATGGAAAAGGCGGCGTACTTAAACATACGCTGGATTGTTTCAAACGGGAAGAATGGCTTTTGGAAAATTTGTCCAAGGCGTTCCCTAAATATCATAAAAAATTGGCTGTTTTGGCGGAGAATAAATCCTTGTTTAAAATGGCGGTGCTGCTGCATGATGTGGCTAAACCCGCCACCGCCAAAATGGTGGGAGAGCGCCTGCGTTTCTTTTATCATGAGCAAAAAGGTGCGCATATGGCGCGCGAAATTTTGGAGCGTCTACATTACAGCAAGGCGGACAGCCGGCTAATTGGCGCCATGATTGGGGAACACTTGCGCCCCAGCAATTTGGCCAGCAATGATGTAATTACCGACCGCGGGGCCTATAAATTTTTTCGGGATTTAGATACGGCCGCATTGCCGATGCTTCTTTTGTGTTGGGCCGATTATACCAGTTATATTACGGACTCCCAGTTGAGACGCATCTTGCCCCGCAGCGCAGACAAGCTGATGAGCTTAGAAAAAGCCAAAAAAACCGCTAATATTGGCAAGACACTGCGTCATATGCAGGTGTTGTCTTTGCTGTTGCAGAAATATTTTGATTCTCCTAAAAAAATAAAACCGGTGAAGCTGATAGACGGACAAGAAGTCATGAGGGCGCTGGGGGTGCCTCCGTCGCCGTTGGTAGGACAAATTTTGGAAGCGGTGGCCTTGGCGCAAGTGGAAGGAAAAGTGACTACCCGTGCTGAGGCGTTGGCTTTTATTCGCAGTCATTTCTGCGGGAAAGAGGCGGCTGAATCCTAGTTCTCTTGCCGGGGCGGACAAGAAGCTTATAGGGCGGTTGAAACGGCCTATGCCAAGGCTGGACCGTATATGAAGCGGAGAAGATGCGGTTTTCTGTAAGGGAAGAAGTGAAACAGATTTGACGAATAGAAACCGCTTTCCGGCTGAATGTAAAAGGAACACTTACAGAAGCTGTGCAAAAAAAGCATAACAATTGCTATAATATAAACGCAGCGTAAGACTAATTTTGCGGGCGTGGTTCAATGGTAGAATGGGAGCTTCCCAAGCTCTAGACGAGGGTTCGATTCCCTTCGCCCGCTCTTTTTAAGGTACTTCCTATGGCAGAAGAAAACAAAGACGTTCCCGAAATAGCAGAATTTGAGGCCAAAACTCCCGCTTTTAGCGGCAATAAAGATGTGTGGCTGTTTTTGATTATCGTGGACGTAGTGTTTTTGTGTGTGTTCGGATTTTTCTTATATAAAAATCTTTCTGCCCGTTTGTTGGCTCCGGCGGAGAATGTGCCGGCTGAAGTGGTTGTGACGCAAGAAGAAGAAACCCAGCTGCCGCCCGCTCCACAGGAAGAAATTATAGTGGCGGAAGAGACCGTCAGCGTAACAGAATCGGTGCCGGCTGCCCAGCCTAAGGAAGAAAAACCCGTAGTGGCAGAGGTAGTTTCTCAGGCCCAGGCACAACAGACCGAAAAGCAAGTGCAGCCGACGGAAAAGAAAGAAAGTATTCTGATTAAAACTAATCCTAAAAGCAAATACCGCCAAGTGACCTTCCGCTATTTTGGGGAGGGGGACAACGTGTCGGTTGTCAGCGGTTTTACCATGGCTAAACCGCGTGCTTTAAAAAAGAAAAACGGTTATTGGGAGATTACCTTGGGGATTGCGCCTGGAACGTATAAGTTCCTCTATATTGTTGACGGCGTGCAGACATTAGATCCGTATGCGGAAGAAGAAGATGGCCGCTCGGTAGTGGTAGTAGAATAACTGCTCTTGTTTTTTAGCCCGCGTTTCCGAATAGAAACGCGGGTTTTTTATTTATATACGCCGGTCATGATAACAGGGGAATTCTGGGCAAGCATCATAATATTTATGTAACTTGCGGACAGGCTTGCTCTCAGTATACTGGGTGATGGATATTGTCAGAAAAACAAGAAAATGTCTGTTCAGTGGAGAAAGCTGTCAAAAAGGAGCCTTCTTGTTGTCCTGGGCAACACGGCCCCGGTCTTTGTGTTAACATGCGGCGAGCCCACTTGCATGCAGAGGAAATACAGCTTCGGGTGGGTGGAGAATGTTCGTCTGCCAGGGGAGTAATCTGCGGGATAAATGAGGGGCAGGAGCGTAGAGAAATAAAAAACCCCGCTTGTAAGCGGGGTTTGAGGGTACAGAATTGTTTTATTTGACCAGTAATTCCATTTCTACGCGGCGGTTTTTCTGGCGGCCTTCTTCCGTATCATTAGAAGACACGGGGGCAGCTTTTCCATAGCTGGAGATAACAATGTTATTTGCGGGTATGCCGCGTTTGAGCAAGGCGTCTGCCACCGCTTGTGCCCGGCGGGCAGAAAGACCCATATTGTAGGCGTCAGTGCCTATGTCATCAGTGTATCCGTTCAAGCGGACAGATGTTTTGGCATCTTGGCTGATGGCTTTAGCCAGCATATCCAGTTTTTCATTGAAAGAAGGGGCAATCTCGGCGCTATCAAATTGAAAGAGGATAGGGTCTTTATAATCAATGATATACAGCACAGGATCTGCTGGAGTTGAAGTTATACAGAAGTCTTCATAAAAAATGCGGCGTTTTTTCTGTTGCCGTGGCAATCAATTCTAAATAAAGGAAAACAAAGTAAAATACTGAATCATTCTAACTCTTTTTTTAATTACCGGAAATCCTCTTGTGGATTAATCAGAAACTATTTATCAGGGTAGGGAAATTCAATTTCCACCCGGCGGTTTTTTTGACGGCCTTCCGGTGTCTTGTTAGATACAATAGGTTTTTCGGAACCGTACCCCTTAGCTTTAATGTGGTCTTGGGGTACCCCGCGGATTTGTAATGCTTTGGACACGCGGTCGGCGCGTTTTTGGGACAAGCGCAGATTACTCTTTTCATTTCCGCTGGAGTCTGTATAACCGCGCACTTCCATAATGACGGAAGGATCTTTTTGATATACTTTTACTGCTTCGTCTATCAGCTTATAGGAAGACATTTCTATTTCGTCTCCATTCACTTCAAACGTAATAGTGGAAAAATACATTTGCCCTACGCGGCCGGGCTGCGTATTGCCCGTATGACAGGCAGCCGCCATAAGTACTGCTCCGCAAAGCAGCAGTAATTTTTTCATGCTGAAAATCTCCTCAATATCCATCTAATTTTTATTATTCTACAAAATTTTACACGTTGCCGCCCCTTTATTTCGCATTAATTCCCGGTATAGGGCGGTAATTGTTTTGCCTAATTTGGGGTGTATGTAGTCGGGCAGCAGGTAATTCAGGGGCTTTAATACAAATTCCCTGTCCTGCAGGCGCGGGTGGGGGACAAAGAGCATGGCTTGGTCGTCAAAAATAATTTGGTCATCATAAAATAAAATATCCAAATCAATGACGCGCGGGCCGTCTTTAAATGTAGGCACACGGCCCAGCTTTGTTTCCAGCTCTTTGAGTTTCCGCAACAAATCAGCCGGCTTGTATGGGGTGGACAAAAGCACTACTGTATTCACGAAATCCGGCTGCGCGTCATAGCCTTCCGGTTTGGAAAGGATATAGGGCGCAGTTTCTTTGACTTGGCCCAAAGCGCTTAAAGCTTCTATGGCCCGGTCCAAATTTTGTTTTGGGTTTCCTTGGTTGCTGCCCAGTCCCAATACAGCCAGCGGCATTATTCTTCTCCTCGGTATTCCACCCAGCGGTCTTCGGCTTCCGCTACTTTAACGCTGTAGAGTTTTGGCATTTTGGCCTTAATGCGGTCATAAAGCCAAATGGCCAAAGATTCAGCGGTAGGGAATGGAAGAAAGGTGGTTAAGTCGGATCCGTCTAACATTTTTTCCAATTCATTTTTAAACATTTGGCTGATTTGGCGGAAATCTACCAAAAAACGTTCTTCGTTAATATCTCCGTAAAAAGTGGCTTCGTAGCGGAAAAGATGTTTGTGTAAGGGTTCCGCCAAGGTGCCGTCATGGCTGTGCATGGCGGTAAATGATCCGGCTTGGGTTAAATAGACTTTGCTCATGAGTTGGCCTCCAGTTCTAAAAAGAAATTGATGACTTTCTTGGTTTCTTTTACGTCATGTACACGCAAAATATCCGCTCCGGCACGCAATGCGGCAAAGTGAGCGCACAGCGTTTGTGTTTTCCGTTTGGGCGGTTTTTCTGCCGGCTGGCTTAGGAACTTTTTATGCGAAAGTCCAATTAGCAGCCGTACTCCCATATTAGTAAAAAAATCCGCATGCGCCAAGAGGTGATAGTTCTGTTCGCGCGTTTTGGCAAAACCGAAGCCGGGGTCTATGATGATTTGTTCGTTGGTTAACCCGCATTGGCGGGCTTGGGTTATTTTAGCGGAAAGAAAATCTTTGATTTCCTGCAAGAGGTCGTCATATTGCGTCATCTCCTGCATGGTTTGCGGCGTACCGCGGCTGTGTGTGATGACGATTTGCGCACCGAAATCTTTTACCAGTTTGAACATTTCCGGATCGGGGGTGCCGCTGATATCATTGACCATATTTATGCCGGCTTTAAGCCCTTCCAGCGCGACGGGTATTTTGAATGTATCTTGGGATAAAGTTATATTGGGCCAGCGCGAGCGGGCTTGTTTAATAAGTTCCAGCGTGCGCACCAATTCTTCTTCCGCGCTGACGGGGGTGGCGCCGGGGCGTGTGGATTCCCCGCCAATATCCAGAATATCCGCTCCGTCAGCTATATGCTGGTTGCATTTGGCAAGCAGCTTGTCTAAATTATTCTGCGGATCTCCGTCATAAAAAGAATCGGGAGTGGCATTGACGATACCCATAATTTGCTTGGTCATAGTCTTTTCCTTAGGTTTTGGAGCTGCCGGTCTGGGCTGTTTGTAAGGTTTTGCCTTCTGACCGCCTCATCAGCATTTGTTTGTTCCCGCTGCGGTTGTCTGATATTATGTATTTGGGGGAGCGCGCAGCTCAGCGCGTATTTTATTTTATCATCTCTAAAAATTCATTGCGTACTTCCATCTTTTTAAATGCGCCTCGTATGGCGCTGGTTACCATAACCGCATTGTGTTTTTCAATGCCGCGCGAGCTGATGCACATATGTTTGGCTTTACACACCACCATAACGCCGTGCGGCTGCAAAGTTTCCATTAAACTGTCTGCAATTTGGGCCACCAGCTTTTCTTGAATTTGCAGCCGTCGGGCAAATACTTCCACCAAACGGGCCAATTTGGAAATGCCCAGCACCCTTCCTTTAGGCAAATACCCTATGCTGATGGATCCGAAAAATGGCTGTAAATGATGTTCGCAGGTGGAGTAAAATTCTATATCTTTAAGTACCACCATTTCATCGCAGGAACCTTCCGTAAATGTTTTTAATACGTCTTGCGGGCGCATTTTATAGCCGCCGAACAATTTCTCCCAACTGCGCAAAATGCGTTTGGGGGTTTCCTGCAAGCCTTCGCGGGTAGGGTCGTCTCCGATATAGCTTAAAATTTCGCGCAGGTTTTGTAACACTTTTTCTTGGGTTATTTTATGTGGGCCAACTTGTGTGTTTGCAGGCTGAGTCTTAGAAACGGATTTTGTTTTATTATTTTTACGCATAAATCTATATTCTCCTGTTGATTGCTTTGTGGCTGCAAGCAGACGGCGGTGCCGGCGCTTGCGTATGGGAAATATGTTTTTAATTCTTCTAAATCGGTGTCCTGTCCAACTACGATTTTTATGGCATGCGCTTTGGCAAGCATTTCTTTATTGACGTGTTTTTTGGGGGATACGACCAAAAAGTCTATGTCGGACACGTCGGCATTTTGGGCGCCGTTGCTTTCCATATGCACGGTCCAGCCGCGTTGTTTAAGCAACCGTGCCAAAGGCGCAAAATTTTGCTCTGTAGGTTCTCCGCCCGTGATGATGACATTACGACAGGGGTATTGCTCCAGCTCTTTTAAAATATCATTGTAAGTCATATCTCGCCCGTGGGAAAAAGCATAGCGGGTGTCGCAAAAAGAACAATTCATACTGCAGCCAGCCAAACGCAAAAACACCGCCGCTATGCCGGTATAGGGTCCTTCACCTTGCAGAGAATAAAAAATTTCATTTACCTTTAGCATACTGTTCATGCGTTTTGTACTCTTGGCGTGCGTCTTGCTGGGGTTAGCGGCCTTCCCACACGGCGGCTGCGCTTTCGTTTTCCCATAATTCCAACGTTTTCAGCGTTAGCCCCAGCGGTTTTAGGGCGGCGGCAGTTTTGTTAAATAAATACGGGGCCAAATTTTCCGCTGTTGGATTTTCCAGTAAATCATTTAAATAACAATGATCCGGCAGCTGCTTGTCCAGCAATGGCTTTAGCTTCTTAAAATCGCTCACCATGCCATCTGCTTGTACGGGGCCTTCTATCAGAAAGACCACTTTCCAGGTATGCCCATGCAAATTATGGCATGGACCGTCATAGTGCGGCAGGTGGTGGGCAGAGCTGAATTTGCGAATAATTTTTAAAAGCATAATTACCTCTTTTCTTCAGTAAACCAATTGAAAATCTGCTGTGTATACATCATAAATAAAATAAACAGACCAAACAGAAACAGGGGTATCCCCCAAAACAAGTTTACTAGCCACAATGTCAATGCCGGTCCTTGCAGCAAAGCGGCCCAGCGCCATACAACTGTAAAAGGCAGCAGCTTGCGTCTCCACCCGCTCCATAAATAAACGACTGAAACAGCCAAACAAAACGAGAAAAATAAAAAGAAAATCAACCCCAAGGCCGACCCCAAAAAAGCCGTTCCCTGTAAAGTAGAACGAATAATGGGAGTATGTTGGCGCAGCCAATCCTGGGTAATGGAGGCGGTAAAAGAAGCGGGGATAGTTTGGCTGTTTATATTGGTGGTGGAAGGAGTATAAATTTTATTTTTTGTAATGAAAGCGAGTATGTGTTTGTCTAAAAATTCCTGCCGGGTGGGTATTTGCTTGGCAGATGCGTCAAATACGATGTTTAGATCTATTTTCGGAATAGAAACAGACACGCTCTTGTCCGGTGCGGTTAAAGTGCCTGTTTCAAAAGTTAGCTCCGGTATATTCTGCAAAAAGACGGGAAGCTTCTGGCGGGCTTGTAGCGCAAACCATATATTAAAAGCCAGCAAGCCCAACAGCCATATATATACGACAAAAAAAATCGTTTGCCACTTACCCAATGTGCGCAAGCGGTGATAGGCGCGAAAAGAAAAAACAGATTGCAAATAGAGAGCCAACATATTATTAGTATATAAAATAAAAGGCCTCAACCCCCAGAAAAGCCGCCGAAATAGACTAGGAAATCCTAGGCTAAGCCCAATTTGTGGAGGAGCAAGAAAGGCATATGGCCGCTGGGGCCTTTTGAAAAGGAGCGGTCTGTATAATATATACCTTGGATCGTGTCAGCTGGACAATCAACTTTATGCCGCGGCTGGTGCAAAAGAAAACTATAAATCAGTTGTGGGGAGCGTGGCGGCGGTAAGGAAAAACAAGGGCTGATAGCGGAAAATGCGGGGAAAACGGCTCATAAATCGTGTGTGCTGGGCGACAGGAACGTATTTTGTGTTAAGAAAAATGCGGAGAACGGGTCCGACTCTGATGGAAAGTATCCAAAGCTTTTTCTGAGTGGGAGGCCGGCGGCAGACTAACCTACTTACCGGCCAAACAATGGATTTACTACAATATGTATATGAATACTATTCGCCGTGCTATGATTTCGGTGGCTGTAGCAAATGGACTGTTGTTGTTTGGCTATGGCCTTTCTTTGCCGTTTTTTACTGTTTATCTTATTAGTCAAAAAGGACTTTCCGCCGCTATGGCGGGATTGGTGATTGCCCTTTCCGCTTTCAGCCGCAGTTTTGCCAGTGCGTTGGCCGGGGAACTTTCTGACGCTTTCGGCCGCAAAAAAATTATGCTGTGGGGGTTGGCGCTGGAAGTGGGCGCTATGTTGGCGCTGGGATTATGCATTGAGTGTAATGTCCAGACGGGGTGGCTGTTGCTGTGTTATTTTTTAACTACATTTTTAGGAGCGGTGTTCCGCCCGGTTTCCAATGCTTGGGTTACAGACAATACGTCAGCCAAACAGCGGGTGGAAGCTTTTGGTATTATTCGGGTAGGGGTTAATTTGGGGTGGGCGCTGGGTCCGGCGGCGGGGGGCTTTTTGGTGCGGTTTTCTTACAGTTATGCCTTTTACTTTACGGCGTTGGCGTATGCGTTGACGATATTTTATTTAAACCACATTTTAAAAGAAGATGCGGCTGCTCTGCGTACTGGCCGGCGCCGGCCCCAGTTTGTTTCTCTGCTTTTGTCATTGAAAGACAAACGACTGGCAAAAATGTGTTTTTATGTATTGCTGATTACGGCTGTTAATTCTCAGCTGGTGGTGGGGCTTTCGGTGCATTGTAACACTTATTTGCATATGCCTGAATATTATATTGGCTGGTTTTTTACGATTAACGGGCTGGCGGTGGTCTTTCTGCAATATCATGCCAGTCGGCTGATGACCCGCATGCGCCTTACTTCCGCGATGTTGCTGGGGTGTATATTGTATGCGTTGGGGTATGGCTCGGTGGGATTTTTAGGCAGTTTTGCGCCTATTGCGTTTGGGGTGCTGTTGGCGGCTTTGGGAGAATTGATTGTGGCGCCGGGGGAACAGACATTGGTGTCTAATATTGCTTCTGCACAGACGCGCGGGCGGTATTTGGGTATGTTGATGGTGTTTTATAATATGGGTTCTTCGCTGGGGTTTTTTGCGGCGGGCTGGCTGGGACAATATGTGGCTCCGGTTTATTTACCCGGTCCTTGGCTGATTGTCGGTGCGGTGGCGCTGCTGGCCGGGTGGGGATTTTACCGCTTACGATGGGATTTGACAGACGAAGAAGACGGTAAATTTATAACGCCCGTTCCCATTAAAAAAGATACGGTTACCTTGCATTAAAATGGTTGTTTTTGCACACGCGGACCAATTTATATTACCATTATAAAGAAAGGAGATATCATGAGAGGAATTGTTTTTGCTGTATTGACATTAGTCGTAGGCGGCTTAATAGCTTTAGGTTTAGAATGGCTGGCTGCCTTTTTGCCGGCCCAAATGGCTGGGGCTTTAAACCGGGTGTACCCTATTGGCATTCATCCGCTTTCTTTGCATATTAGCATTTGCGGCGCAATAGGCTTGGTGTGCGGTTATTTGGTGATTTCCAAATTTGTGCGTAAATAATATGAAACTGGTCTTGGCTTCTCATTCGCCGCGCCGTATAGAAATACTCAAAAAGCTGGGTTATTCTTTTACGCTTTGCCCGGCGCAGAGACCGGAGCGCACACCTTATAAGCGCCCGCATTTAAAGGTAGTGGATTTATCTGCCCAAAAAGCATTGGAAGCGGCACAAAAATACCCCGATGCGCTGGTGGTCGGCGCGGATACGTTGGTATTTTGTAAGGGAGAAGTCATCGGTAAACCGAAAGACGAAAGAGACGCTTTGCGTATTTTGCGCAAATTAAATGGTTCTTGGCAAACGGTATATACCGGCATGACGTTGATTCATTTAAAATCCAAAAAAATAGTGCGCGGCGTAGAGAAAACCGCTTGTAAAGCGCGTCTGCTTCCATTGGAACAGCTGCGCGAAATGGCCGGAAAGCATTTAGACAAAGCCGGGGCCTATGCCGTGCAGGATACAGATGACCATTTTATAGAAAAAATACGGGGCAGCCGCAGTAATGTGGTCGGTTTCCCTGTAGAATTGTTTATTCAAATGCTGAAGGAGTTTAATTATGAAGCAAACTGATTTGCTTATTATCGGCGCCGGGCCGGCGGGCTGCAGCGCCGCCGTATATGCTGCGCGTGCGGGAGTGAAAACTATAATTGCCGGCGGAGCGATGCCCGGCGGACAGCTTTTGCAAACAAACGATATTGAAAATTATGCCGGTTTTGTTAACCCGGTGCCTGGGTTTGAACTGATGGACAATATGCACAAGCAGTGCAAACGCTTGGGGGTGGAGATTGTCAGTGATGAAATTGTGAAATTGGAAGGAGCGAAATCTCCTTTTACCCTCATCGCCGCCGGCGGGGAGCAGTATCAAGCGCAGACTGTAGTGATTGCCGCCGGAGCCAGCGCCCGTTGGCTGGGAGTGAAAGGGGAAGAAGCGCTTAAAGGACATGGCGTATCAGCCTGCGCCACATGCGACGGGTTCTTCTTTAAAGGGAAAGAAGTGATTGTCGTGGGCGGCGGGAATACCGCCTTTGAAGATGCTCTTTTTCTCTCCCAAATTTGTCCTAAAGTCACCTTGGTACATCGCCGTGAGGGTTTCCGCGCCGATGCAGTAACAGTGGCAAAAGTCAAAAATACGCCTACTATTTCTATGCGCTTAAACTGCGTGGTGGAGGAAGTGCTGGGGCAAGAGAGTGTGAGCGGGGCAGTCTTGCGCAATGTGCAAACACAGGAAAAAACGCAAGTGCCTTGCGCCGGTATTTTTGTGGCGGTGGGTGCTGTCCCGCAGACAGGTTGGCTGCGGGGAAGCGGTGTGGAATTGGAAGAGAACGGATTAGTGAAGACAGATGAACACCAACGTACAAACATAGAAGGTATTTTTGCTGCCGGAGATTGTACGGAAAGTGAATTCCGCCAAGCAGTCGTAGCCGCCGGAAGCGGCGCCAAAGCCGGCATTATGGCGGCGGCTTATGTTAATTTGCATCGTTAAATGACAGCCCTTTAAAAGCCGCCCGCGCAATCGGGCGGCTTTTTATATATAGAAGTTTTTATCCGCAGCGCAGGATAATGAGGTATGGTTGATCTCTTGGCGGCAAAAGACAGCCCCGGGGAGCTTGGAAGCGTCTTTGTTATTTATCTATTTAGTCGGAATCAATATAGTTTGCGCCGGGCCGTTTTATGCAAGGCCTTCCTTTGTTTTCTGAAAGACACATTCAATGGTATTAAAATTTGCTAATATGCGAAAAAGGAGGGGTTATGAAAGAAATGGAATTTGATGAACAGGCACGGCAGGTGCTGCAGATTCTCAGACAAGGCGCTTTTCTGACGACATGCGCCGGGGAAAAGACCAATACGATGACTATCGGCTGGGGGTATTTGGGTTGGGCCTGGCGCAAGCCGGTATTTGCGGTTATGGTGCGGCACAATCGTTTTACCCATGAACTCTTAGAACAGAATGGGGAATTTACCGTTACCCTTCCACAGGAAGATATGAGCAAAGAACTGGCTTTCTGTGGTACCAAATCCGGGCGGGATACAGATAAAATAAAGGCTTGTGATTTTAGTTTAATTCCAGGGAAAACAGTTTCCGTACCGCTGATTGTTTGCAAAGCGTTTCAGTATGAGTGCAAGGTGGTGTGTAAGACGGAAATGCCGCCTGAGGCCTTGGACTCTGCTTTGCGCCAACAATGGTATGATAAAGCTCCGGGCGATTATCATACTTTTTACTTTGGGGAAATTACCGACTCTTATATCACGCAATAAATTTATTTTGTTCAGTTCCCTTTTACAAAGACCCGCACTGACGGGTCTTTTGCTGTTTTTATTCAAGATATGCTGCTCGGATAGGGACAGTTGGCCCATGTGGATATAGGTCCTTTTTTCCAAGTAGATTGGGCCTAAATTCCCTTGTTCGTGTTTGCGTTTTTTCTTACCATTATTAAAGAGGAAGCGAATTTGAGCTTTTGTGAAATGAAAAAAGGGGAAAATAATATGAAAAACATAGTAGCAGCCGTTATGACAGTCTTGTTACCGCTGGCGCTTTGCGCCCAAACCACTGCGGTACCTACACAACCTGGCACCAAGGCTCAGGCCAGACGCCAGCTCAGAGAACTGAACGAGCAAATCCGCCATCAAATCTCTGCTCATATGCGCCAAGCAGCCACTCAGGAGCTGTTGGATTTCTTAAAATCTCCGCAAGCCCAGCAAACGGACAAGCTGCGCAAGCATGTCCGCCGTTTAGTAGCGCAAGGAGCCGATGTGAACGGACAGGATAAAGACGGAAACCGCGTATTTACGTTGGCGTTGCGTACTGGAGATGCGGAAACTGTTAAATTTTTGGTACGTCAAGGAATTCAGTTTACCAATTTGGCCTGCCCGTCTGCCGGTGGTGACTATTTGACCGCTTTGGCTCAAAAAAGCGTTTGTGTTAAAGGAAAAGCCCTGCGTGAACCGTTGCAATTTGAAAATGATGTAGAGTTGGCCAAGTTCTTCCGCGGCCGTTCTGAGTTTGCCGCCCAGCCCAGTATGAAAGCATTGGCTGAAGCCGTAGACGCGGATAATAAGCCGTTGGCTAAATACTATATTGATTGGTTTGGCGTTAATATTACCCAAAAAGGCGACAAACGCACAGCTCTGCATGAGTTAGCCAGCCGCGACAATATTATGGGTGTAGTATTCTTGTTGGAACAAGGCGCCAACCCGGTAGCGAAAGATATTAACGGCAAAACGCCGGCTGATTTGACCAAATCTGCTAAAGTGCGCCAAATCATTAAGTACTTGGGCGGAGAATGGAATGAAAAATTTCCTTTGCACCGCGCTATCAGAAAAGGCGATATGGAAAAGGCGATGTCCTTGATTTATGCCGGTGCAGACGTAAATGAAGGCTTGTCTTCCGACGGCCGCACCCCGCTGATTGAAGCCGCGCGTTTTAACCAGAAAGATATGGCCCTGCTGTTAATTAGCAAAGGAGCCGATCTGAATAAAGGCGCCGCCAATGGGTTCTCCCCGCTGCATTTCACGGTATTGCAAGGCAAGCTGTCTATGGTGAAACTGCTGGTGGAAAAAGGAGCCGATGTGAACGTGGTTGACGCTGAAGGCAATACGCCTCTGCATTATGCGGTGAAATTCGGACGCGGCGGCGTCGCCCAGTATTTGAAAAAACATGGCGCCCGCGTGGACATTAAGAACAAAGAAGGTCTTTCCGTAGCTCAAATAGAATCGCAAGATGCTATGGAACGTAATCAGGCCTATGCCCAGCAAGTAAAATTGAACTTGCACTACCAGTAACCCCAGCTTTTTTGCTGACCCGCTCTGTATAAAACAGAGCGGGTTTTTGTTTCACCTCATCGGCGGGTAATGGACTGTCATACGAAAAAGTGCCGATAGCCTTTCGGCGCAAAGCATACGATGACGTAAAAAATCAAGTACAATATACATATGAGCACACAAACAGAACATTTTCGCAGTGGCTTTGCCGTGTTGGCCGGACTGCCAAATGCGGGGAAGTCCACCCTGTTAAATGCCTTGGCGGGGGGCTTGCTTTCCGCCGTTACCGACAAACCGCAGACTACCCGCCAAAATATTTTGGCGATTAGTGAAGGACCGCAATATCAAGTGGTGTTTGTGGATACGCCCGGTTTTTTGAATCCGCGTTATAGATTACAGCAGACAATGCTTTCTTGTGTGGAGCGGGCAGTGGGGGAAGATGCCGATGTGCTTCTTCTGTTGGTTGATGCGTGTTCATTTGATGAAGCGGCCCATCAAGATTTACTGGAGAAGATTTCCCATGTGTTTTGCCCGGTGTATTTGGTGTTTACCAAAACCGATTTGGTAAAAGATCCTGCCGCGTTTGCTGAACTGGAAAAGAAAATCCGCCAAAAATTGCCTTCTGTCAGCCGTGTATTCCGGGTTTGTGCTCCCCGGGAGCAAGGAGTGGCTGAACTGAAAGAGGCGGTAGCGGAAGCAATGCCTTTGAGCCCGGCTTATTTTCCGCCAGGCCAGTGGACAGACCGATGGGAACGTTTTTATGCGGCGGAATTTATCCGGGAACAGATCTTTAAACTATATCAAAAGGAAATTCCCTACAGCACCCAAGTGGAAATTGAAAAATTTACCGAAGATTTGGGAAATAAAAATTATATACGAGCCTTGATCCATGTGGAACGGGAAAGCCAAAAGCCCATTTTAATAGGAAAAGGGGGGGCCGCTATCGCCAAACTGCGCCAATGTGCCCAAAAACGCATTGAAGAATTTTTGGGCCGGCCATATCGTTTGGAATTGCAAGTAGTAGTAAGCCCCAATTGGCGCGATGATCCACAATTTTTGGAACGTTTCGGATATTTAGAGAAATAAAACCCCGCTTAAAAGCGGGGTTTTTTCTGTTTAAATTCTTTTTGGTAGAGAGTTGGGAAAGGCGAGGACAGGCGTTGCTATAAGCAATTCGGCTAATTGGGGTGTTTCCCGGCGATGTGAACCGTGATAAAAAGGGAATTGTTGCTGTGAAACCGCCGAAAGTCTGTGCAGAATTTGACTTTGCTCAGACTGTATATGCTGTGTGAGAAGCTCTCCGTTATATGAGAAAGTTTTTTGGCTAGCGGTGAGAGGACATAAGATAAAATTTGCCGCTCTCTATAAGCTGGCGGCGGGCTGTATGGGGGCGGATAATTTGCTATCATATACCCATGACGAAAAAAGAAGGCATTTTAGTCGTGTGCAGCAACCGCAAAGCCTATCACGATTATTTTATTTTGGAGACCTTTGAGGCGGGGATTTCTTTATTGGGGCCGGAAGTAAAATCTGTGCGGCAAAAAGAAGTCAGCTTGGAAGGGACTTTTGTGCGGGTGGAAAATGGGCAAGCTTCCATTCTTAATATGTATGTTAAACCCTATAAATTTAATTCTTTGTCTGAACCGGATCCCACTCGTTCCCGCCAGTTGCTGTTAAATAAACGTGAAATACGCAAGCTTTATGCCGGTGCAGAAATTAAAGGGCAAACATTGGTGCCTTTGGAAATTTATTTCAAAAATGGGTGGGCCAAAGTCAAAGTGGCTTTGGCGAAAGGGAAACATTTGTATGATAAGCGGGAGAGTTTAAAAAAGAAAGATTTAAACCGCGAAATGGAGAAGGGATTTAAAAATTCTATTCGTTTTTAAAAGGAAACGGGGAGGAGCGCCATGGAAAAGATGATTGCCACAGAGGCTGATGTGGCAGAATTGTTAAATAAATTGGCCAGAGAAATAGTCCAAAAATATCCGAATACAGCTGCCTATTGTTTGATAGGTATCAAAACACGCGGGGCCCATATTGCCCGGCGCTTGCAGGCGCGTATTGAAAAGCTGACAGGTTCTTTGCCGCAGCTGGCTGAGCTGGATATTTCTTTTTACCGAGACGATTTGACCCTAGTAGCCCAAGACCCGCTACTTAAAACGACTTCGTTGGGGGTGGATATTAATGGAAAAACGGTGGTTTTAACAGATGATGTGTTATACTCCGGGCGGACTGTGCTGTGTGCCTTGAATGCGCTGGCTTCTTTTGGCCACGCTCAAAAAATAGAATTTTTGACTTTGGTGGACCGCGGGCATCACTGTCTGCCGTTGTGCGCTGATTTTGTGGGTATGAATGTCGTGACGGCGGCGGAAGATATTATCCATGTGCATTTGAAAGAAAAAGACGGCGATGATTGTATTATGCATAACATCGGCGGCCAGCTTGCCCATTAGACGCAGACGGATAATATAGAACCTGCCGGGAGAACCAGACTCTTGGGCGTGCCGTGCCCACACAGCCGACAAACAAACACCTATTCTGCCGTGTTTGTCTGCCGACGGGGAAACAGGGCTCCTTGCAAAAGCCGGTACAATTTTCTAAAATATATCCTGTGATGGGCGGGTGGCGGAATGGCAGACGCGCACGGCTCAGGACCGTGTGGACGAAAGTCCTTAAGGGTTCAACTCCCTTTCCGCCCATTTTTTCTTTCTTAGGTCTGCGGCATGAAAAAGTATGATTACTATCGTCCTTCGGCTTCTTCTTTAGGCCGGAAGAAAAAGGTCCGCCGGACTTCTACAGTTACTTTCCTAAAACCATTTGTTTTTTTCTTACTTTTCGTAGGATTATGCTTTGCCGCATATGTGGGCGCTTCCAAAGCCTATGCGGCTTTCTCTGCTTCCAGACTGGGGAAATGGCAACCTGAAGAAGCCGTGATTAGCGGTGTAGAGGGTGTTTTGGCCAAAGAGTTGCAACAGGCGGCGGACAAAAAAATAAAAAAACCGTTTTCCGTTTCAGATTCCGTATCTTTTCAAGCGGAGTTGGCAAAAGCGTATCCCCAGCTGCAGCATGTTGCGGTAAAAAGGGGGCTGCTGTCCGGAAAACTGAAAGTAAACGTCTCACGCAGAGAGCCGGTGGCTAAATTTTTGTTGCCTAATGGCAATATTCGTTTTATTGATTCGGACAGCACAGTCTATACGGATCCCTATCCCGATCCGCTGGCGGAAGTGCCTTTTGTAGAGCTGGAAGGAAATATCCCGCAGAAGCTGGGGGGAGAATTTGTAGATTTGGTGCAGAGTGCCTTAAAACTAAAAGACCAGCTGGATTTCGCTTTTTTACGTTTCAATACGGACAAAGACACGGTACGGCTTTATTTGCCTGACGAAAGCGTGATAGATTTCGGTCCTGCTCAAAATTTGCGTGCCAAAGCCCGCCGCGCCGCCCAAATAGAGGCTTTGGCGGATAAACAGGGCCTTGGGCGGCCGCATGAACTCAATTTTGCTTATTTTGATGACGGCAAAGTTTTTTTGAGACAGATACGCAATTAATTTTTATAATATACATAAAAGACTGGTTAATGCAGGTGATTTATGGCTAAAACGAACATTATTGCGGGGCTGGATGTGGGCAGCTCTAAGTTGACGGCGGTTGCCGCAGCTCATGATTTTGAAACAAATACATTGCAGATTTTGGCAGGCCGCAGCATACCCTGTAAGGGCGTGCGCGGGGGAGTGGTATCCGATATACGGGAGACTTCCACCGCAGTTACGCAGCTGTTGGGCGGCTTGGAACGGGAACTCAATAAAGACATAGGCAGTCTATTCGTCGGCGTGCGCGGCGCGCATTTGGAGTCGTTTTGCAACCACGGCACTTATAATATTTCCCGCATGGATAAAGAAATTACCCAAGCGGATATGGAATTGGCGGTGGAAAATGCAAAAGCGATGCCGATGAAAAACGAGAATGAAATCGTTAATGTCATTACGCAGGGGTTTGCTATCAATAAACTGCGCGGTATCAGCAATCCCGAAGGAATGGAAGGTTCTTTGCTGGAAGTGGACGTGCATATTACCACCGGCTCCACCACCCATTTAAACAATTTGACAAAAGCCATACAGCGGCCGGGTTATAAAATTGACGGCACGTTTTATGGCCTAGTGCCGCTGGGCGATTGCGTGTTGAGCCAAGAAGAAAAAGATATTGGTGCCATGGTGGTGGATTTGGGCGGAGAGACGATGTCTGTGGGAATTTATATCGGCGGCGTACTGAAATTTTCCAGAGATATTCCCTATGGGTGTGATTTAATCACCAGCGATTTGTCCCGCTTATTGCATACGTCGCGTCCTAATGCCAAAGAAATTAAAGAAAAATATGGCGTGGCGTTCCCGACGTTTTTAGATGAAGAAGGGGAAATCCCGGTGCCGTCTTTAGATGGGCGCAGCACCCATAATATTAAAAAAAGCTATATTTTAGATATTATCCAGCCACGGGTGGAAGAACTTTTTGAACAAATACAACATTGTGTGGCCACTTCGGGATATAAAAATTTTCCCGTAGTGGGTGTGTTGACTGGCGGCGGCAGCCAAATGCCGGGTATGACGGATCAGGCCGTTAATATTTTGGGACTTAAAGAAGTGCGCTGCGGCGTGGTGCAGCGGGATTTGGTAACAGCAGCTGATGAATTTTTTGACCCGGTGTATAGTACGGCGATGTCCTTGGCTATTTATGCCTCGGAAAATACGGGTTATGAGGAATACAGCCGCAGCGGATATGACAAAGGCGGCTCCTTCTTTAGCAAAATAGGCCGTATGTTGAAAGGAATAGACATTTTTGGCGGCTAAGACCCCGGGAGAGCGTATGAGTGATTTGTTTGTGCCGGCTGATTTGTTTGAAACGAAAAAGGCCAAAATTAAAGTAATCGGTGTAGGCGGCGGTGGTGGAAACGCCATCAACCATATGGTTAGCGCCGGACTGAAAGATATTGATTTCATTGCCGTGAATACTGATGCACAGGATTTGCGGCGCAACAAAGCCCCTTATTTGGTGCAGGTGGGGGAAAAAATTACCAAAGGATTAGGCGTTGGCGGAGACCCGGAAAAGGGCCGTCTGGCGGCGGAAGAATCTAAAGAAAAGTTAAAGCTGATTATCGGCCAAAGCGATTTGCTTTTCATTACGGCCGGCATGGGGGGCGGCACTGGTACCGGCGTAGCTCCATATTTGGCCAAACTGGCCAAAGAGCTTTATAAAGACGAATTGTTGGTCATAGGCGTAGTAACCCGGCCTTTTAATTTTGAGGGATACGTGCGTGAAAAGCAAGCCGATGAAGGCATTAAGGAAATGCAGAAGTATGTGGATTCCATGATTATTGTGCCGAACGAAAAACTCTTCGCCAATATTGACCCGGAAACATCTTCCAAAGATGCTTTTAAAATGGTAGATGAAGTGCTGCTCCAGGCGGTTAAAGGGATAGCGGAAGTTATTACCAAACCTGGGGAAATGAATATTGATTTTAATGATATACGCAAGGTGATGTGTAATTCGCACAAGTCGCTTATCGGTATCGGAGAAGCCAGCGGCCCGGGAAGGCATTTGGCGGCGGTAAAGAAAGCCATTTCTTCTCCGCTGTTGGAGAATGCGGATATTCGTGGAGCAAAAGGATTTATCGTACACTTTTTGGCAGATGAGAACTTAACGCTGATGGAACAAGGCGAAGTGATGAATTTAATCCGTCAGTATGCCAGCAATGACTCCATTGTCATGTTTGGCCATTCTTATGACAGCAGCTTGAACGGTATGTTTAAAGTGACTGTTATTGCCACCGGCTTCAGCCCAGAAAAGGCCAATGTGTTTAATGCGCGCCGGCCGATAGAATCGCCGGTGACGGAGCCGTATGATTTGAAGAAAAATGTATTTGCTACATTTGATGAGTTGAAAGCGCCGGAAGAGCCGGAAGACAGCATGCTCATTCCTGCTTTTTTACGCCGCAAAAAAACGGCAAAAACCCGTTAAGGAGGGAGTATGGCGGTAGGATTGCAAAGTTTGCTTAGAACAGTGGTGGACAACAAGGCCAGCGGCCTGCATATCCGCGGTAATTCTAATGCGTATGTGCGTTTGAACGGCAAGATTAAACCGATTGACGATTCCTTTGTCTCTAACGAAGAAGCCAAAAAGATGGCGTATGCGTGTATGGGAGAGCGCGAACGCAAAATTTTTGAGCAATACAGTACGGTGGACTTTTCATTAGATGCCAAATCTTACGGCCGTTTCCGTTTTAACGTGTTCCGCCAGTCAGCCAAAGTGGCGATGGCTATCCGTCATATTCCGCTGAAAATTCCTTCTTTTAAAGATTTAAACCTGCCGGAAGAAGTGCTTAAGAAAATAGCAGACAATCGCCGTGGGCTAATCATTGTAACCGGTATGACCGGTTCGGGGAAAACGTCTACCTTGGCGGCGATGATGGATTATATTAACCGCACGCGCAACGGACATATTTTAACCATAGAAGACCCCATAGAGTTTATTCATACGGAAAATCAGTGTATTATCAGCCAGCTGGAGCTGGGGGTGGATACGCCTTCTTATACCGGGGCGTTGCGTGCGGCTATGCGTCAAGACCCAGATGTGATTATGATAGGCGAACTGCGCGATGCAGAAGTCATGAAAGCCGCCATTGCCGCAGCGGAAACAGGCCAGTTGGTGCTTTCCACTATGCACACGGTTAACGTGACGCAGACTTTGTCGCGTTTGACGGAAGCTTTTCCTATTGAACAGCACCAGCAGGTGCGTTTGCAGCTTTCCGAATTGACCAAAGGTATTATCTGCCAACGTTTGTTGCCTACTATTAAACCGGGTATGATACCGGCATTGGAAATTATGGTCAGTACGCCGCAAGTGCGCAAACTGATTTTGGAAAACCGCTCCAGCGATTTATATAAAGCCTTGCAGACCGGTGATTATTACGGAATGAATACCTTTGACCAGTCTTTGGCTGCGCTGTACAAGGAAAATAAAGTGGATATGGAGCAAATTATGGCGGCTGCCTCCAGCCCGGATTCTTTGATGATGGCTATTCGGGGCGTTACGGACAGCTTGGAGGACTCGTGAGCCGCTTAAAAGGATTAGTTGTTGCCATAGACGGAACCGCGGGAACGGGAAAATCTTCCGTAGGGCGTGCTGTGGCGCAGCAGTTGGGCTATGGCTTTTTGAGCACGGGCGGTTTATACCGTGCACTGGCCTATCATGTATTTGCCCAACATGTTGATGCGGCGGACTCGCAGGCTGTGCTGTCAGTGGCTAAGCGGTTGGATTTCGTTTTTGAAAGACAGCCAGACGCCACACTGAAGATGTGGGTCAACGGCGAATATTTGGGCAATAAACTAAACCTAGATGAAGTGGCGCAAACAGCCAGCAAAGCTTCCACTCACGCTGCGGCCCGCGCGGTGCTGACCGAGAAAATGCGTCAAGCCGGCAAAGACGGAGGCATCATTTTGGAAGGGCGGGATATCGGTACGGTGGTTTTTCCCGATGCGGAAGTGAAGATTTATTTGACTGCCGCCCCTGAAGTACGTGCGGACCGCCGCGTCAAGCAGCTGCAGGCACAGGGCGTAGCAGCCGATTACGGGCAGATTTTGGCCTCTATTAAAGAGCGCGACTTGCGTGATAGTACCCGTGCGGCCTCTCCATTAAAGCCGGCACCAGACGCGGTGCAGATAGATACTTCCCATATGAATATGCAGCAGGTTATAGACGCCGTGATAAAGGAAATTAACAAGTATGCTGCTTAATTTGGTAAAATTTAGTGCAAGGGTGTTCTTTAAAACATGCTACGATTTCAAAGTGGAAGGGTTGGAAAATATTCCCCCGACCGGCGCTTTGATTATTGCAGGTAACCATTTGTCCAATGCCGATCCCCCAGCTATAGGCGCTTTTGCCGGGCTGGTGCGCGATTCGCGCTTTATGGCTAAAAAAGAGCTTTTTGCGGTACCGGTGCTGGGTTGGTTTTTCCGCCGATGCGGCTATATTTCCGTGGACCGTAAGCGTACGATAGGCGATTTTGGCGCTTTAGAAGGCGCCATAGCCGCGCTGAACCGGGGGGAAAGTATAGTTATGTTTCCTGAAGGTACCCGTTCCAAAACCGGGCAGCCTCAAAAGCCGAAAAGCGGAGTGGGTTTTCTTGTTTATAAAACAGGCGCCCCGGTGTTGCCCGTGAAAGTGCAGGGTACTTTTGGTTGGCCGTGGGTGCGCAAAATACGCGTTAAATTTGGCCAACCTTTTGTCTTGGAAAAGGATCCGACAGCGGAAGCCAAAGCGCAGTATAAACAATTTGCTAATGAAATCATGGAAAAAATAAATTCAATTACTATCTAAACGGAGGGAACGCGCCCGCCCTGCGGGGTGTGGCGTAAATAAGGACTTATGACTACGACTAACGAAGAAATCAAAAATACAGAAGAAACAACCAACGAGCCCGAGATGACGATGGACGAGTTGATTGCCCAACAAGAGTCTTTATCGGAACATCTAAACAAACGTGAGATTGTTGAAGTAACTGTTGTACAAATTACCGGCGACTACATCTTAGTGGATACCGGCGCCAAGAAAGAAGGAGCTATCGCCGTGTCCGAATTTGACGGGAAAGCATTGCCGGCGGTGGGGGATAAAGTATCTGCCGTGCTGGTCAAACGCGGTAATGACGAGAGACATTCCATTTTGTCCCATAAAAAAGCACTGGAAATGCAAGGCTGGGATATTTGCAAACAAGCTTATGAAAATAAAGAACGCGTTAAAGGCGTAATTTTGCAGACGGTAAAAGGCGGCTATATCGTAGATGTATTTGGCGTAAGCGGATTTATGCCGTTGTCTTTGTCTGAGCTGCATACGGCATATAAACATTATTTGCCGGTGGGGGCCAAGATTAAAGCCGTCATTGTGGAATTTTCTAAAGAAAAACAGAAATTGATTGTTTCGCGCAAACAAGTGTTGGAAGAAGACGAAGCGGTCCGCCGTACCGAAGTGTTGGGCGAAATTAAAGAAGGAGACGTTCTCCGTGTAGTCGTAGCCAAAGTGGATAAAGACCGCCTGTTCTTGCGTTTCCACGGCATTGAAGGCGTGGTAAATATGGAAAATATCGCTTGGAAAGAGCCGGAAGCTTCGTTAGCCAATTTCCGCCGCGGTCAGCGCTTGAAAGCCAAATTGCTTAAACTGGATAAAGAAGCCCAAAAATTGGAATTTGGCCTCAAACAGCTTTTCTTAAATCCGGCCGATGCGCTTAAACGCCGCTATCCGTATAAGAGCTCTGTAAAAGCCACAATTACTAAAGTAGATGCCGAAAACGGCGTAGAATGCACCATCGGCAAGAACAACACCAAGGCTTATATCAGCCCCTTTGAAATGGGCCGTGATTTTAGCGCCAATGTGGGCGATGTTATAACGGCTTTGGTAGTTGGGGTGGATCCGGAAACCTTTACAGTCAATCTCTCTGTAAAGAAATATGACCAAGTGCAAAACCGAAAAGTCGTTGCGCAGTATTTGAAACAAGCCCCGCGCCCGACGTTGGGACAGCTCTTGGAAGATTCTTTTAATACGGAAGAATCAGAAGAGAAATAGTTTAGATTGTAATTGAAAAGCCCCGCCCAAAGCGGGGCTTTTTGTTGGCGGATTCTGCTGGTTTTTAAATGACTTGCATTGTTTTTTTTTTTTTTATTAATTTTGAATATGAACAAAATTTATCAAAAAGACATTCCTTTTGTTAAAAACCACTTTAAATGCGTTTTAGGCGGTTTTACGCTGATTGAACTTTTGGTAGTAGTGTTAATTATTGGTATTTTGGCAGCCATTGCACTGCCGCGATATCAAGCGGCAACAGATAAAGCTGCTTTAAGTTGTATCATGCCTATTTTGAGAACGTTAAATGATGCGCAGGAAATTACGGCTATGGAGAAAGGTTACCCTGCTTACGTGGAGGGAGACCCCGTCGCCAGCTACTTTCATTTTGAAGACTTACCAGTAAAAGTCCCAACTACTGATTGGGAAGAATGTAAAAATACGGATATATGTAATGTATCCTGCGCAGGAAGGAGATTTAATCTGGTGTTGCGCAATGACAACACTTGGGCTAATTTCTCTTGGGGCTCTAATGGAGAACTGAAACGTTTGGGTTACAGAGGAGATAAAACCGATAAAAAATTTACCCTGCAGTGCCCGCCTGACGACAGCCGCTGCAATCGCTTAGGGAAAAACCTGGGGACCCCTTGTACTTGGTTTGTTGGAAATTATAATTACTATTGTTTTTAGATAATTAAAAGCAGGCAAAGTTTTCCCATTTTTTACTTCGCCGTAAAGCGGAGTTGTCTGATGTTTTGGCGTGGGGTATGTTGTAATTGATATAATTTGTATATGGAAAAACTGCTCCTTTTGTCTTGTTGTGCGCCGTGCTCGTGCGGAGTGATTGAGAAGTTAGCCCGGCAGGGACGCACTTTTACTGTGTTGTTTTATAATCCCAATATTGATACGGAATCGGAATACCAGAAGCGTTTGGCGGAAAATAAACGCGTTTGTGCGCGTTTTGGCGTACCGTTTGCGCAGCTGCCATATGAGCCGGAAGTGTGGCAAAACGCTGTCAAAGGCTTGGAAGCAGAGCCGGAACGAGGCAAACGCTGTTCTGTCTGCTTTGGTCTGCGTTTGGCGCGCGCTGCACGCTATGCCAAGGAAAACGGGTTTACTGTTTTTTCCTCCGTATTGGGTATTTCCCGTCATAAAGATTTGGCGCAAGTCAATGAACAGGCGTTGCAAGCGGCGCAAAAAGAAGGTATCCCGTACGATTTAACTAACTGGCGCAAAGGGGGCACGGAACAAGTGAAAACAGTCCTAATGCGGGATATGCAGATTTATAATCAGACCTATTGCGGCTGCCCCTACAGTCACCGTACAAAAAATAATTCCTAGTATCGTTGCGCCGCTTTTGCCGGTTGCACAAGGCCGCTGCCCGGATAATAGGGGCTGGAAAAATGTTTTGTGTATTGGGCCCCGGTGGGGGAGGCGGCATTTTTTGCAGGGGGACCTTTTGCCACGGGATTTCTTGGCCCCTTACAAGTCCGCCCGAGCAGCAATTGAGTGGCACGGAAGTCCCTTTCTGATTTGGAAGTGTTTGAAGGAAAAGAATGAATATGGGGTAGAAATATGCGGAGATACGGATTTTTTGTCGGAAAAAGGGCTGAATTTGCCCCGCATGTTACCAAAAACCCCGCCGGTAGGCGGGGTTTTGATTAGTAAGAATTTAATGCACGCCGTGCATCCATTTTTTAATGCCTTTCATGCTGATAATCAGTATGCCCGATACCAGCAACGGCACCACCACCAGCCACAGGAAAAACTGCACATTGCTGATTTTCTGAAAGTAGCCGGAATAAACGCCCGCCAGCTTATTGGCAGCCGCATTGGAGAGAAACCATACTCCCATTAAGAGCGACACAAAACGCGCCGGGGCCAGTTTGGTTACCATGGATTTTCCCACCGGAGAAATGCAGAGTTCTCCAAATGTATGGAACAAATAAGCAAATGCCAAATAGAACAGACTGATTTTGGCATTGCCAATTAATGCAAACGCGCCCAACAGCATGACGGCAAATCCCGCCGCCAAGAGCCATAAAGATACGACGAATTTGGCGGGAGTGGAAGGTTCTTTTCCTTTACGAGCCAGGCTAATCCACAGTTTGGAAAACAAAGGCGCAAAAATGACAATATAGAGCGGATTTAATGATTGGAACCAGTTGGCCGGTATTTCCCAGCTCCACGAGCCCAGCGTAATAACACGGTTTGTATATTCATAGGCGAATAAATTCAATGCCGCTCCTGCCTGCTCAAACGCCGCCCAAAAGAAAATAGTAAAAAACGCCATGATGGCAATGACGGCGATTTTTTGTTTTTCTTCTGTTGTCAGCGGAGCTTGATTTTGCGTCTGGGGGGGTTGGCGGGTTTTCATATATGTGATATAGAGCGCCGCCAGTACGGCCGCACAAATCCAAGCCGTCGTTTGGCAGCCTTTCATATACAATGCAATTACTCCCGCGCCCAACAAAATAGCCCACAGGGCCGGATCTTTGTAAAACACGGGTTTTTCTGTGGGCGGGAGCCCTTTGCCGGACAAGAATTTCTTTTGTCCGAACACAAAAGTCGCCAGTCCCAGCAACATGCCCACCCCGGCAATCCAAAACGCTGCTTGGTAATTGTTTTGAGAGGCGAAATATCCTACCGCCAACGGCCCAAAGAATGCGCCGATATTGACGCTCATGTAAAAAATGGTAAATCCGCCGTCGCGGCGCGGGTCATTTTTTTCATATAATTGTCCGACGATAGCTGTTACGTTGGGCTTAAAAAACCCATTTCCTAAAATCAGCAGCCCCATAGCGGCATAGAGCATGCCTACGGTAGGTATACTCATGACAAACATACCTGCGGCAATCAGCACGGAGCCTAAAATAATAGACCAGCGCTGTCCTAAATAGCGGTCTGCCAGAAATCCCCCCAGCAGTGTGGACAAATATACCAAACTGGTAAACGTACCGTACACATTGGCGGCGCCGGTTTTGTCCATTTGCAGCAAATACACCATATACAGAATGAGGATACTGCGCATGGCGTAGTAGCTGAAGCGTTCCCACATTTCAGTGAAGAATACCAGCCACAAGGCCACGGGTTGTTTTTCTTGAATCACTTGGTCTTGCGTCATGCTTCCTCCTAAACACAAAGATAGTACACTTTACTAAATTTTGCCGTTTGAAGGGGGGAGATTTTTTGATTTCAATCCCTGTTGCGGGGCCGCGCATATATGCAAGCGCATAAAAAAGCCCCCGTTTGCGGGGGCTTTTTGTTACTTGATTGTTATATTGGGACCGACAGCGGATTGCAGTTTTATTTTATCCACATTTTCATAATGGTAGGGATAAAGCACTTTGGGCTGCAGCCGTTTGGCAGCATCTACAAACATTTCATCTGTCATGGTATAGGGCAGATTTTTGGGCAGGAAGGCCACATTCACGCCGGCAATATCTGCCATTTCGGGGATATTTTCCGTATCTCCCGCCAAATAAAGGCGCCAATCCCCAAAGTGCAAAACATAACCATTCCCCCAGCCTTTTGGGTGCCAAAATTTGCCGTTAGGCTGTTTGTGCACTATATTGTAAGCTGGTACGGCTTCTATTTGTATATCCTGCCACTTGAATGTTTGTCCGTTTTCTAATGCCGAAGTTCCTTGCGGTAGTTCTTTGGCGGCAGAAACGGAAGCCACGAAAGCAGTATTTTCTTTTTGGGTTTCTTTCCATGCTTTTTGATCCAAGTGGTCATAATGGTCATGTGTAATGAGGACCAAGTCCGCTTTGGGCAATGCCGTATAGTCTGCAATTGCGGAATACGGATCCACTTGAATAGTCTTCCCATTCCAGCTGATTTGCACCGAACCGTGCCCCAGCGGCAATACATAAACATCTCCGACAGATGTCTGGTATAGATCTCCTTGTGGTGTCTGCATAGTACAACCTCCCACCATGAAGAGCAATATCCCTGCAAGCAGGGCCATTGGTTTCATGAATCCCCCTTTATTTAATAATACTGTGTACCAAGCGGTACGGTTTCGGTTTGGCAGCTGTAATTTTAACGGCCTGCGCAAACAATTCCGCCCCCGCCTCTAAACGTTTGGGGTCAGAGGCGTACAGCGTGGCGATGACATCGCCTTTTTTTACGGCATCGCCGGCTTTTTTGTGCAGCCAAATGCCCGCACCGTAGTCAATTTCATCTTCCATGCGGTCCCGGCCGGCCCCCAACAATACCCCGGCGCGGCCCGTGAGTTTAGCGTCAATGAATCCGACATACCCTTTCTTGTCTGCTTTAAATTCATAAGAAAGCTTGGCGTTTTTAAGGTATTTTTCGGGCTCGTCTGCCACATGGGGGTTGCCGCCTTGCCATTTGACCATTTGGCGGAATTTTTCCAGCGCGCTTCCATCGGCTATATATCCTTCCAATAGTTTTAGCGCTTTGTCCAAATTCGTTTCCCGGCCGCTGATTACCAACATATGGGCGCCCGTTTCAATTACGGCTTCATAAAAATCTGGGGCCAATTCTTTGTGCCCTTTCAGAATTTGTATTGTTTGGTACATTTCGTTGGCATTTCCTATGGCGCGGCCTAAAGGCTGGTCCATATAAGTAATCAGTGCGCGGCAGTTTAAGCCCAGCATTTTGGCGGTGGCTACTAAAGCTTTGGCCAGCTTCTTGCTGTCTTCTAATTTTTGCATGAATGCGCCAGAGCCGTATTTAACGTCCATCAACAGGCTGTCCACTCCTTCGGCATATTTTTTAGATAAAATGCTGGCCACAATCAGCGGGCGGCTTTCTACTGTACCGGTAGCGTCACGCAGGGAATAAAGTTTGCGGTCGGCTGGGGCCAAGTCTTTGGTTTGGCCGAACATACAAACGCCCAGCTTCTGAATCTGGCGGTAAATCAATTTGGAGGGAATGCGGATTTCAAAATTTTTGATAGATTCCAATTTGTCCAGTGTTCCGCCCGTATGTCCCAGCCCGCGGCCGGACATCATCGGCACAGCCACTGAAGCGCAAGCCACCAGCGGAGCCAGCGGCAAAGATACGCCGTCTCCTACACCCCCTGTGGAATGTTTGTCCACTTTTGGCATATCAACGTCTGAAAAATCCAACCGCGCGCCCGAATGGGCCATTGCCTTGGTGAGCAGGGCGGTTTCTTTATCTGAAAGCGGATTTAAAAAACAGGCCATTAAAAAGGCCGACAGCTGATAATCCGGAACGGTTCCATGGGCTGCGGCCTGCGCGACAAAATTAAACTCTTCTGCGTTTAGTTGCTTTCCATTGCGTTTCTTTATAATGATATCAATCATTCTCATAAGTACGGCCTCCTCCACCGAGGGGTGGACTATCAGCATAGCATATTAAACCTGCTTTGAGAAGCCCCCCGGCAAGGCAGAATGTTTTTTATGTTAAAATAAAAGAGTCAATATGCTTGTTTTGCAGTTTCAAACAGAGGAAAATGATTATGAATACAGAGGAAACTATTAAGCAAATCGCTACTTTAATAAAACAAGATTTATCCGCTGCGCAAGCCGCTTGTGATGCTGCATTGGCGCAAGACCCCCATAATGCCGTATTGTATTATTTGAAAGCCGCCATTATGTGGAATGCGAGCGAAGGGGCCAATTTGGACCAAAAAACTTTTTTCTCTCTTTTGGAACAAGCCATAAAGTTAAATCCCAATGACAGTCAGTCTTATAAATTGGGAGCCTATGTCCACAGCGTCTTTGGAGATTTTGACGCGGCGGAAAAAGGCTTTGCGCGCGCTTTGGAAATAACGCCCAATGACTGGGAACTTTATTTAATGCGGGCTAAACTAAGAATGCAGCAACATAAATTTCCACAAGTCCTAGAAGACTGCAACGTTATGTTGGCCAAACAAGAAAATGACGCCGCTTATGCGCTGCGTGCACGGGCTAAAGAGGAGATGAAAGACTATGCCGGTGCCATACAAGACGCGGATAAAGCCATGGCGCTCAATCCCCAGTATGGGGGAGGTTTCTTGATTAAATGCAATTGTAAACTGTCTATGGGAGATGAGGCCGGTGCGCTGGAGGAATTGAATAAGGGCGTACAGCTTTTCCCCAAAATGGCGGATTTTTATGAAATACGCTGTGCCATTAAACAGAAGTTAGGGGATTGTCAAGGTGCCATAAATGATGCCCAAGAAGCAATGAAACGTGGGAAAACAACGGAGATGCTGTTTCTTACGCAAGCCCAATGCAAGCTGGTTTTGCGGGATTTTGCCGGTGCGGTGGAAATTTGTACGGCGGGACTGTCCTCTTTTGCTCAAGATGCGTCTTTATATGTATGCCGGGCTATTGCGCAAGAACAATTAAAAAATTATGCCGCAGCCGTTCATGATGCAGCAGCGGCCACCAAATTGGGGAATACCACCTATCCTGCTTTTCTTATACAAATCAGAGGTAAACTGACGCTCAAGGACCCTGCTGGAGCGGTGGCCGTGTGTGATGAAGCCCTAAAGTTTTGGCCGCAGGAAGAAGAAATTTATTATTGCCGCGGCGATGCCAAAATACAGCTCAATGATTTGCCGGGAGCATTGAAAGACGTGCAGCAAGTTTATCAGTTGAAGCCCAATGAAACTCATCGGCAAGTTTTGCAATCGTTGCAACAGGGAATATTACAGAGGCTTCCCGCCGGTACGGAAATTTCACGCTGTACACTGCCAAATGGGCAGCAAGTGGAGCAGGTAATGTGGAATGGGGAAACAGTAAATCTTTGGGTGTTAGACAAGGCGCCGGCGCCTTCGGCCCCAGCCCCGGCTACAGGGCCTTCGGCTCCAGCCTCTGCTCCGGCCCCAGCCCCAGCTACTGGGCCTTCGGTTCCAGCCTCTGCTCCGGCTCCAGCTGCTTCTGCGCCTTCAGCAGCGCTGGGTCAGCGTAAAACGTATACCCAAGGAGTAAATATACACGCTGCCAAGCCAGCCGCGAATACAGTCTCCCCAAGTAATAAGATACTGTTATCAAAAAAAGCTACCGCACTGATAACAGCCTGCAAATGGGGAAAGAAAGAGGAAGTGAAAGCCTTGTTGGGAAACAAAGCGATTTTAAGAATGGAGAATTTTGGAGAAACTCCCTTAATAGCCGCCATTAAGGGAATGCAGGCGGAAGTGGTTGAAATACTGCTTAAAGCGGGGGCTGATGTAAACCAAAAAAATAATCAAGGAACGCCTCCTTTGGTTGTTTCCGCTCAAAAAGGAAATCTGCCAGTATTGCAACTTTTATTAGCCGATTCTGCACGGGATATAGAAGCAGCAGACGCGAATGGAGAGACCGCTTTTATTGCGGCTTGCGCGGCCGGACATTTGCCTGTCGTGCGGGCTTTGGTGATGGCTGGAGCCAATACGCAGGCCAAAAATAAAAGAGGCCGTTCTGGATTTGCTTTGGCGCAAGAAAGATATCATAATGGTGTTGTGGAATACTTGACTTCTCTGGGTATAGCACAATAACAAGCGACCGTTTCTGTTTTCGCCGCCCCTTAGCCTATGGGCTTGGGGCGGTTTTTGGGGACATGTAGCGTCTGTTGGGCGGGAGTGAAATCAGAATTGGCGTTACCAAGAAAAGGAAAAACCGTCTCTTTTTAAAAAATATCTCCGCCTGTCAAATAAATGTGTTCGGAGACTTATAAAATAGCGCACCCGCAGAAGCCTGTATGTTATATAAACAAATTTTCTATAATATAACCATATCCTTAATAAAGAGAGAAAAACATGGCTAAAAATAAATATTCTTCCACCGTTTTGTTGCCCAAAACGGATTTTCCTATGCGCGCTGGTTTATCACAAAAAGAACCCAAGATTTTAGATTTTTGGAAAGAAATAAATCTCTATGAAGCGATTTTAAAGAAAAATGAAGCAGGCAAGCATTTTGTTTTGCACGACGGGCCCCCGTATGCCAATGGGCAAATTCATATTGGGCACGCACTGGACAAAACCATTAAGGATATTATTTTAAAAAGCCGCGCACTGATGGGTTTTTATACGCCGTATGTGCCGGGGTGGGACTGCCATGGCCTGCCTATTGAGCAAGCCTTGATGAAAGAGCTGAAAATAGATAAAAAACATGTGACCAATGTGCCGGAATTTCGCCAAAAGGCGCGTGCCTTTGCCGCAAAATTTATTGATTTGCAGCGCCAGGGCTTTAAACGTTTGGGCGTGCAGGGCGAATGGGATACCCCTTATTTGACGATGGACAAACGCTATGAAGGCATTACGATTGCCGTGTTTTTGGATTTGATTGAAAAAGGCTATGTCTATAAAGGGCAGAAGACTATTACTTGGTGTTCTCACTGCGAAACGGCGCTGGCTGACGCGGAAACGGAATACAAAGATGTGGCTTCTTCATCTATTTATTTGCGTTTTAAATTGGTCAATCCCACCGAGAAAGTGTTTGGCGATTTGGACTTTACCAAGCCGGTTTCTTTGGGCGTGTGGACTACAACACCATGGACTATCCCTTCCAATATGGCTGCTGCCGTAAGCAAAGAAGAAGATTATGCTGTTTTGCAAGACGCCAATACGAAGGAATATTATATAGTGGCGGACAAATTGGCTGAAGAATTTTTGAAAAATACCGGCTTGACGGCTCAAAAAGTGAATAAGGTGCGCGGCGAGAATTTGGTAGGACTGAAATATTTCCACCCGCTGACGCAGAAACAAAATCCGATTATTTGGACCGACTTTGTAACTATGGATACCGGTGTGGGGATTGTGCATATCGCTCCGGGCCATGGGGAAGACGATTTCCGCGCCGGCAAACAATGGGGGCTGGAGACATTTTGCCCCGTAGACGAAAAAGGCTGCTACACCAAAGAGGCGGGCGTGTTTGAAGGAATGCACGTTTTTAAGGCCAATCCGCTGATGGTAAAAAAATTAGACGAACTGGGAAGCCTAATTAAAGAGCAGGAAATTACCCACAGTTATCCGCATTGTTGGCGCTGCCATAACCCCATTATTTTCCGCGCGACGGAACAGTGGTTTATGAGTATAGACAAAGACGGCCTGCGCGAAAAACTGATGAAGAACTTGGACCATGTTAAATTCTATCCCGCCGCCGGGCAGGAGCGCATGCGCTCTATGATTGGCCTGCGGCCGGATTGGTGTTTGTCTCGCCAACGTTTCTGGGGTACGCCCGTGACTATTTTATACTGTAAAAAATGCGGCAAACCCCAGGTGGACCACAAACTCTTTGAGTTTATCAAAGAGCGGGCCATGAACGAAGGGTCTGATTTTTGGTTTACCGACCCGGTGGAAAAACTCATGCCCCAGGGATATCACTGTTCCTGCGGGGGCACAGAGTTTAGAAAAGAAACAGATATATTAGATGTGTGGCTGGACAGCGGCGTATCTTGGGCGGCGGTACTAAAAGACCGCGGGTTGGATTTCCCGGCAGACGTCTATTCCGAAGGTTCCGACCAGCACCGCGGCTGGTTCCAGAGCTCTTATATCCCCTCTTATACGTTGGAAGGTACGGCTCCGTTTAAGACGATTTTGACGCACGGCATGGTGCTTGACCAACAGGGCCGCCCAATGCATAAATCACTGGGCAACAGCGTAGACCCGCAAGACGTCATCAATAAATACGGCGCCGATATTTTGCGTCTGTGGGTGGCGTTTTCCGACTATCAAGGAGATGTGCGCATTTCCGATGAAATTTTGGGCGGGCCCATTGACACTTACCGCAAACTGCGCAACACCATTCGCTATGCGTTGGGCAACCTTTCCGACTTTGTGCCTGCCGAACATACGGTACCGGCGGGTGAGCTGGCGGAAATGGACCGCTATATGCTGGGGCGCTTAGATCAGTTGATTAAGGAAGTGCGTGCCGGATATGAAGAATTTAATTTCCGCCGCGCCATGCGCGCCATTACGGATTTCTGTATATTGGATTTGTCTTCTTTCCTCTTAGACGCTTCCAAAGACCGCCTCTATACGTTGGGGGCCTCGTCTCCGGCGCGCCGCAGCGCACAGACGGCGTTGTGTGAAATAGTGCGTACGCTTTTGCAGTTGACGGCCCCGGTGCTGTGCTTTACCTGTGAAGAAGCGTGGCAGGAACTGTTGAAAATCCCGGCCGGGAAGGGATTGCCTAAGAGTATTTTCCTTTCTGATATGCCGCAGCAGGCTTCTTTACCTGCTGATAAAGTGTTGGAAGAAAAGTGGAATAAAATCCGCCAAATTCGTGAAGATGTGCAGAAAGCGTTGGAAGAAACACGCCAAAAAGGGGAGATTGGTTCTTCCTTGGAAGCACAAGTGATTTTTAAAACGAATGACGACAAGACGTGTCAATTTTTGACGGATAATGCCGCATTGTGGCCGGAAATTTTCATTGTGTCTGCCGTGTCTGTGAAAAAAGGATCCTTGCCTTTGGAAATTGTCGTGCGGCACGCAGAAGGTCAGAAATGCGCTCGTTGCTGGCAGTGGAAAAAAGAAGTGGGGCAGCCGGGCCGTGCACACGCCGATTTGTGTGACCGCTGCGCCGAAGTGCTGGAGCGGGAGGGTATTTCGGTGGCGGAGGAGCAACCCGTTGCGTAGCATGTGGGAACGTGTTTTAACCTGGCTGCGTGGCAACCGCTCGGTATGGGTGGTGTTGCTTATTTTGTTGGCTGTGGACCGGCTGAGCAAACGGTTGACGTTGGAATTTTTGGCCAATCAAGATATTATAGTCGCGCCGTTTTTGCATTTGCGTTATGTGCAAAATACCGGCGCGGCTTTTGGTATGATGCAGGGGGGAAACCTGCTGTTGATCGTGATTACATTATGTATTGTCGCCTACTTACTTAAAAGTTGGAAAGAGCTTTGTTCTTTGGGAATATGGGTCAAGTGGGGCTTGGTTCTTATTTTGGCGGGTGCATTGGGTAATCTTTATGATAGAATAACTTTAGGTTTTGTTGTTGATTTTATAGATTTTAGAGTGTGGCCCGTTTTTAATGCGGCGGATAGCTTTATTACGGTAGGCGGCGTCATGTTGGCTGTGGCGTTTTTGCTTCCTGCCAAGACCTCACCCAGGGAGGAAAAATGAAAAAAATTTGTTTTGTTGTAATGGCGGCGGTGTTGCTGGCAGCTTGCACGGGCAGTGAAGCTTCTTTATTTCGTAAGGCTCAGATGGCTGCAGATAAAGGGGATTTTGAAAAAGCGGTTCGTTATTATTCCACAATTATTCGCAATAATCCGGAAAATTATGCCGCTTATGCCAGCCGCGGTTTAGCCTATGAACGTTTGCAGGCTGAAGATGCGGAAGAATTGCAAAAAAACAGAGCTTTTGCTGAGCAAGATTATCTACGGGCTATTGAGCTGAACTATCGCCGCCCGGAAATATTTAATAATTTGGGTGCTTTGTACATAGACCAAGGGCGCTATACAGATGCCATATTGAATTTAAACCAAGCTTTGCAGCTGCGGCCTACTTATTTTATGGCTTTGCTCAACCGCGCTGTAGCAAAAAGCAAAAGTGGGGATATGGGCGGCGCTTTGCTGGATTTTGACAGGGCAGAACAGGTGAACCCTCGTTCGCCGCTTCTGTATTTGAACCGGGGGTTGGCGCAGTTTGCCGCCGGTTATTATGCCAGCGCTGCAGAAGATTATAGCCAGATGATGGAGCTGGAGGAACAAAATCCGCGCCCTTATCTGGAGCGGGGGCGCGCTTTTATGAAGATGGGGTATTATCAAAATGCCATGGACGATTTCCAGAAAGCCATGGCCTTAAATCCCAATTACGCCATGCCCTATTTCTACGCCGGAGAACTCTTGTTTAATAAAGGAGAAACAGATGAGGCTATCTCTTATGCAGAGCAGGCCAAGCTGTTGGCTCCCACCTATGCTCCTGCTTATGAAATGCTGGGCGATATGCTGGCGTTGGAATCTCCGATAGAAGCGACGCAGCATTATTTGGCTGCGCGCCGGTTGGATCCTGCCCGTGCCTTGCGTTACCAAGGAAAAATCCGTCTTATGACGACAGAAGAAGGCCGCAAACGCGTTGTAGCGGGGCGGTTTTTTGACTTAGAAAACCAGAGATAAAATTGCATGTCTGCCCGTACCTATGCCGCCGATGAAGCCGCAGCTTTGTCCGTTCCCGTAAAAGCCTATTCCTACAGGTTTTTTCTTTCTGTCTGCTTTTTGGTGATGGTGGTGTATTTGTTGGCATTGGGCAGTTCCGCTACCGGTGTATTTATATTGGTGTTGTTGGATTTGTTATTTTGCGCCGATGTGATGTTCAAAAGCGCTTGGCGTGATTTGGAGCGTTTCCGTGTAAGTTTGTCTGTCTTGGCGTGTGTTTGTGTGTTATCTTCCTTTTGTTATGGCTTATCTAAAACATTCTTCTTGAGCCCTTTGGCCGGACGTGCGCCGGATTTATATATTGCCCTTTGTGCTGTAATTGTATTGTATTTGTGGACGGGGTCCCGTGCTTCGCGCAGTAAAGAGCGCACTCGCGTATTTATTAAAAAATTAGACGATTTCCTTCCCAAATCCGGCCGCTTAATGCAAGGGCAGCGGGAGATGATGGTATTTGCGCGGGAACTCAAAGCGGGGGATATTATCCGTGTGAAAGCGGGGGAACGTGTCCCGTGCGAAGGAGAAATCGCCAAAGGGGATACCGCTATTGATGAAAGCCTGATTACCGGCAATATGTTGCCGGCCGCCAAAACGGTAGGCAGCCGCGTATATGCCGGTACGCTTAATAAGCGGGCGGAGATTATGGTTAGGGTAAAAAAAGGGTTGGGGGAATCTGTTATTGGGGGGATTATTAACGCCATCAAGAACAGTGAACGCCGCCGCTGTGTGCGCAAAGATCCTTTAGACGGCTATGCATTGTGGCTGCTTTTGTTGGGGGCGGTGCTGGCGGTGGCTGGTTATGTGTATTTTTATTGGCAAGGGGATTACCGGAGGCCGCTGCATACGGTAGGTATTTTCTTGCTGATGATGGGTTTGTCTTGCCCGGTGTCTTTTTTCTTTTGTGCGGTATTTCCTGCCTGGTGTGTCCGTTTGGGGGCGCGGCGGCGCAAAATTGTGCTGCAAGAATTGGGTGCTTTAGATGTTTTGTCGCAGGCAGATGCCGTGTTTTTTGACAAGACAGGGACATTGACTTATGGAGAGCTGCGTATTGCGTCTGTTCATGCGGCTAATGAAAAGCTGCAAAGTGAATTGCTGGAGTGTTTGGCCTCAGCTGAGCAATTAGTAGATGGTCCTTTTGCCTCTGCGGTTAATATTTACGCACAGGAACATAAAATTGCCGTACGCAAACTGCTTTGTTTTGATGTGTTGCCGGGATTAGGGGTTAAGGCGGTATCCGGAAAAAGCGTTTTGTTGGCGGGCCGGCCGGAGTGGCTGCGGGAACAAGGCGTATCCGTGCCAGAGGGCTCTTTGGGAGAGCAGGCGGTCATTTGCGGCGCAAAGAATGGCCGTTATTTAGGCTATGTTCTGTTAGATGACAAATTGCGCCCCGGTGCGGAGGATATGGTGCAGTCTCTGCGGAAAATGGGGAAAGAAGTGGTGTTAATGTCGGGCGATACGGAAGCTTCCGTTTCGTTGATTGCCCGGGAAGCGGGCATTGATAGATTTAATTTTGGGGTATTGCCCCAGACGAAGGCCGAAATTTTAAGCAATTTCAGCGCACTTGGCAAAAAGGCCGTTATGGTGGGAGATGGATTTAATGATATAACGGCTCTTTTGCGTTCTGATGCGGGAGTTGTGTTTTCGTCGGGTAAAAATGTTTATAATAATTGGGTAGATGTGATTATAAAGCGTTCGGATTTGGGCAGTATTACCGATTTGTTTTCTATAAACCAAAAACTTTCTGCCTGTGTGCGCGGAAATGTGTTATTATGCTTGCTGTGCAATATGGTTTTGTTAGGTTGGCTGTTGTTTGCACAGCCGGGCGTTGCATGCGCTTGGTATCAGGTACCGGCGGGCATATTGGCGGGGCTTTTGGTGGTATTTTTTAATTCTGCGAGGTTATTAAACGTCAAATGAAAACACAGGATATTGATTTTGGATATACTTCAGATCATGCGCGTAAAAACGCCGATGCGCAGCTGCCTCAAATCCAATGCTGGCCCAATCAGTACAAGCGGGATTACCAGATTAAAATTGAACTGCCGGAATTTACCTCTGTTTGTCCTAAAACCGGCCTGCCGGATTTTGGGGTTATTACCATAGAATATATACCCAATGAACTGTGCTTGGAGTTAAAAAGTCTGAAATATTATTTGTTGGAATATCGGGATATGGGTATTTTTATGGAAAATATAGCTAATAAAATATTAGATGATGTGGTGAAAGCCTGCCACCCTAAATGCGCCACTGTGACGGGGGTGTTTACCCCGCGCGGTGGATTGCGTTCGGTAATAGTGGCTTCATACGATGAGAAGAATGGTTATGGCAAAAAATCCAATTAGAATGATTGCGCTGGTATTAGCAGCGCTGGTGTTATTTTTGGCTGGAGGTTGGTTTTTTACGTCGCTTCCTTATTGGCGTGCCCCTAAAGGAGAAGTGGAATCCCTCTATGTCACAGAGGCCGAATCTTTTGGCATTTTTGATGAAATCCCGCCCGAAGATTTAGCCGCGGCTGAGACGGCGGCGCTTTATGGGTTGCAGCAAGAAATTATTTTGCCGGAAGATGCTGCTGCCGCCCACAGGCAAGACGCTTCTGAGCTGCCTACTCAATTGGTATTAACAAAAAAGTCAGACATTGCCGGGGTGGCCCCATTAGAGCAACCGGAACAAGAAGACGCTTCTTCTACTCGCCCGGCGTTGGATTTACAGCTGACGGGAAATGAAAACAATGTCTTTCCCCAGCAGGATATATCTTCCCTGCCGGAGCAGGAGAGCAAAATTGCACTTATTGCGGCCCCGGTGCAATATTTTTTGGTGGAGGACAGCCAGCAGTATAAGGATTTTAAAACCCGCGCCCGCGGGCAGTATCCGGAGGTAAACTTCAAAAAACAAATGTTGGTGGTGCTGGAGTCCCAAAGCAATTTGCCGGATAATGTCTTTGAAATAGACGCTGCAGAAGTAAAAGACGGCAAACTGCATATTACATACAGGGTAAATGTGTTTGATTTGCAGGATAAAATTAATACGCATGCCGCTATCGTTGTAGATAAAACACAAATTCCTATTGTTTTGGACCAAATTCAATAATCGGATATAAATGACCAAAACCCCGCTTTTTAGGCGGGGTTTTGTTTTGAAGATCCTGTTCCCTAAGAGCGGTGAAAGCAGGAAAGCCGGGCAATTAAAACCCCGCTTTCAAAGCGGGGAAAAGTTTATTTTTTTAGTAAATTGGCAGAAGGTTTAAAGCGCACTTTCTTTTTAGCGGGCACTTGCACTTTTTCCCCAGTTTTGGGGTTGCGCCGGGTGACGGGAAGCGCTGTTTTTAGATGAAAAGAGCCAAAGTTACTAATGACAACTTTCCCGTCGCGTTTTAGGCCGTGTTTAATAATTTCAAACACTTTGTCTACTGATATTTTAGCTTGTTTTTTATCCAGCACATGACGGGTTAAGTGGCGGATAACATCATCTTTATTCATAATTCATTCCTTCTCTGTTATAAAATTATTTATTATCCCGGTTTACAAAGCCCATAGCTTGCAGCAATACATGCGGTTTAGCTCTTTGGCATACAATTTGCCAAATGGCATCTATGATGGGGGTATGCAGGCGGTTTTTGCGGGCGATGTCATATACGCTTTGTACCGAGTTGACACCCTCGGCAATGGTACCTACTTCCTTGGTGGCTTCTTCCAGCGAGAGGCCCGCTCCTAATTTTTCACCTAATCTGCGGTTGCGGGAAATGGCGGACATGCCGGTTAAGATAGCATCTCCAAATCCAGCTAAACTATATACGGTATTAGGTTGACCGCCTTGGCTGACGATTAAATCATTCATTTCTTGCAGTGCTTGGGTAATGAGTGCCGCTTTGGCGTTGGCTCCATCGCCGATACCGTCAATCACTCCGGCGCCGATGGCCATAACGTTTTTGATTCCGCCGCCGTATTCCACCCCGCGCCGGTCAGAAGCGGGCACAACGATAATGGGGTCCGCCTCAAAAACGCGGCGGATTTCTTCCACCAAGACGGGGTCTTTCCCGGCCAGCATAATTTTAGTGGGCACATTCTGCGCCACTTCCAATGCAAAACTGGGCCCGCTGAAAGCTAACACTTTGTCGGTCAGCTGCGGTAATTCTTCTTCAATAATTTCGCAAATCGTTTTAAAGGATCCTCTTTCTATTCCTTTGGAAGCGCTGACTACCGGCACCACTTTCCCGTTTAAAAGAGGTTCGAGCTGTTGGCGGCAGAAATTGCGGATTGCTTTGGAAGAAATGACAAATACCAACATATCGGCGTTTTCTACTGCTTCTTTTACGTCGCCGGTCAATTTGATATTGTCATGTATTTTAAAATTAGGGATATTGGGGTGAGTGCCGCTGGTTCTAAGCACATTAAGCAATGGCTCTGAATACTCCCATAGCCGCACATGATAGCCGCCTTTGGCTAAATGCTGGGCAATCACACTGCCCCAAATACCTGCGCCGAAAACAGCGATATTATTTATGTTCATTTTGTCTCTTTTTGGCACCGTCTTCAAAGGCCAATTCTTTTTTAGCCAGTAAACGTTTAATGTTAGGAATATGTTTGTAAATAACTAAAACGGCAATAGCCAAAGCCATTAAGTCTAAGGCCAAAGGATGTGTTCCAATAAGAAAACTTGCCACCGGCAAAACAATGCAGGCCGCTATAGAGCCAATGGAAATCCTGCCCCACAAAGCTACACAAAGCACAAACACCGCAAAGGCCAAGCCGGTCGGTATTGGCAATAAAGCCGCAAAGACGCCCGCTGAGGTGGCCACGCCTTTCCCGCCCCGGAATTTAAGGTAGATGGTCCACATGTGACCTAAAATAGCAATCGTACCGCACAAAATGGCCGGCCAGTAGTTACCCGGAAAAATATAAAGAGCCAGACATGTGGGTATAAAACCTTTCAATCCGTCAATCAAGAAGGTGGCAATGCCGGCCCATTTGCCCACGGTGCGGTATACATTGGCCGCCCCCGGGTTGCCGGAGCCATGCTGGCGGATATCTATGCCCATTGCTTTGCGGGCAATCAGGTAGCCGGTGGGTACGGAACCGAGCAAATAACTAAACAAAACAAGAAGCAATACTTTTATAGTCATATATTTATTATATAAAGTTTGGCTTGAAGGGCAAGCATAAAAATCAACTGCTTAGGCAGAAAAGTGACGGCGTGGCATTTTTTATATATACTTAATAAAACTGCCCTGGAGCCGCTAAAAGTGCTCGGAGAGGAGCGAATAATGAAAAAATACCTTCTAAGCCTTTTCTTTTTAGGATATGCTTGGGGAATGCCGTGTGCGCAGGAAAAACCGGTATTTGTTGCAGAGGATTTTGCCAATCAAAGCAAGTTCTGGGTGCAAGACAACCGCGATGCCCAACAATGCCAGGCTACCCGCATTTTGCCTAATTGGTATATGACGGCGGCCCATTGCGTGCGGCCCTATTGCGATAAACAATGCCAGCTTACTTTTGCCTTGCTGCAGGGGGAGCTGCAAGCATCGGCCCAAGTGTACCACACCGCTTCCAACCCACGGGTGTTTACGCCGCGCCAATATCACCGGGGCGAGGCTAAAAGCATTCGCTATGATGTCGCTTTGATATATTTTAATCCGGCGGAAGAAGATTATTTCTTCTATGATGCCCGCAATAAAAAAGTATTGGACCGGGGCGGGTTTCTGAAAGCATTAAATTTGGCTCCCTACTCAGACCAGCGCAGCCAGTGGCTGGCTTTGGAGCAGGCGCGGCCTAAAATTTTCGTTATTCCGGAGGGAAGTACCCGTCATGTGCAATATTCGCTGGCCGTGCCGGATTTGCGCGGGGAAGGTATTTTTTTTCATGACAGCAAAACGTCAGATTTCTATTATTTTAAAGAATTGCATCATTATATGGGCAGCAATTTTGGCGTACAGAAAGGCATGAGCGGCTCTGGCGTGATAATGCCGGGGGGAGATATTTTAGGGGTGGTGTCGTCTAGTTTAAGTACGCATAATTCTTTAATTACCTACGACGACAAAGACCAGCCTGTCCATTCGGTGCCTTATTCGGCCGATTATTTTCTGTTTACTCCGTTGACGCCGTCTAATATGAACTTTATCCGCGCCACGATTTCTTCTTTTCATCAGACCGGGCAGAACCCTTATTTTATGTATATTGGCAGTGCGGAGGCCAAACCTTCTGACGCTACGGTACAAAATGCGTTTCCGCAGGCTCTCTCGGTCAATGTGGTGCTTTCTGCAGAGGAAAGGAAGTAATTTTTTGAGTTAACTCACGCCAGTTGCCATCGGTAGCCATGACAGTTAAGCGCAGGAGTCCTTCGGGAGTTGCTTTACAGTCCAGCACCAGGCATTGTTCATAAATCTTGCCTAACAATCCCGCTTGCTGCGGCGGCAGCTTCAGCCGGCGGCGTTTCCATTTGCAGAGCAAGGCTTTTTCTACTTGTTTAAGCAAAGCTGAAAGTCCCTTTTTTCTTTGTGCGCTGATAAAAATGGCTTGAGGGTATTGGGCGTGCAGCGCGCGTAAACCTTCGGCGGAGAGCAAATCTGTTTTATTCATAACGTCAATAACGGGGCGGCGGGTACTTTTTAGGTCGCTTAGGATTTGCCGTACGGTGCTGCTTTGTTTTTCCCGTTGGGGAGACGCCGCGTCATGAATGTGCAGTAATACATCGGCAAACTTTGTTTCTTCCAGCGTAGCACGGAAAGCCGATACTAAAGAGTGGGGAAGTTTTTGGATAAAACCCACCGTGTCCGTAAATAACATCTGTCCGCCTCCGTGCATGGGTACGCGGCGGGTGGTGGGGTCCAGGGTGGCAAAGAGTTTATCGTCGGCATAGACGGCATGCTGGCCCGTCAGTGCGTTTAAAAGAGTGCTTTTGCCGGCGTTGGTATAGCCGATGAGCGCAATCTGCGGCAGCGGAACGGCGCTGCGTCTTTCCCTTCGCAAAGCCCGTTCCCGTTTGACCTGTTCAATTTCTTTTTCCAACCGGGCGATGCGGGCGCGCAGGCGGCGGCGGTCATATTCCAGTTTTCTTTCTCCGGGGCCGCGCATGCCAATACCACCCTTTTGCTGCATCATGGCGGCGCCTTTACCGCTTAATCTGGGCAGTAAATAATTGAGCTGGGCCAATTCTACTTGCAATTTGCCCTCTTGAGTGCGTGCGCGTTGGGCGAAAATATCTAAAATAAGACGGGTGCGATCCAATACTTTTGCGGGAAGCCTGTCTTCTAAATTTTTTTGTTGGGCCGGTGTAATTTCTTCGTCAAAAATTACTGCGTCGGCTTGTTCCTCTGTGCAGTCCTGTGCAATTTCTTGCAGCTTGCCGGAGCCAATTAGTGTGGCGGGATTATATGCTTCCACGCGTACCAAATAGGTGGCTGCCGTTTCTGCCCCGGCGGTATGGGCCAAACGCTCCAATTCCGGCAGAGAAGTACTCTCCGGCAATTGATTCTTGAGGTGAACTCCTACCAAAATTACTTTTTCCATTAAATATATTGTAGTAAATCCCTTGTAGACAGAATAGGGCGGGAATGCTTGAATTTTTTTTTTTTGATACCCTATACAGACGGGAAGGAAAAAATTGTTAGAGTCGGTTTTTGTGGGCATAAATGCCGTTTATGAGAGAGAATATGTTGAAAAAGAATTTTTCTGTTTGTCGTTGCCAGCTTGGGAACAATCTTGGGCAGAAAGGTTTTACGCTCATTGAGCTGTTGGTAGTAGTGCTGATTATTGGCATTTTGTCGGCAATTGCTTTGCCGCAGTACACGGCGGCTGTGGAAAAGGCGCGTTTGGCGGAGGCGCTGACTACTATCAGATATGTGCGTGACGCCATGAAATTGCGCTGGATGGAGTGTGGCGGGGATTCGGAATGTATGCGTCAATACCAAGATTATTTAGAATTGACGGGTGGAGAATGGAGCGATAGCGGAAGTGGCTACATCACAAAGAATTTTTCTTATGAATTTGATATTCAAATTGCTGCTTCTAGAATTATAGATGGTCAAGAGATATATGTTTTAATTGAAGAAGATGGTATGGGGTGGGATTTCTTGGTTAAACCATTTCCTAAGGTGTGCTCTACGAACACGGATTTGGGTTATAAAATGTGTAAGAGTGTGGAAAGTTTGGGCTATGAATTAGACGATAGGCGTTGAGCTTCGGCGCGGTATTGGCTTATAATTAGAGCGGCAAGTTTTTCTGTGTCAAAGTCCTGCGGCTTGTGCAAATCCAGCCGCAGGGCGTTTTTATAGCGGTTAAACCAAGTGCGCTGGCGTTTGGCGTATTGGCGCGTTAAGGTAATTATTTTTTCCAGCGCTTCTTGGCGGCTGATTTCGCCGTCTATCCATTGTAAGATTTGCGGGTAACCCAAGCTTTTTAATGCCGGACAATCTTGTCGTGCACCTGCCGCAAGCAAAGACCGGGTTTCCTGCGCCATGGGCTCTAACATGCTTTGGGTTCGTTTTTCAATGCGGGCGTTTAACAACTCTTTATCCCAATTTAAATAGACAAGCAAGGCCTGGTCTGTAGGAAAATCTCCTCCAAAAGCTCCGCTTTTTAATTCAGAAGCCGGCTGGCCCGCCAGCAGGCAAATCTCCAGCGCACGCATGACGCGCTGAATGTTCCCTACCGGGATTTGGGCCGCAGAAACCGGGTCTTTTTGCGCCAGGCGGGCATGCAGAGCCGCTTTCCCTTTTTCTTTGGCAAAAGCTGTTAGTTCCGCCCGCAAAGCAGGTTGAGAAGGGGGGAGCGGGTCCATTCCTACAAAAAAAGCATGCAGATACATGCCCGTACCGCCTGCAAAGATAAAGGGTTTATCCGGTTTTGTGCGGATAATGTCTTGTGCGCGGGCACAAAAAGAAGCGGCGTCAAAATGTTGTTCGAGAGCCAAAAAATCCACCATATGATAGGCAATCCCCTCTACGATATATTTCCCGCCGCGCCAAGTACCTTCCGGCTTGGCGGTGCCTGTGGTGAGCTGGCGGTACACTTGACGGGAATCGGCCGATATAATTTGTGAGTCTAATTTGCGGGCTAAAGCCAAAGCCAGTTCTGTTTTTCCGCTGGCGGTAGGCCCTGCCAAAACAATCTGTTTCATGTTTATATTTTAGTAAATTGAACGCTTACTTTATCCGTTTGACATTTGGGAAAAATATTTTCGTTTTTGTGGGGGGAATATGTTTGGTTTAAGAAAGGCGCAAACGTGTGCAGAGATTGGTTTATAGTCTCAGTCCGTTTATGGGGCGCGGTAGCAGTTGCTGCTCATGGCGGGGGATTTAGGGTGAATGAATTTAATGTGTTTTGGAATTGCGGGTACGTCTCTTGTTTTTTAAGGCGTTTTGTATTTTATTTTTGCTTTGCACATAACATTCCCGGCGTTTTGCTATACAAAAAAGCCGGAAGCATTTTTCTTTTGCTTCTAGGAAATTTTCCCGTGCGCGGCAAATGCTGGCGTATAAATCTTCCAGTTCTTCCTGGGTAATTTCCGGCGGCGGCGTGGGCATAAGAGAACCTCTCTATTACACGGGCGCAAAAAAAGGTGACGCCCATACTTGAGGATCGCATTCCCAAAATGGACATCGCCTGCCGCCCCGTTAGGGAACGGCAAAACGATACCATTTTTTGGCTGCGATCAGCCGGCTCTGGGCCGGACAAACCCCATTGTGGGGTACCAAAAAATCGGTAGAAAATTGTAACAACTTTTCCTTCTCTTTTTATTTTATCATTTAAGCCTCTGTTTCTTTATAATCTGTTTACAGGGGGAAAAAAATAATTTTTTACTAGCTGCCATCTAAAAACAGGGGATTGCGGGAAATAAAGCTAAATCAGCAGGACTGTCTGTATAGTTATTGGGTATAGTGCCGGGGAAAAGCTTAGAATCAATATGAGGAGAATCGGTGGGGCCAGGCGTAAGGCAAAGAAGGCGGATCGTGCGGAAGAAAGCGATTGTGGCGCGGCTGTATAGCCGTAGCCGTTAAGTTAAAAACGCTTTCCTCCTGTTCTGCTGTATTGGCGGAAACGGCTTTTGTTCTCCGGTCATGAAACATATGAATCCTACAACTATCCGCTCACTCCATGGGCCGCCAGGAAGCCGCAATCTGCATTCTTTGTGAGGCATGATTCCCACCGCCTGCTTTTACTGTTAGCAACTACCTGTAATGTTTTAATTTTTTAACCCCGCCGGACACAAAAAAAGGCCCGCTTTAACAGCGGGCCTGGCAAATGGCGTTAGGTTAATTGTCAAAAAGAGAGTCGTCTTTTTGAATTTTATTGCAAATACGGTATGCTTTGCAATTGGGAGAGCAAACTTCCGGCAAGCGCAGCAAAATACGGGTATCACAGTCATTAAAATCGTCTGCCATAGCGCTGATTAAAGCGGCATATTGCGGCTTCATATCCGTAAATTCTATACCTACAGTATATACATTTTCTTTTTGTTTTACCCAAGCCATGCGCGCCCCAATTTCCATGCGTTCCATGCCCGGCAGCTGCAGACTGATGGAAAAGTGGTCCGCCATCGGCGCACCCAAAAAGCTGATCATGCGCATACCCGAGGCAGACAAGTCCGCTAAAATAGCCACGAGGGTCGTTTCTTTCCCGTCTTGGGTTTTGTAAAAAAGATTGACCGGTTCAATCAGATTGCTCAAAACCGGCATACGGCGGTGTTTGCGTTTTTCTGAAAAATTCTTTTTATTCATATTAATCCCTCGTAAAAAGTAAGGTACCATCTGAGGCGCTTACTTCACTCTGTACCACAGAGCCTATTTTATAACTTTTTTTCGTTTGTGCCCAGAAATTATCAGAGGTGCGGCCTTTGTGTGGGCTTTCCATTAAAACAGTTGCTTGCTGGCCGATATGTCTGCTGTAAGCATGTTCAGCCAGACCTCTTACTTTATTTAACAAAATATCCAACCGTTGTTCCAGTGTTTTCTCATCTAACAGCGGCAATTGGGCTGCCGGCGTGCCTTGGCGGGGGGAATATTTAAAGCAATACGCCGCCGAGAAGCCGGCCTGTTCCACCAGCGTCAATGTCTGGAGAAAATCTTCTTCCGTTTCTGTCGGAAACCCTACAATCAAGTCCGTACTGATGGCAAAGCCGCACTCTTTTAAAGCGTGGATTTTTTGCAGCAAGGTTTCGCGCGTATAGCCGCGTTTCATCTCTTGAAGGACTTTTGTGGAGCCGCTTTGTGCCGGCAGATGAATATGGCGGGCGATTTTGGGGTTATTTTTGACTGCTTCTAAAAATTGCGGCGTAATAAAGGCCGGGTGCGGACTGACAAAACGTACCCGCTCCACCCCGGGCAAGGCGGACACTTCGTTGAGTAAATCGGCAAAGGTTTTGCGCTCCTCTTTCCACGCATTGACCGTTTGGCCCAAGAGCATAATTTCGGGGTGGCCTTCTTGGGCTTTGCGTGCGGCGTTGGTTAGAATTTCTTTAGATGAAAGACAATGCACCGGGCCGCGTACGGCGGGTACGATACAATAGCTGCAGGCAAAATCGCACCCGCGCATAATAGTAACATATCCCGTCACGCCCCGTTTGTCTGCTTCTCCGCCGGGGGCGGGCGCAAACAGGCCGCTGCGGTCGCACAAATCGGCGAAATGGTCTATTTCCCGCGCGCCGGATATTAAATCTAAATAGGGAAATGTTTTTTTTAGTTTTTCTCCCAAACGCTGGGCTGCGCAACCGGCAAAGATAATATGGCGGCCATCTTTTTCACGCTTCCATTTGCGCAGCCGTCCCAGCAAAGACAAGGCCCGGTGTTCTGCGTGGTCGCGCACGGTGCAGGTATTTATTATGACTAAGTCGGCCTGGTCCAGTTGGTCGGTTAATGCATAGCCGCGCATTAATAAGTGGGCGGCCATTTCTTCCGAATCAGCCAAATTCATCTGGCAGCCATACGTTTGGATAAAAAGCTTTTTCATAATACATAAAAAAGGCGGCGTTTGTAACGCCGCCTTTCCCTTGAAAGAGGTTAGAATAAGTCGCTCAGTTTCTTGACGGCTTCTGCCACGGGCTGCTGCAGGTGCAGTTTTACCACGCGGCGGCCTTTATTTTCCAAGGCTTGAAAGTCGCCCAGCGCCTGGGCATTGCACAGCTGTCCGAAGGTATAATGCTGCCCCGGAACCTGTACATCATGCGCCGGTTCTGCAGAGAGAATAAGGAACACGCCGTTATTCCCGTCTCCTTTATGCAGCTGGCCGCTGGAGTGCAGATAGCGCGGACCATAGCCGAACAAAACGGCGCGTTTGGTGCGGCACAATATTTTATCGCGCAGGCCGGCCAAGGCCTCGTCATTTTCTTTAGAAGGCCAAAGATAAGGCAAAATGGCCACATAATCGTTGCTTTCCAGCAAAGAGAAGAAATCTTGGGCCAAGGTATCAAGCTTGACCTCATCTTTTAAATCTTTGCTGACGAGCAGCGGCGCGGTGACTTCGGCGGGGATATCGCCCGCTTCCAGCTTGGCCAATACATTTTTTGTCAAAGTTTTGGCTTCTTGCACATTGGGTTGGTCAAAAGGGTCAATGGCCAATATGGCGCCAGCGGCGGCGGTGGCAATCTCCCACAGCAAGTACAAAGCCCCCAGCTGGTATTTGTCTTCCAGTTGTAAGGTGCAGATGGGGAAGCCCCGTTCGGCCAGGTCCTCGGCTATTTCTTCCACCCGTTTATTGTCATCGGTGTCTGCCGAAAGGTAAACAAAGAAGCGGTCTTCGCGATAGTCAAAATTGCGGTGCAACGTCTCCCCGGTAACGGGGACTATGCCTTTGCTCTCTTTACCGGTGGATTCTGCCACCAGCTGTTCGGCCCAGAGTCCAAAAGCGGCAATTTCCTGCGGCGCCAAAATGGTCATTTTATCTTTATTATGGTTGGAATAGCAGGCCCCCATATAAGCGCCCAATTTGACGGCGGCATTATCTTTGACGGGAGCTTGCGGCCCAAAGGTTTCGGCGGCTTGCTTTGCTCCGTTCAAGATTTTTACCACATCTACTCCCATAATGGCGGCCGGCACAATTCCAAAGAAAGACAGCGCAGAGAAACGCCCGCCAATATCGGAAGGATTGGTAAATACATGGCGGAATTTGTGTTTTTGGGCTAAGGTTTGCAAGCCGGTTCCTTGGTCGGTAATAGCGATGAAATTGTTTCCCGGGTTTTTGACGCCGGCTTTTTTGACTTCTTCATAAAAATAGGCGAATTGGGAAGACGGCTCCACCGTTCCGCCGGATTTGCTGGCGAAAATGAACAGCGTTTCAGCCGGTTCAATTTGTCCGCGTACGGCGCCTACCCAGTCCGGGTTGGTGGTGTCTAAGACAAACAGTTCCGGCCGGCCCGCTTGTTTGCCAAACAGAGAGCGGAACACTTCCGGCGCCAAGCTGCTGCCGCCCATCCCCATGACGACGCAATATTTATAATCTTTTTTAGCTTCTTCTGCAAATTGGAGCACTTCATCTATATGTTCCAAAGTCCAATTATAAACAGTTTGCCACCCCAAGAAATTTTTAATCAATTCTTGGTGTTCCGCTTCCTGTTTCCATAACGTAGGATCTTTGGCCCAAAACTTCTTGTTGAAATTTAAGCCTTCCAATTTGATAATACCTTCGCGGATAATACCTTCTGCTGTGGGATTTGCGTTCATTTTCATAACAATACTACTTCCTTTTTTCACAAGTTTAAAAATAATTTTACTGGATTTTTTTCTCTAATGCCAGCACTTTGTCTACGCGTTTTTTATAATTTCCTTCATTAAAATACCGCGCGGCCAAAAAACGTTCCACCAATTCTTCTGCCACTTGTTTCCCTACAACTAAAGCGCCCAAACACAACGCATTCATATTGTCGTGTTCCACCCCTTGATGCGCAGAATATTGGTCGTGGCATACACAAGCGTATACGCCCGGTATTTTGTTGGCGGCAATACACATGCCGATGCCGCTGCCGCAAATGAGTACGGCGCGTTGGGCCTGGCCGGCGGCCAGCAAAGCCCCGGCTTTGGCGGCATAATCTGGGAAATCCACGCGCTGGGTATCTGCGCAGCCGCAGTCCAGCACGTCATGGCCTAAAGATTTGATTTTTTCTATAACGGTTTCTTTTAAAGCAAAACCTGCATGGTCACACGCCACGGCTACTTTCATATTGTCTCCTAAAAAGATTGGTCTACCAGGTCGCATACGCTATGACCGATAAAAATATGGCATTCCTGCACCCGCGGCGTATTGGGCCATTTGACAATAAGCGGCAAGTCAACCACATTTTTAATCGTTCCGCCGTCTTTGCCCAATAATGCGGCCGTGTAGCAGCCGCGTTGTTTAGCCAGCTCCAAGGCCAGCTGTACATTTGGGCTGTTGCCGGAGGTAGAAATCCCAATGACTACATCTCCCGGCCGGGCAAAACCATCTATTTGACGGGAAAATACCTTATCATAGCCATAGTCGTTCCCCACCGCTGTGACGGTGGAGGTGTTTGTATTCAACGCCAGCGCCGGAAAAGATTTCCGTTCTTTTTTAAAGCGGCCTACAAATTCTGCCGCAATATGTTGGGCGTCTGCAGCGCTGCCGCCGTTGCCCATCAAAATGACTTGATTTCCGTTTTTAAATGCACGGATAATTTGGTCAGCCAATTGCTGTACTTGTGTCCCCAAATTTTCTTTTACATATGTAAGGGCCGCAATCAATTCGTCGGCTTCTTGGGCAATAAACATAAGCACTCTCCGTTTTATATTTTTTCCAGCGTATCGGCCTCTATCCAACCCTGCAGGCCTTGGTCTTTGACAACAACGTCGTACCAGTTGTCTTTGGTATCTTGTATAAGCAATAGATGACCTTGAGCAACATTGGCACTGGCAGGAAAATTTTTACCTGGCCCGCTGCGCAATTCCGCCACCGGTGCTGCTACTACTGCTAAAGGGGCCTGTTCTATCTTGCTGCGCCAAACGTACCAAACGGCCAAAAAGCCCACTATTGCCAAAACAATCAGTGTTACCCTTCCCAACCGGCGTTTGACCAGCCAAAAAGCTCCTAATAAGCAAAAAAGCCATAAGACTACAAAAAACAGGCCTTTCAGTTCGTCTATGCGCAAACTAAAAAACAGTTTGTGCAAAACCTCAGGCATACCTGTAGGCACCAGCCGTTCGCCGCTGTTTTCCAGCGATAAAGCTAAATTGTGGCGTATATCTCCATCTCGGGGGGATAACCGGAACGCCCGGTAATAATTCGCCACAGCCAAACCTACCGTACCCATTTTAAAATAACAGTTCCCTATATTGTAGTAAAGATGGGCGTTGTTTGGATAGGTTTTTAATAATTCTTCATATTGGCCTAGGGCGGCGGCAAATTTACCTTCCCGGTATAATTCTTCCGCGCTTTGTAAATCGGCGGCCGAGGCCGACAAGGCGGCCGCAAGCCAAAAACATATGAGCAAGATTCCTTTTTTCATGCACGGCCTCCTTTGTCCATAGCTTTTATTAAATCTGTCGCCTGCCGGGCTAATTCTATTGCATTTTCTTCCTGCATTTGGGCAGGAGCAAAACGGGCTGCGTTTAAACGTTGCCACAGTGTATCAAAACGTTGGACCAATTCAGCCGGGCAGCCGTTTTTGCGCAGAGCGGCGGTAATGTCTTTTAAAGGCAAACTGGCTATATGCACCCGGTAACGCGCCTGCAAATAAGCGGTTAGCGCTTCTGATACGGCTTCTTCCGTATGGGCATTTTTCAGCTGGGTCCGCGCTTTGGCTAAGGCCCGCCTGCCGGCTAATGTTTGTTTATCCATGAGGGCAAACAGGGCCGCCAGCACCAAAAGCGCTCCAAACAGATAATTTGCAATCTGCCAGTCGGATACTGTGGAGAGGACTCCCAGTTTAGACGGGGAAACATCTGATTTTAAATACCGGATATCCCGGCCCAACTCTCTAAATCCATTTCCCAATTCACTGTGTGTGGCAAAGTCAAACCCGGTATCTGTTTTAGAGGAGGGAGTTGCTTTAATGGTAAGCGGTTGGGTGCGAATGGTGCGGTATTGCTGGGCGGAAGGGTCAAAATAAGACCAGTCTAAGGCCGGAATAGTATAGGTTCCGGAGGAGAGGGGTACTACAACCGCCTTGAAAATTTTGTAACTTTTCAGCTCGCCGTTTGTAGGCACTACGCCGGAAGTAGCCACTACGTCATACACTTTGAACCCGGGCAAATTGGGCAGTTTTAAATCGGAAGTAGGTTTTAAATTACCGCTGCCGTTTACTTTTACAGTCAAATTTACCGCTTCTCCGGCTTCTACTTCTTCGCGGTCTATGGAAGCGGAAATCGTATAACCGCTGCCTACCGCCCCGTAGAAACTTTTGGGTTTGCCTTCTTGGGGGGCGGAACGTATCGTCAAAGAAAGAGGATTGGAGCGCACAGTCTGTTCTTCTTGAGATACGGCGGCAAACATACGGTCAAATACAGATATATTGGTTAAATTACCGGCCGGAATATAGCGTACGGAGGCTTCCCCCACTTGGGCCGGGCCGGCTGTCACGCCGGAAATGGCATAGCGTCTTTCTATGTAGCCATATGTTTTGTTATCAATTTTTTGGCGCCCTTCGGAGGTAGAGATTAATTCCATGAACAAATTGGAAATAGACGGCTCATTATACGGAGCGTTATCCACAAAATTGCTGGAGAAATAAAAACGTATGCCCAGCGTGACGCTCTGATTGACGTAAGGAGTACTATCGCTTAGGGCGGCCACCATGAAGTAAGTTTTGTCTCCATTTCTGGCGGCAGAATTATATAAATCTCGCTCCAAGGGGGGCATATCTGCCGGTGCCGGCGTTGGCTCGGCTTGGCGGGCTTTAGCAGGCGGTGCGGCTGTTTTGGCTGCGGGTTTGGAGGCATTGCTTTTTGATGTATTTGTTTGAGGTGTATTAGGAGTACGGTAAACGGTTACCGTAATCGGATCCGTTTTATAGATTTTATTCCCATAATTAAGGGTAATGGGGCCAATAACTGTTTTCCCCGGGAAACGCGGCAACATAATGAACTCAAATGTAACAATACTGTGAAAATTAATAATTTGAGTAGTGGAAGAACGGGCATAGACATTAAAAGCCGGCAGACTGGGCAGTTGGGGCATAAAATCCCCCGTAGCGCCATCTACAGTTACAGTCAGCACCAATTCATCTTCCATAGTAAGGGAAGTTTTATTTACGGAAGCCGTCATGCTAATCCCGTTTACATTCAAAGCGGCATGCGCCGTCAATGGGAAAAGCAATACCAGAAGAAATAAAAAACGTTTAAACATAATTACCAATCCTTCTCTACCGTCTGGTCCGGCCGCCGGTTAGACGTACCCGTGCGGCGGTATTCATTTTCTTTTGCCATAGCCATCACCCGGTCTGCGGCGTCTTTGTCCAGTTGATTGTTTTGTTTTTGGCTGTCCTGCGGCTCTTGGGGAGACTGGCCTTTTTGGTCCTCATTTTGCTGGTTTTGGTTGTCTGAATTTTGGTCTTGGTTATTTTGATTATTTTGGTTATCTTGGTTTTGTTGCTGTTGTTGTTGCATGACCAGTTGCAAATTGTGAATAGCCTCCTTATCCTGCGGGTTTTGCAAGATGGCGGCTTTATAGCTTTCTATGGCTTTTTCCCGGTTTCCGGCGCGATAATATGCGTTTCCCAAGTTAAATAGAGCGCTTTGGTTCAGATCTCCGTTTTGTTGGGCGGCCTTTTGGTACATTTCTTCTGCTTGGGTGTATTCATTAAGACGGTAATAAGCATTCCCGGCGTTAAAGAGCGCGCGCTGGTTGTTGGGGTGTTCTTTTAAGATTTCCGTGTAACTGTTTAACGCGGAGCCGTATTTTTGATCTTCGTAAAACTGCCCGCCTTGGCGCAACTGACCTCTCACGCCAGCTTGAGCTGCTGTGACGCCTAACAAAAATACCAAAAAGACATACCACTTATTCATCTTCATTTATTTTACCTTTTTTGTTCGGTTTGCGGAGCGCTTTGGCGGCGTTCTTTAAAGGGGAGAGCTAAAGCGGTCAATAAACAAATCACAGCAAGTGCCAAGGGAATTTGATAGCGGTTTTTGTAGCGGGTGCGGGAAGAAGAAACGGAGCGGCTGCGGTCTAAGTCTCTGACGCTTTCTTCCACTTTAGTGGCCACTTGGGCCGGGGTGGTGTATTGGATATAGACCCCTTGGGTTGCCTGTGCCAAAGCGGCCAAGCTCTGCTGGTCTAATTTGCTGACTACAGTTTTGCCTTCCCGATCTTTTTTATATTCTAATACACGTCCTGATACATCTGTACGTTGGGGAATTAATTCACCTTCCGGCGTGCCGATGCCTATAGCAATAATGCGTATGCCTTCTTGCTGGGCCACGCTTTGCGCTTCTTTAAGTTCTTCTGGAGAATGGTCTTCCCCGTCGGTTAAAATAATGAGGGCTTTTTTGCCAGGGTATTTGGCTAACATGTGGGCGGCCAGTTTGACCGGCGCCGCCAAAGAGGTGCCTGCCACGGGCAGCATATCCGGTTGGAGCGCGGAAATAAAGTATTTAAGGGCGTCTTCATCGGTGGTAATAGGGCACTGTATGAAAGCTTGTGAAGTAAATGCAATAAGCCCGATGCGCTCATTTTGCAAATGGCTGATTAACATGCGCAGCATATTTTTTGCGCTGTCTAGGCGGTCTGGGTGTACGTCTCGGGCGCGCATAGAAGCAGATACGTCTACCGCAATTACCGTTTGGGCAAAGTCTCCTTCCGCTTTAACAATTTCCAACCCCCATTGGGGGCGGGCCAAAGCGGCAAAAGCAAAACAAACGGCCGCTATAAACAAGACGGTTTTCAGCGGCTGCAAAGCATCTGCAGCGCCGGTTAAACGCATATAAGCGGCCGGGCCGAATAAAATGCTAGTAATGCGCCGTTTGAGACGCCCGCCCAGCCAATATACCAGCGCCAATGCGCCTAAAGCGATGAGCAAATAAACAAAATATATGGGTTGTTCAAATAATTGCATAATTACGGCACCTTAATAAAAATCAATTTGCGTAATATGACGGCCAGCAGCAACAATGCTAGTCCGGCCAACAGAAACGGGCGGTACGCATCGTTTTGGTTTGTACGGGCGGCCTGTGTAAAATCAGTTTTTTCTAATTCATTGATTTCGTTATAAATGCTGCTCAGCTCCATTTCATTTTTAGCCCGGTAAAATTTCCCGCCGGTGGCCTTGGCAATTTCCATCAACAATCCTTCGTCAATTTCGTCTTCCCGGCTGGAAAAAATTGTAGTGCCCGGAGGGCTGGCCGTGGCGATGGTATAAATTTTAATGCCATATGCGGCAGCCGCTTTGGCCGCAAGCATAGGGTCCAAAGTACCGGCGTTATTGGATCCGTCAGTCAGGAGTAATATAATTTTGCTTTTGGCGGAGCTGTCTTTTAAGTGGCTAGACGCTACGCCCAGCGCATCTCCTATAGCCGTTAAATTGGGGTCTACAATCCCTAGGTACAAAGAGGCGACTAATTCTTGCACGGCGTCATGGTCCAATGTCAGCGGAGCCGCCAAAGAAGCGTTTTTGGCAAATACCACTAACCCAATCCGGTCATTAAAACGTTTGCTGATAAAATTGATGGCGTTCTTTTGGGCCGCCACGAAACGAGATGGATAGAAATCCCGGTTTGCCATGCTGGCGGAAGCGTCTATAATCAGCATGATATCTATTCCCTGGGTGGGGGGCAGTTTGGCCGTACTGACAGTAACTGGCCGCGCTAAGGCAATAATAAATAAACACAAGCCACCCAATACCAGCACCAATGGAAAACGGCGCGTAAAGGCCCCGCGCAACGTAAATGGCTGTTGCAAGAATCCCGCCAGCGGATAATTTAACGGCTGGCTGAAAATATTGCCGCGGAAAACATATAAGGCGCCGATAATGAATACAAGAGGGAGCAAAAAAAGAAAGGCTGGATTTAAGAAAGTAAAATGTTCTCCGGCCGCCCGTTGTGCCAACATGCCCGCCGCCAGTAACAGCGTAGTGCATGAAAACACCAAAATGGCCCCTGAGGTCAGCCGGGCGAAACGGCGCAACAGCGCTGAAGCGATAAGCGCCAGAATTAAAAGCCCTAAAGAAACCAAAAACCAAGTACCAAACATTTAGCGCTCCTCCTTGACGGGGCGGGGGGAAGTTTCCCTTACAATTTCCCGTACGGTGTCCACATCTTGCTGCATGGTGTCTTGAGTCGGGGTTACTTTGGCAAATTTTACCAAGTCCGAAGAATTCAAATACATACGCAGCGGAGAAAGCAAGGAAGCCAATTGAGGTATTTTGCGGGCGCGGCGCAAGAGCTCTACAGAGGTGTCAGAAGATACATCTTGCTGAAAACGCCGCCAAAAATATTCACGCAGAATATTGCCCAACTCTATATAAAATATCTTATATTGGGCCTTTTCCCATAAGCCACTTTGCAGAAGGGCATCTATCTTGGATAAAGCAATCACGTCGGCCGGGCGGTCATCGCGGGTTTGTTGCAGCGCGCGGCTTCGATTTCGTACTTCTTTATAGAACCGCCATGCAAAAAATCCAATTAATCCAAATACGATTAAACATAACAGCCATATTATCCAGCTGGAAGGAATATACGGGGGGCGTATGTCGCGCAGGGAGGATTCCTTAAAATAACTGACTGGTTTGACGTCAATGGTCTGAGGCTCAGAGTGCGCCTGTCCGCGGGGTTTCCCGCCGGCTTGTTCTTTAAGCTCAAACGTGACGGCCGTAAAGGTGGAAATCCCCAGCGTAAACGGCATAAAAGTCATCTGATATTGCATTGTGCCGGGCGAAAGCGTTTGCTCATGCTGCGCCGTTAATTCAAATCCTTGAGGAAGGGTTTCTTTGTCTAATTCCACGATATAGCCGGGCTCATGAGCCAACTCAAAACGCACGTCAAAAGGCTCGGCGAAGGAAGCCTGCCTCGGTATGCTTTGGGCGGTAATGTTGATTGCGTTTGGCCTTGCGGCGTATGGGGCTGCAGCGGGCGGCTGAGCTGCCGAACTGGGCTGAAGCGTTTCGGAAGCCGCTGCATTTTGCGCATGTCCCGATACGGCGCAGAACATGGAAACAAATAAAAACAAAAAGGATAAAAACGTTTTTTTCATCTTCTTATCTTCCTGGCCCGGCGTTTAAAAAATTCAATTACCGGGTCTGCCGGCGGGCGGGCGGTGTCCACCCAAATACCTTCTATTTTGAGCGGATTAAACAAATCGGTCAGTTGGTTTTCCCAGACTTCGCGCCGCAAAGACAGCAAACGGTTTAAATCTGAGGAAGCAAGAGAGAAAAACTTTTCTTCTCCTGTTTCCGGATCCCGCACATTCAAGCAGGCATGTACCAAGGGCAATGTCTTTTCCAATCGGTCTTCTATAATAACTGGTATTAAGTCAAATTTTTTGGCGGCCAGCCTCAGCGGCTGGGAAAAAGTATTCGGTTCAGCCAAAAAATCAGAAATGAAAATCAGAATACCCTGCCGTTTGATTACTTTAGAGAGAGTAGTCAGCGCTAAAGCGATATCTGTGCCGGTACTTTGGGGTTCAAAAGCCAATAGTTCACGAATAAGCCGCAGAATATGTTTTTTCCCTTTTTTAGGGGGGACAAAGAGTTCTATTTTGTCCGAAAACAAAAGCAAGCCTACTTTGTCGCCGTTTTTTAAGGCGGAAAAAGCAAACAGAGCCGCCAGCTCGGCGGCGGCTTCTTGTTTGAATTTATCCAGTGAGCCAAAATTTTGCGAAGCCGATACGTCGCAGGCAATCATTAGTGTCAGTTCGCGTTCTTCGTTAAATTTTTTGACAAAAGGAGTGCCGCTGCGTGCGGTTACGTTCCAATCTATGGAACGCACGTCATCTCCAGGGGTATATTCTCTCACTTCTGAAAATTCAATACCCTGGCCTTTGAAGGCGCTTAAATATTCTCCGGCAAAAGTTTCTTCTACCAGTTTGCCGGTCTGTATTTCAATTTGCCGTACTTTTTTTAAAATGTCGGCGGTATCCATGCGCATGGCGTTTGCTCCTTCAACGCAGCTTACGGTACATCTACCGCTTCAAATATTTCCTTGACAATTTGGTCTGATATGATGTTTTCGGCTTCGGCTTCATAGGTAAGCAAGACGCGATGGCGCAGCACATCTGCACCGACGGCTTTTATATCCTCCGGGGTTACATAACCGCGGCCGTTTAAGAAAGCATATGCTTTGGCGGCTTGGGTGAGGAAGATGGTGGCACGCGGGCTGGCGCCATAAGCAATAAAAGAGGACAATTTATCCAATTTATAGGCTTTTGGGTCGCGGGTGGCGAAGACCAGCTCCACTATATAGTTTTTAATTTTTTCATCTACATATATCCCATCTACTACGCCGCGTGCTTTTAAAATCATTTCCGGCGTAACGTTGGTATTTAATGTGATCGGCTGGTGAGCAGCCATGCGTTCCAAAATTTGTTTTTCTTCTTCTTTAGTGGGATAGGTAATGAGCACTTTGAGCATGAAGCGGTCCACTTGTGCTTCCGGCAGCGGGTAGGTCCCTTCTTGTTCTACCGGGTTTTGTGTGGCCAGCACCATGAAAGGGGCCGGCAGTTTGTAGGTTTGTTCCCCAATGGTCACTTGGCGTTCCTGCATTGCTTCCAGCAAAGCACTTTGCACTTTGGCCGGGGAGCGGTTAATTTCATCAGCTAATACAAAGTTGGAGAAGATAGGTCCGCGTTTAGGGTAGAACAAGCCGTCTTTGGGGTTAAAAATGAGGGTGCCTGTGATATCGGCCGGCAGTAAGTCCGGCGTAAATTGAATGCGCTGGAACTGCGCGTGAATGGCGCCGGCGAGTGTTTTAACGGCTAACGTTTTGGCTAATCCGGGCACCCCTTCAATAAGAATATGCCCGTCAGCCAGCAAAGCAACCAGCATTTTTTCAATTAAATCTTCCTGCCCTACGATAACTTTGCTTACTTCCCGTTTTAAATCTTGTAAAAAAAGGCTTTCGGATTGCACTTGTTTGTTTAGTGTAGTAATATCCATAACACCCCTCCTGTGCCGTAAGAAATCTTTCATTGGTGCGGCGTCTTTCTTTATTATAACTAAAATCTAAAAAAACAAGAAAGAGGGAAAGTGATTAGTTTTTGCTTTGCAGAAAATAGGCAGTGTGTATATTATGCAGGCGCTCTTTTTATTTGATGGGAGAGTGCATTCTTGCATATAGGCGAAAAGAGCGGGCAAGCGGGTAATCTGTGCCGGAGAGGGAATGTCTGCAGAGTGAAATAATCTCTTATTTGCGGCGTGCGTTTTATTTGGCAAACAAAAACCCCCGGCTGGGCCGGGGGGTATTGGAGGAAATAATTCGGCCCGCAGGCTTGCTTATTTGGCCTCGGCAGCCGGTTCTTCGGCGGCGGGAACAGCTTCGGCGGCAGCTTCTTCAGCGGCTCCGGTCTGCTTTTTTACTTCCTGCAGGCGGGCGGCTTTACCGGAGAGTTTCTTTAAGTAGTTCAATTTCGCTCTGCGTACTTTGCCGCTCTTTAAGACTTCAATGCTTTCCACGCGGGGGGAGTGAATCGGAAAAATTCTTTCCACGCCCACGCCAAAGGAAATTTTGCGCACCGTAAAGGTTTCGCTGATACCGCTGCCTTTGCGGCCAATTACTACGCCGTCAAAAGCCTGCACGCGTTCGTTGTCGCCTTCTACGACTTTGACTTTTACGCGCACCGTGTCGCCGGATTTAAAAGACGGCACGTCGGTTTTAAGATTGTGTTTAATTTGATTGATGTTCATAACTCTTACTTCCTCCGAAAAATCATTTCGTTGTTTTTTTCTTCGGCGTCTTTTTTACAGTTTTTTTGACTGTTTTGGTGACACCCTTTTTCGTTGCGGCCTTTTTTGCCTGAGAGGTTGTTAGCAAATCGGGTCTATATTTCTTTGTCAATTTCAAAGCTTGTTCCCGTTTCCATTCTTCCATTTGTTTGTGGTGGCCGCTTAAAAGTATTTCGGGCACTTTTTTGCCACGCCACACCTCGGGCCGGGTGTATTGCGGGGCTTCCAAAAGCCCTCCTTCAAACGACTCAGAAAAGGTAACGTCTTGCTTTTTAAATGTTCCCGGCACGAGCCGCGTGATTGCATCTATCATCACGGCTGAAGCCAGCTCTCCGCCGGTTAGGATAAAATCCCCCAGCGATACTTCCATGTCCATCTCGGGATATATACGTTCGTCTATCCCCTCATAATGCCCGCAAACGAAAATCAGGTGCTTCTTTTTGGCTAATTTCTTAGCCAAGCCCTGCGTAAATGTCTGTCCGCGAGGGCTGGTCAATATGACCACCGAATTTTTTTTGCGCAGCTTCTTGATTGCCCGGTAAAGCGGCTCTGCTTTCATCAGCATTCCGGGGCCGCCCCCATAGGGTCTGTCGTCTAACGTGTGGTGCTTGTCATCAGTAAAATCCCGCGGGTTGGTAAAACCCAGCTTGAGCACCCCGCTCTTTTGCGCCCGCCCTACAATGCTTTGTCCTAATGGGCCGGAAAGCATATCGGGAAACGCAGTAACGACATCTACCTTTAGCATCAGTCTTCCAGCTTTAACGTCACTTTTACGTTTTGTTTGGCCGCCGCCGCGCTGAGCACGGTGCGTACGGCCTTAATAATGCAGCCGTCTTTTCCAATTACCTTGCCTTTATCCTCAGGGGACACTTTGGTCGTCAGGTAAACTTTATTATTCTCAACTTTTTCTTCTACCACCACATTGTCCGGGTTAGCGGAGAGAGATTTGAGAAGGATAGTGGCTAACTCTTTCATATACAGCGCCTCTTACTTGGCGGCGGCTTCGGCTTTTTTAATCAAGCTGGCTACCGTTTCAGACGGTTTGGCGCCGTTTTTAATCCAATGCTGCACGCGGGGCAGATTGAGCGTAATTTGTTTAGCTGTTTCTTTATTGCACGGATCATATTGTCCGAGTACTTCTTTGGCTTCGGAGCCGACGGCGGTTTTCTTTTCAATCGCTACGACTCTGTACTGCGCATGGGCTTTTTTGCCCACTCTTTGTAATCTAATGACGACTGCCATGTAACTTCTCCTTATGTTCGCCCGTTGCCGGGCGGTATAATTAAATTGTGGCCGCTTGGCGTATATCCTGCAGCGCTTGCTTTGGGTCTGCTGCGGCAAAAATGGCATTTCCTGCCACCAGTGCATCTGCTCCGGCTTGTGCCGCTTTGCGCGCAGTTTGCGCATTAATGCCGCCGTCTACTTCCAACCAAATCCGGCGGCCGCTTTGGGTAATGGCTTGGCGTACGGCGGCTATTTGCCGCGGGCTGGAGGGCAGAAAACTTTGTCCGCCAAAGCCCGGCTGTACAGTCATTACCAGCACCAAATCCAATAAATCTAAAAACGGCTCCAGGCGCTCCGGGTCCGTATCCGGTTTTAAAGACAGGCCCGCACTGACGCCTAAATTTTTAATTGCTAAAAGAGCTTCTTTAATATTATCTTCTGCTTCTATATGCACCGTCAGCATATCTGCGCCGGCTTTGGCAAAAGATTCTATAAATTTCAGCGGGCGGCGCACCATTAAATGTACATCTAGCGGAAGCTGCGTTCGCCCATTTAAACTTTTTACAGTGGCCGGGCCGAAACTTAAATTCGGTACAAAATGCCCGTCCATAATATCCACATGCAGCCAGTCCGCTTTGGCCTCTTGTACGGTTAACACGTCTTGGCCCAAACACCATAAATCGGCCGATAAAATGGAAGGCGCAACTATTATTTTACCATTTGCGGGGCCGATTTTGGAAGTCATTGTATTTCACGCTCCCGAACCAAAATGCCATCTGAAAGAATACGGAACGTGGCTTTGCCGCTGTATGGAATTTCCAAATCTATCTTACTGCCCGGTTGGCGAGATTCATTAATGACTTCGCGCTCGCCGTTATCATCTGTCATAACAATGCGGATACGCATGGCTTTTTTACCTTGTGGCAGCTCATAATGCAAATGATACATTTTTTCATCTTCAGACGCTTCTCTGCGACTGACTGTAATTACAACGGCGGAACCCGGGGCCACTTGGCTGTCTGCTTCCGGTGTCTGTTCTGCAATAGTACCATAGGGGAAAGGGGAATGGGAATCTTCTTTCACGGTTAAGTTCATATTTTGCTGGCTGGCCCACAGAGTGGCTTCCGCCAGTTTTTTGTTGCGGAAATCCGGCACTAAAATTACACTGGCAGGCGGTTGCCCGTTAGACAAGACAAGGGCTACTTTGTCTCCGCGGGTAAGCATGCTGTCCGCTTCCGGCGTTTGGGAAATGATAAAGCCTTTCTCCACTGTCAGTGAATAGGCATTTTCCACTTTTTCCACTTGCAGACCGGCTTTGCGTACGGCCAGTTGGGCCGCGCGCAAATCCAACCCTTCTACAGACGGCACGAACACCATTTCGTCGCCTTGGGAAATCCATACCCGTATTACGCGGCCTTCCCGTACGGTACTGCCGGCGGAAGGAATTTGACGCAGGACCGAGCCGGGAGGGACATCTTCGGCATATTCCAAGCCGGCCTGTTTTAAGGCTAAATTGACCCCGGCTAACGAATTAAGCGCTGCTGTAACCGGTTTTTTGGTAATGTCGGGCACTTGTACTTCTTTGCGCGTATGCACCAAGGCTCCCATTACCCAGTCAATAGATACAAAAATCAGCAAAACAAAAAAAATGAAAATTACCCCGGCGATAACCCATTTCCCGCGGGAAGATTTTTTTGTTTTTCCAATAAATTCTTCAAAATTTTCTTCTGTATTTTTATTCATAACAAAAAACCACATCCCCGGAAGGTTTTATCCCATGTCCATTGGCAAAGGCAGCCGCAGGCATAGGTTTTTTCCCGGCAGGATGCAACATAACAAGCCAAATAGTTCCTTGCTTACATTTTACTAAAATTCCGCGCCCGCTTTCAACGGCGAGCACGCTGCCCGGAGCGGCGTTGTTGTCCATTGCGGGGGCCGGAAGCTGGGTGCGCAGAATTTGCACCAGTTGCTTTTTCCCATTGATGCTGATGCAGGTACGGGCCTTGGGGCCACATGCTAAACCGCGTACTTTGTGATGGATCTGTTCGGCAGACATGGTTTGGAAATCCAGTACGGCGTCTTGTTTGTCAATCATTGGCGCCAGGGTGGGCTCTCCGTGTTGTTCCTGCCGGATAATGTTTCCTTGCGCAATCTGTTCTAATGCTTCTGTTAAGGCGGAAATACCCAGCGGCACTAATTTATCAAACAACGTAACGGCATCGTCTTGCGGTTGAACGGGAATTTCTTTTTGCAAGAATAAGGGGCCGTCATCAAGCCCCGGCTGAATCCAAAAAATGCTCACGCCGGTTTGTTTAAAATCTTGAAATAGACTGTGTTGTACCGGGGCGGCCCCGCGCAAAAGCGGCAAGAGCGAAAAATGTACGTTTAAAATGCCCAGTTTGGGCAGGGCCAAAAAGTCCGGGCGAAAAATTTTGCCAAAAGCTACGGCTATGCCTAAATCAAAGGGGATATTTTTTACTTCTTCATAAATGTCTTTTAATTTTTCCGGGGAGCGTACCGGCAGGCCCAGCTCCAGCGCGCGGCTTTTGACCGGGCAAGGGGTGATAACCATACCGCGGCCGCGCGGCTTGTCAGCCTGGGTCACGACCAGCTGCACATCTGTCATTTTATGCAACAGTTCCAAATAAGGTACAGACAGCTGCGGCGTACCGAAAAAAATAGTTTTTAGTGTAGGCATAATCTTCGTATTTATATATTTTAACAAATTTGTTAACAAGAGATATTGAGCGGCAGAAGGGAAGAAGTGGCGGTGCTTTCTGCTTGGACAGAGTCGTACACTAGTACGAGTAAAACCGTGGTGAAAACATAGGCCTATTGGGGATATATGTTTAGGTCTTTGGACCCTTGTGGAATGTGTATGGAATAGATATACTCTAGATAAATAAAATTATTTCACATGCGGAGTAAACGGAATGAAAAAAATCAGTTTGTGTGTATTGTGTGCGTTGTTTTTAGTATTGACTTGCGGGGTGTTTGCCCAGGAAATCCCTTGCGAAGAAGAAAATCAAACGGCTGAAAAGGAAGAAGCGTCTGCCTTGCCGGGGGATTTTACTCACTGGCAGCGCACATGCCAAGAATATATTTTGGCGGGGCGTTTTGATGAGGCTAATTCTTTGGGATTAAACGCAATCCGCCAAGGGGCTTCTGCAGAAGAAGTTAAAGGTGTATTTCAAAGCGTTCTTTGGCTTTTGTCTTCCCAGCCGGGGCCAGATTGCCAAGTGCTTTACAGAAAAGCCAAATTCGCCCTCTATCCATTGCCCGCCATGGCGGCTGACAGGGAAATGACGGCCGAGAAAATGCGCGAAACAATAAATAATGTTGTCCCTTATATGCTGGGAGAAGATGGGCAGGAAGTGCCTCTGAGCGGTAAAGGAAATGTGGCTGCAAGTTACCGTACGATGTTGACTAATGCCTTGTTGTCCGAGAATACCTGTATGGCGCGGTTTTTGCTGGAGAATGGGGCTAATCCCCGTTTAGGCAGCCCCAGTGCGATGCAGATGGCCCGCAACCCTAATTTCCAAATGGATTTGCAAATGAGGACTTTTTTGTTGGAATATCAAAATGTAGGGGGCAAGTTGATTAGGGGACTTAAAGATTTATTTCGCAAACAGCAGTACCGCTAGTTACTTTTTCATTAAAAATTCCGCTTTCGAGGCGGAATTTTTTTGTATCTATAGTCTTTGCCGTGCCGGGAGCTGTCTGCGGATTAGCGGAATTTACATTTCCGTATGTTTCCAGCGGTGTAATTTGCGCCACAGCACCAGATAGACTAATTTCATGCGGCGTTTTGTGCTGAGCGCCTTGCGGGTGTATTGATATTTGTGGAAAAAGTGTACCAAAAACGGAATGGAAACAAAAAATGTCAGCATATCTGCTGCCGGCTGGGTGGCTTCTACGCCGACTAGGCCCAAGTAATGCGGCAATATAAATACCAGCGGCAAAAACATAATTCCTTGGCGGCAGCTGGCTAAAAAAGCGGCGCTTTTGGCTTGTCCCAGAATTTGCAGCAGTTGGTTTACATAAGTGGAATAGGCCAAAAACGGCAATGCTGCACAGAAAAAATATAATGTTTGTACTCCAATTACCACCACTTCTTCACTGCCGGTGCGAAAGGCGGATATTACGGGCTGAGCCCATACTGCCAATACGATTGCGGCCGCCGTGCAGATAAGTGTACCGGCGCGGGTGGTCACCCAGAAGGCTTCCCGCACGCGGTCGTACAGTTTGGCTCCGTGGTTGTATCCGGCTACCGGCTGCATGGCTTGGCCAATTCCCAGGACAATGCCGCGCATAGCCAGGTAGATTTTGGTGGCAATGCTGACGGCCGCCACAGCGGCGTCTCCGAAAGGAGCCGCTTTAATATTGAGCAAAGCCATAGCCAGAGAGGCAAAGCCCTGACGTAAAGTTGTGGGAGAGCCGAGGCGTATTAAATTCCAATAATCGCGCCAACGGAGGCTGACTAATTGCCAAGACAACGTGGTAACGCTTTTACGCCGAATAAAGAAAGAAAGCAAAATGCATAAGCTGATGCTTTGGCAAATCAGCACGGCGATGGCCGCCCCACGAATTCCCCAGCCCAACATATAAATAAAAACCGGCGCAATAGCAATATTTAAAATGGCTCCGGTGCTCATCCCTATCATGGAAAAAAAGGCCTTTCCTTCCGCACGCAGTGTGGTGTTGAGAACAAAAGCGGAGCACATCACCGGTGCCGCAATGAGAATATAATGCCCGTAATCGCAGGCGTAAGGCAAAATGGTATCTGTGCTACCCAGCCAGCGCATAAGGCGGTCTACATTGATTTCTCCGACAATAAAAATGCATAGCCCAATAAATGCCCCGAAGAAAAAAGCGGAAGAAACGTATCGGGAGGCTGTTTGTGTATCTCTCCTCCCCAAACAACGGCTCACCATACTGGCGGCTCCCATGCCAACGCCCATACCTAACGCTTGAATCAAAGACATCAGCGAAAAAACAACGCCCACCGCCCCCGCCGCGCTGGGCCCCAGATGGGCCACATAAAACGTATCGGTTATGTTGTATATGGCAGAAACAAGCATGCTGATGACGGTAGGCACGGACAGTTTGGCTATCAACCGCCCTATCGGGGTCTGAGTCATAATAATAAATTGTTCTTCTTCCCGGCTGGGGGCTGCGCTTGCAAGAGATTGAGTCATATTCATTATAATAGCAAAAGAGGAAGTTGGGGTTATAACATTTATTGTGTTTCCTGATACAAAAATATGAGGCGTGAGGCAAGATATAAGCATGGATTCAAACAGGATTTCTTTGGAAGCAGATTAGCGGCGTTTCCGTCAGTATTATCAAGAGAGAATTTCTCTCCGGCTGCGTGTTAAGGAGTGCTATTATTGGACAATGCCTATTCTGCTGGTTATTTTGGGATATTTCTTTTCACATACCGAAATTCCTGTTCTGGTGTGGCTGGCCTGTTTGATTATGGTCGTTGTTTGGGTGGGGTATGCTTCTTCTGATAAATTCCGAAAATTTTCCAAGAGTTAGCGCAGGAAAAAGAACAAAATAGAAAAGAAACCCAAGAGAATAAGCAAAGAAAAAAGTTGGAAAGAACAGAGCGTCACCCACTGGCGTATTCTGTGCAGCGAGGTTGGCAATTTTTTAGGGTTAATTTACAAAGAACAGGGGGAAGCCCCCTAGGATATGTTGCAAGTCCTAAGTAAAGCCGGAGTATTGACTTTAGGAGAGGAAAGCCATTATTCTTACTGGGGAGAACAAATGGTCTTTCGGCGGATATTTTTGGCATAAGGTTAGAAGACGAGGAAGTCTTTGTGTTAATTCACCATTTACGCACTCCTATAGAGGGGGAAGTCCTTTTACTGCGCGATGGATTAAATTCTAAATGGGGGATATTGCGCCGGAAAGAAAAGGAGTAAGTCGGAATGGTTGTCATTTGAAGAAACATTTGGCCTTTTTGCAGATTGTGAACAGGAAGCCCGTGTCATCATGCAGCCAGATTTAATGCAAGAGGTGCATGCCTTTTTTAAAGAATATCCGGAATTGGATATGAGTTTTGTGTTTAAAGAAGACTGTATGTCGGTGGTGGTGATAGATCAAAATCCCGTCAAAGATTTGCCTCCGCAAAGATTTCATCAAGCGGCTGATCAGTTTTTCTGTAAAATTTGGTTTTTGTTGAATATATCTGTCAGTTTGGCGGGTAAAGGACTTGCTGCTGCTTGGCAGGAGCAAGAATATCTCTCTCAGCGCAGATCACAAGAAAGTGCGGCTGACAAAGCGGTTATTGCCGCTTCGTTGCGGTTGCCGCGCCAACAGAAGGAGGCGCTTAATCCCCAGTATGCAGAAGAACTGCCCCCTATTATGCAGGCTATATTAATAGGAGAGTTAGAAAGTTTTAGAACACAATTGGGTTATCCGCAATTAGATGTTAACCAATGTTTTTCTCAAAACGGCAACGGCTTACTGCATTTGGCGGCATTAAACGGAAGAATAGAAATGCTGAAACTCTTGCTGGCCCGTTCCCAAATTAATAAAGATGTCCGCAATAATGCCAATCAATCTCCTTTTGATTTAGCTAAAGAGCGTGGACAAAACGAAGCCGCCCAGCTGCTTTTGCGGGGGTGAAACTCAAAGGTTTTTTGCAAACGCGGAAATTTTCTTTCAGAATTTTGGTATGTGTCTATAATTTGTTGTCCAATTCTAACAACCTGCGGCTGTACTGACATTAAAAGACCCGTTTCGGTTCTGAAACGGGTTCTGTAATAATGAAACGGAGAGGGAGGGATTTGAACCCTCGAAGCCTTGCGGCTTACAGGTTTTCGAGACCTGCTGTTTCAACCACTCACACACCTCTCCCAAATCTATTTATATTATATCAAACTGTTTCGCCTGCTGTGGCGGAAAAGGTCTGACTTAGGGCGGCGCTATGCCTTTTGGGGCGGATACGAGGAAAGCGTAATGGGTGGATAAGAGGAAGATGCGGCGGGGTTCTGCCCTACTTGGTAAAGAAGGAAAACCGGGTCTTTCAGCGACAATTCTGCAAAAATTCCAAAGCGCGTTTTTCCAGCCAGCCGAATTCCCCATGTGCTCCGCTTTCAGATGCGTAAGCTTGTGTTCCATGCGGAGCCATACGCGCCAAAGCGGCGCTCATTTGCCAAGGTATCATTTCATCTGCTTTGGTATAAGCCACCAGTAAAGGTGGGCGAATCAAGCCGATTTGGCGGGTATTGTCTAATTTTTTATTCCATAACAGTATATGTAGGAAAAATAAGGCCGCCTGCTGCCGGACAGACCATGGCTTGTAATGCCCCTGTGCCAAGCAAGCTCCCATTTCTACACTGGAAGTGAAAGGACTTTGGGCGATAACGGCTTTAAATGGTAACTCGCTGTTCCGAATAGCAGTATGCAGACAGATGGAATTGCCCATAGAAAATCCCCACAGTACAATATGCTGCGGAGGGATTTTTTTACTATGAAGCAAATAGTTCAATGCCGTTTGGCCGTCTTGATAGGCGTTTTTTTCACTTACATGACCGGTGCTGTGTCCAAAGCCGCTGTAGTCAAACATGAACACGCCCAATCCATGCGCCGCATAACGCTGGGCAAATGGAACAAAGTGGGATAGATTGCCTCCTTTGCCATGAAAAAAGAGTAAGGTCTCTTTTCCGGGCCGGGCAGGAATATAGAGCGCTTGTATTTTATTTTTTCCGCTGGGCAGAAAGAAAGTTGCCGCCGGCAGTTTGCCCGGCAAAAAACCGCGCACCGGCTGAAAAATAAATTCATCGGCTTTGTGGGAGAGGATTATATAGGTGCCAATCAGTACCAAAAACAACAGCGCGGCGTAAATCATTTTTTCAAAGGCCACTCCAGTATTTGGTTTTTATTTTGCTTGGCGTACCAGTCGTTAAATGCGGATAAGGTGCGCACCCCGTCACGCAAAACGGCGGTATAGATCCAGATTCCGCCAATATGCGGCGTGCGGGGGAGATCTTTTTTGATTTGTAAAATGGCGGTGCGGGTGGGGTCCGTAAGCATTTCTTTGATAGCTGCGGCTTGTTTCTCAAAATAACCGTCGTAGCGGCTGCCGCGCATAATATGAATGATGTCCAAATTCCATTCATCTCCTTTCTCATCTTCAAAAAAAACGTGCCACTCTACACAGGCCTCCGGCGTGTCTAAAAGGTTTTGGCAGGTTAGGCGTTTGAAGCCTTTTTGCTGAGCTATCATAGCCATGGCGGCAAAGGCGTTTTCCATATCAAAAGGATCCGTATAAACATGCAAGTCAATATCGCGGCTGTTAAAGTACAACCCGCAGGCCAAAGAGCCTACTATATGTACTTCCGCCCCTTGCAAATCCCAAGCGGTTACTGCGCGGCTTTGGCGCAGCAGAGAGAATGCTTCTTTTGTGTTTTGTTGGGCCAACTGTAAAATGTTCTCCATATATCTATTATAGTAATTACGCGCCAGTGCGTTTAATAGTACAATAAACATATGAAAGAGTTTTTCGCTTCATTTAAAGCTTCTTTGCCCGCTTGGTCGGCGCCGCTGTGCGGCGTGACGGGAGTGTCTTTGTTTTTGGCGGGTATCGTGTGTTTTGTGGCCTATAACTGGGCAGAGTTGGGCACGCTTTATAAATTTGGCCTGCCGCTTGTGGGGTTGCTGGTTTGTGCTGGGGGCGCTTGTATAAAAGGACTGGAAAGCGGCGTTGGCAAGGTGTTTTCTTTTTCCTGCGGGTTTTTTGTTGGGCTGTTTTGGGCGGTGTATGGGCAGGTGTATCAAAGCGGGGCTTTTGTATATGAGTTTTGCTTGGCGTGGGCGCTTTGCCTGTTGCCGCTTGCTGTGCTGGCGGGCAACCGCTGGCTGTGGCTGTTGTGGGCGGCGGCAAGCAATTTGTATGTTTTGTCTTACTGGGGCAATACTACTAAAGACGGCTATTTCTTTGTTCATCTGTTTGGTCTGAATATTTTGTGTTTCGCCGTTAGCGAATGGGCCGCGCGGCGTAGTGGCAGGGGCGGCTGGTTTTCGCTGTTCTTTTTGGCGGGGGCTTTGCTGGCCTGTGTGATGTACGGGGTCGGGTTTTGGGGCAGTTCTTTTTGGACAGCGTTTTGTTTTATGTTGCTTTTAGGTGTGTACGCTTGTAGGTTTAAACGCGGCGCAACGCAGCTTGCTTTTTGTGCGCTGGCGATGGATATTTTACTGGCAGAGCGAATTATTTCCAGCGTGCCCTATAGCCACGGAATGGTAAGCGTACTGCTGGTACTGGCGGTGTTTATATTCAGCGCGTGGGCGGTCTATTTTTTAAGCATACGAGGGGAATGCCGTGAATAATGTGGAAAACAAACTGCCTTTTATGGTCTCTGCCCTGCTGGCTGTGGGGGCGTGGCTGGCCTGTTTGCCGGTGCTGTTTTTAATTGGCCGGCAGTTTTGGACAGGGGCCGCGTTTGTGGCGCTGGCGGCGGGGCTGCTGTACGGGGCCGGGCGCAAAGGCGGCGTGGTAGGGGCGTTTATGGAGCAGGCGGCGCTGGCGTTCTCTTTGTGCGGAAAGGGCTTGCTGATTTTTGGTTTTATAAAATTATGGTCTTTAAGTACGGGGCAATCATGTCTGTTGGTGTGGCTGATAACGGCGGTTAGTTACCCGCTTTTTACGCAGAAAATGGATCGCGCCGTGATGGTGTTTGCCAGCATGCTGGCTTTGCAGTATTGGCTGTTTACATATAAAACGGAAATTTGGCCGTGTATGGAAACAATCAGCATATTACTTTTTGTACTGGCTTACGTTCTCTTTTTTGTACCTAGTGAAAAGCTCAGTCCGCTGGCGTGGGGCCTATTGCCTTCCTGCGCGCTGGCGTTTGCCTTTGGGCTAATGAAAGAAGAGCCGTTTGGCTTGGCGTTTAACGCGCTGTTCTTGGGCGTTTGTCTGTGCGCGGTGTACGCGTGGCAGGCGCGGGAAAAATTTCATATCGCTTTGGCGGTGCTTATTTTGCTGGTGTCTTATTTGACCAACAGCGGTACGGTAATGGGCGTGGCCCTGTTAGCGCTGGGGTTTGGGCAATGCCGCTTGAACTTGAAAATAGCCGGTTGTGCGGTGTTTGCCCTGTCTTTACTTTGGCTGTACTATCATATGCAAGCTACACTTTTGGTAAAAGCGTATTATTTGTGGGCGTCGGGGCTGTTGCTGCTTGGGCTGTACGCTTGGCAAAAGAGGGGGAGCTATGCGCGCTAAATGGTTTTTTCTTTTGTCCTGTGTGCTGACTGGTTTTTTGTGCGGGTACGCCGTTTATACCCAGCGGGCTTTGCAGACGGCACCAACGGTCTATTTAAAAATAGAACCGCTGGATCCGCGTGCATTGTTCAGCGGCGATTATATGCAGTTAAGGTATGATTTTGAAAGGCCGCACCTGATGGAACAAGGCCGCCCTCTTGTGCTGCAGGTGGAGGAAAATAATAAGGTGCTTCCGCTGGCGAATGGAACAGAAAAAACGGCAGCCCCAAACGACGTGCCCACAAACACGCAAGATAGAATGCAGCCCCGCACCATACGCATAAAAAACTTGCGTACCCGTTACCGCGTGCCGCACCAGTTTTATTTTCAGGAAGGCACTGGCAAAAAATATGAAAACGCTGCTTATGCCAAAGTCGCCTTGTTGGAAAACGACTCCCTGCTGCTGGTGGGGCTGACGGACGAAAACTTTAATTTGCTATAAGGACGTGCTTCCCGGTACGCCCAAGGAGATTTCATAATGAGCGAATGTAATCATGATTGTGCTTCCTGCAGCCAAAACTGCGGGGAACGTAAAGAGCCGCAAAGCTTGTTGGAAAAACCTAATCCGCATGCACGTATTAAAAAAGTAATAGCCGTATGCAGCGGCAAAGGCGGGGTGGGAAAATCTTTGGTGACCGCGTTGCTGGCCAGCGCCGCCCAGAAAAAGGGCCTGCGTGCCGGTGTGTTAGACGCAGATATTACCGGCCCGTCTATTCCTAAAATGTTTGGCGTGCATGAGCGTGCCAAAGGAGACCAAAGCGGCGTTTACCCGGTGCTGAGTGCGGGGGGCGTACAACTGATGTCTTTAAATTTACTGTTGGACAATGAAACAGACCCCGTCATTTGGCGCGGACCGCTTATTACGGGTACGGTCAAACAGTTTTGGACAGAGGTTGTGTGGGACGATGTGGATATTTTGTTTGTGGATATGCCGCCGGGCACTGGAGACGTCACGCTGACGGTATTTCAAAGTTTGCCGGTAAGCGGGATTGTGTTTGTCACCAGCCCGCAGGAGTTGGTGGGTATGATTGTGGAAAAAGCGGTCAAAATGGCCCGCATGATGAATTTGCCGCTGGCGGCGCTGGTGGAAAACATGAGTTATTTCGTCTGTCCCGACTGCGGCAAAGAACATGAAATTTTTGGCCATAGCCGCGTGGCGGAAACGGCTCAAGCCTTTGGCATACCCGCCACGGCGCGTCTGCCATTAAGCTCCGATATCGCCGCCGCGGCCGACAGAGGTGGCGTGGAAGGATTATCTTTGCCCCAATTGGATAGGGTGTTGGCGGAATTGGAAAACGTAAAAAAATAAAATATTTTCGCTGTTTACATGTGTTCCAAGGTGCAGTTTTAATGAGAAAGGCGGCTGCCTTTGTAAAAAATAAACAAAAGGCTTGCCCCTTTTTGGGGTATTAAATGTTACAATGAGAATAAGGAGCTTTTCTATATGTCCGATTTAACCTTGAGCAAACGCGCGCAGAGTATCGGCGATTCGCCGACTCTGAAAATTAATGCGCTGGCGCGTGCGCTGAAAAAAGAAGGGAAACCTATTATCCATTTAGGCGGCGGAGAGCCTGTTTTCCCCGCGCCGCAAACGGCGGTAGAAGCTATTATAGAAAAAGCGAAAAGCCGCAAAATTAAATATTCCCCTTCTTCAGGCACCCCGGAGCTAAAAGAGGCCGTAGCCCGATATACGTTGGCTAATTACGGGCAAGAGGTCGGCCCGGAAAATATTATTATTTCCGCCGGAGCCAAACAAGCTTTATTTAATTTTCTCTTAGCGGCCGTAAATGCGGGAGATGAAGTGGTTTTCCCGGCTCCGTATTGGGTCAGCTATCCGGAAATGGTCAAAATGGCGGGGGGAACGCCGGTTGTTGTGCGCCCATCGGAAGGCCGCCTGCTTGTCTGTTTTGAGGAATTGGCCGCCGCTGTTACGGAGCGGACAAAGGCTATTTTGCTTAACAGCCCCAATAACCCTTCCGGCCAGATTTTTAGTGCCGATTTTATCAAACGGGTAGTGGAGCTGGCTGAGAAGAAACATATTTTTCTGTTAATGGACGATATTTACCATAAACTCGTTTTTGACGGCAAAGTTTGCCCCAACCCGTACGAATACAGCCATGACAGCCAGAACTTGGTGATCGCAAACGGAGTTTCCAAGTTATATGGCTTGACAGGACTGCGTATTGGTTGGGCCGTGTCGCAAAACAGGTCCTTAATCAGCGCTATGGGCCGTATGCAAGCCCAAAGTACTTCCTGCAACAGTGATTTGTCCGAGGCAGCGGCTGCGGCCGCTCTTACGGGTGACCAACGCTGTATTGAGGACCTGCGTTCTTTGCTTGAACATAACCGAGATGTCCTTATGCGGGAGTTGGCGCAGATTGCACACATTCAAGTGCAGAAACCGCAGGGGACATTTTATTCGTTCGCCGATTTTAGCTACTATAATCCTGATTCTCAGGCGCTGGCTCAGTACCTGTTAGAAAAGGCTTTGGTGGCTGTGGTGCCCGGACAAGCCTTCGGAATGGAAGGTCATTTGCGCATTAGTTTTTGCGCCTCCGAAGACAGTATTGTGCAAGGAGTCCGCAGGATAAAACGGGCGCTTGAAAATCTCCCTATAAAGGAAGGATAGGTACATTATGAATACAAAACATGCAAACCCGGATTTTTTTAAACCGGACTATGGCTTGGAACATTCCGGCCTAAAAACCACCAAGACCGTGCACTGGAACTATTCCACGCCGGCCTTGTATGAAGAAGCCGTTAAACGCGAAGAAGGTGATATCGTTTATGGTGGCCCGCTGTGTGTCAGCACCGGCAAACATACCGGCCGCAGCCCCAATGACCGCTTCTTCGTCAAAACCAAAGATGTGGAAGGGAAACTTTGGTTCAGCAAAGGCAACGTCGGCATTGAGCCGAAATATTGGGATATTTTGTTTGCCAAAGCCCAGAAATATGTGGAAGACAAAGAACTCTTTGCCCGCGACGCTTATGTAGGCTCCAGCGAGGCTTCCCGCCTCAAAGTGCGCGCTATTACCGAATGCGCCTGGACCAACCTGTTTGTAAAAAATATGTTTATTGAACCCAAACAGGAAGAATTAAAAGGGTTTGTTCCTGAATTTACGCTTATCTGTCTGCCCCGTATGAAAGCCGACCCGGCCACTGACGGCACCAACTCCGAGACAGCCATTTTGATTAATTTTGAAAAGAAAATGGTGTTGGTCATCGGTTCCGAATACGGCGGCGAAAACAAGAAAGCCTTGTTTACTGTCATGAACTATCTCTTGCCGCAGAAAGGCATTATGACCATGCACTGCTCTGCCAACGTGGGTCCTAAAGGCGACAGCGCCATTTTCTTCGGTTTGTCCGGCACGGGCAAAACTACGCTGTCTGCTGACGTGTCCCGCGGCCTTATCGGCGACGATGAACACGGTTGGGACGAAAGCGGTATCTTCAACTTTGAAGGCGGCTGCTACGCTAAGGTAATTAAACTTAACCCCGAAGCCGAACCGCAAATTTATTCCACCACCCGCCGCTTTGGCACCGTGCTGGAAAACGTAGTTTTTGACCCCGAGACCGGCAAGCTGGACTTGGACGACGGTTCTTTGACGGAAAACACCCGCGCCTGCTACCCGCTTAACTTTATCAGCAACGCGGTGGAAAGCGAACGCGCCGATCACCCGAAAAACATTATTTTCTTGACCTGTGATGCTTTCGGCGTGATGCCTCCGATTTCCAAGCTCAGCCCGGACCAGGCCCTGTACCACTTCATCAGCGGTTACACCGCCAAAGTGGCCGGTACGGAAAAAGGCGTAAAAGAACCGCAGAGCACGTTCAGCACCTGCTTCGGCGGGCCGTTTATGCCGTTGCACCCAGACGTGTATGCCCAGCTGCTCAAAAAGAAAATTAAAGAGCATAATGTGGACTGCTGGCTGGTCAACACCGGCTGGATTGGCGGCCCGTATGGCGTGGGCAACCGCATCAGCATCAAATACACCCGCACGCTCTTAAATGCTGCTTTAGACGGCAAATTGGCTAAGGTGCACTTTACCACTGACCCGGTGTTCGGTTTCCAAATTCCGACGGAATGCGAAGGCGTTCCTTCTGAAATCTTGAACCCGATGAACCTGTGGCAGGATAAAGAAGCGTACATGAAAAAGTACGAAGAACTGGCCAAATCCTTTGTGGAAAACTTCAAGAAATACGCCGACGGCGTATCCCAAGAAGTGCTTTCTGCGGCGCCGAAAGTGAAAGACGGTTGCTGCTGCGGCAAATAAGCTGTTTTGACGGCAAATTGTAGGGGGATAAAATTCCTCTTACAATTTGCCTTGTAATTTACTAGAATAAATCCAATACCCTTTGTGGTATCTGATATTAAGATACAGGAGATTTACTATGGCAAAAGCGAATGCTAAATTTATGGCCCCTTTAACCCCTAGCGCTGCGTTGGCTGCGGTGGTAGGCAATAACCCGCTTCCGAGAACGGAAATCGTTAAGAAAATGTGGGAGTACATTAAGAAAAATGGGCTGCAGGACAGCACCAATAAGCGCATGATCAACTCTGATGAAAAGTTGGCCGCCATTTTTGAAGGCAAAAAACAAATCAGCATGTTTGATATGAGCAAATATATTTCTAAAAACGTCAAATAAGAACTAATGTTCCATTTAACGCGGTGCTGGCATATGCCAGCGCCGCGTTTTTTTGTTCTCCTTCCAAGCTATTAGGATTTATTTGTCTAGACTCGGGTTGGGTAGTGGCTGGGGCAGACATGGGGGAGTTGGCGAAGTTGGGTTGTAAAATTACATAAACGCGGATAGCTTTTCTGTGTGAGGCGGTAAAACGCGGTATTTTGATGGCTGGGGTGGGCATTACAGGGTGCACAGAAATTTACTGTCGTGTCTTGGATAGGATTGTGTTGGGCGGAAAATGAGTTTCTCTCTCTGTTGGCTATGTGTGAAGCAAAATACCATAAGACGGTCTAACTGCTGGGCATTGTTTTCTTCACATATATTTGGCTTAGGCTGCCGCAAGGTTTTTGGGTGCTCTTTGATATAGGGAAAGAAAACCCTAAAGTCAGCAAAAGTTTTTTTATATCAAAAAATAAACTATACTTAATGTATGGAAAGCTTCGTATTGCTCATCTTGTTTTGTATTGCTGTGTGCAGCCTGGGATACGGGCTGTGGTTGCGCCGCCCGCCTTCTCCCGCCGTCAAAAAGAAAATGTATAAAGAGCTGGAAGCCCGCGCCAAAGAAGGCGACAAAGAAGCCATGTATGCTTTTGCGGAGCTCTTCTATAAAGAAAAAGATGAGAAATATTATCCCATGATTTTTAAATGGGTCAGTATATTAGCCGCCCAAGAAAAAGACCCTGCGGTATGGCTGTTGTTGGGCGATTTGTATGCTTCCGGCTGCGGTACGCTGCGTGACCCAAAACGTTCGTTAAGTTGTTATGAACAGGCCTTGTCTGCTGATATTGCTTCCGGGCGAAACACTGATTTATCCAAAGAAGCCCATGATTATTTGGAGAAACGCATTATTTGCCTGCGCAAAGAAGTATTCAAATGAGGTTTTTTCTATTTTCAAATGCTTCCAACGGTAGTGTGCCCGGCCCTTAAGGGTGAAGATATACAACAAACGAAAAATAGGAGCCTTCTGCAGAAATTGCCCCAAGGTGTTGGGCCGTTGGGTTTATTTATGCACAGGAAAAAGAAAGCGCTTGGCGCAACAAACGGGACTGGAAAATTCCTTAAAAAGAAAAGCCCTTTCTTAAGGCTAGACGGAATTTTAATTAAGCGATTTTCTTGTTCTCTCCGCCGCGCGGACCCCGGCGGGGCAATCCTAGCCAGATAGCCAGCAAGGCGCCGATTCCCAGCAAATACGGATAATACAAGTATTGCATAATGGCAATAGGGGAAAGATTTGAAAGCCCCGCCGCCATCAAAAGCTGCGCCCCGTACGGAATGGCCCCTTGTACAAAACAGGAGAAAATATCCAAAATACTGGCCGAGCGGTTAGCCGGGATTTTAAAACGCAGCGCTATTTCTTTGGCGATAGGGCCGGCCATAATTAAGGCGATGGTATTGTTGGCGGTACATAAATTGGCGAAACTGACCAACCCGGCTATGGAGAGTTCCGCTCCGCGTACCGAATTAGCCCGGGCCGTCATTTTTTGGATAATCCAGGCAAAGCCGCCGTTTAAGCGAATCATTTCCAGCATGCCGCCTGCCAAAATAGTCACTACAATCAGCTCCCCCATTCCATTAATGCCTTTGCCCATAGCTCCTGTCCAGCCCCATATATCAAAAGCTGCCGTAAATAAGCCTATGAGTCCCGCCAGCAGGGTACCCGCCAGCAATACGGTCATTACATGTATGCCGGCCAGCGCCGCGCCCAATACCGCCAAATAGGGCAGCACATGCAGCCAGTTTACGGGGCCTGGCTCGTACGAGACAGACGCCTCGCTCCCTGCTGCGAAATAAATCAGCGTACTAATTATGGCAAAAGGCAGTACGATGCGCAGATTGGTGCGGAATTTGTCTTTCATGCGGCAACCTTGGGTGCGTGTGGCTACAATGGTGGTGTCCGAAATAAAAGAGAGGTTGTCTCCAAACATGGCTCCGCTTACGACTGCAGCCGTTATGAGGGCTGGAGCTACACCGGTTTTGGCTGCAATTCCAGCCGCTACGGGTGTTAATGCCACGATAGTTCCCACAGAAGTCCCGACGGAAATAGAGACAAAGCAAGCCGCCATAAAAATACCGGGTACCAATAATTTTTGCGGCAGTAGCCAAAGTGTCAGGTTGACGGTACTATCCACCGCGCCCATGCTCTGGGTCGTTTGGGCAAATGCGCCGGCTAAAATAAATATGAGCACCATCAGCATAATGTTTCCGTCGGCGGCTCCTTTGCAGAAGCTTTCTATGCGCTGCGTGATGTTTCCGCCCTTGGCTGTTACCACAGCCACTACGCAGGCCAATACAAATGCTACGGTGATGGGCATCTTGTAAAAGTCTCCCGCCAGCAAAGACACTGCCAAATAAGCAATTAAAAATACCCAAAGCGGGAGCAACGCCCAAGCATTAGGCTTAGCAGGTAATACGGGTAAAGAAGTAAGTGGATCCATAATTACACTATATCCAAGGCGGCTCTGCGGCGGCTGCCGGAAAATTTTTATAAAAATTCACTTCTATTGGGAAATATGCCTTTTGCATGGGAGAGAAATTTGCACCGACACAAGAGAAAGGTGCTCCCGGCAGAAAATCAAGCCGGCGGAGCGGCAATTTCTCAAGAGTAGTTTGCTGTTAAGCGGAATACGGGCCAATTAGGTGTTTCCTTTCTTCTGTATACAACGGCTTCCCGTTAGTATTTGGAAGCTTCGGCTTAGAAGCGGTCCCCAAATCCTATATAGTAATGATATCATTTTTGTATTCGGTTTGTTTCGGCCGGTTATGGTCTGGAAATAAGAAATTTTGTATATTATGACTTATAAATTGCATTTTTTATTTTTAGGCAGCAGACGAGTAAAAGACGGCGCGTTATCCGGGCAGTTTACAACAAAAAGAAGAAACGGCGTGGTTATCTCGGAAGAATAAGATGGATACAGCAAAAAATATATTAGAAGATATGCTTGCATATATGGCAGAAAAGGCGGCTTGGGTTTTAAAACTGGGAGCCTGGGTAGGTGTTTTGGGAGACTGGTTGGCCGTGCCGGCGCTTTTTGTGCTTTTATTTGCAGGAGCATGGCGGTTTTTCTTGGTGGGGTTGGCGGCGCTTTTGCTGAGGCGGTTGGTATTCTATCTTCTTTCATTTCCTTCTACTGTATTAGTAGCTCAGACACTTAAGGCGGCTGAGCGGAATCGTAATCGGCGTGCGCTGTGGGTTGCGTTTATTGTTGTTATTTCTTTGAGTGTGGGAATGCTGGTGTGGGGGATAAATATGTATCTTTTCTGCACGATGCTGGAAATGTTGGCGGCACGTCATTTCTTCGTTGTGATCATGGGGGTGTTGGTTTGTTTTATGGCGGGAACGGGGATAACTGTTTCTTATGGTATCAGAGGAGAAGAATTCTTTAATTTGTGTTTGTATAACTTAGCCCGTGCAGGATTATATGTTTTATTTGTCGTGAATTTGTTGTCGTGGAAAGGGGTAATGTGGGGGTTTGGCGTATTAATCGTTTTGTTGGCTGTTGTTGAGGCGATAATGGTGTCTGTCTCGGTGCTGGGTACAGAATCCTCAAAAACCGGTCCTATTTATAATACCAATCATTCCACTAGTGACCCAGAGTCCCCATTGAATATGCCGTCAAGCGCTTTCTTTAGGTTGTCAACAAATTGGCAGCATATAACTTATCGGAAATCAAAGTAGGACTCTGCTTCTGTTTAATTTATCAGACAGCATATCTTGTTTTACAATTAAGCCTATATCGGCTGGTGTTTTTAACCTAAGAATAGCTTCTTTGGGGGAATGTTATGCGGGGAAAGAGCCGTCTTCTGTCATGTCAAGAAATAAGAAAACAGGAATGCATGATAATATGCTTATTTACAATGCAGGCTGGCGGGGCCGGTTGTTCTTAAAGGCTGCAGGAAGACGAGAGGAGAATAGTTGTTTGCACGGAAAACTGGTAGCGTTTTCGGTAGCGTTTTTTAAGAAAAAAAGCGTTCCCTTTGCTTCTTATTGTTTCCGTTTTGCTCCTTTCCTGTATAGGGGAACTGGGCACCAAAAAACCCTTCTATTGCTGGAAAGGGTTTGTATAGTGAAATGCGCCCGGCGGGAGTCGAACCCACATTTCCAGCTTCGGAGGCTGACGCTCTATCCATTGAACTACGGGCGCGAAAAATTAGGAATAATCTCAGAATCTGCTGTTTCTATTTAATATTTTATCATATTCAAACACAGTTTTTATGGCAGCCTCTGAGTAGGCAACGGGTCTATGGCTTTGTTTTTTATTTTGTCCGGTAGAAGAATTCGTGATGAAAAAACATATCCGGGGCAAGAGAAAAAACGTTATTTTTTAAAATCTCCGTTTGTAGTTTTTTTTATGACTGGCAGAAAAGAGAAATAGTTGCTATACTGAAAACAGCTGTTTATTCTCTTTATGAGGAGCATATATGCATAAGTGCATAGGAATAATCCTGTTAGTAGGGGTGTGTGCAGTACCGTCTTTTGCTCAAATCCAGAAATTCTGTATTCCGGGGTTAGCTCCGTCTCGTAATGTGACTTCTTTGGAGTTTTCTCCTGCCATTACCGTAGTAGATAATGACGGCGGCGTTTCAGTGAATACGATGACGACCAAGATGTATTATGCATTTACGCCAGATTATAATATAGGGATTGAAGTGCCGCTTTCCCGTTTTGAATCGCCGGAACAATCGGTCAATGGACTGGGGGATATTTTGCTGTCGGCGGAGGCGATTCATTCGGTCCATTATGTGGATTGGGGGGTTAAGCTGGATACCTATCTGCCTACGGCGACAGACGACTTGTTGGGCACGAGTAAATGGATTGTATCTCCTGCTGTGTTTGCGCTGGTTCCGGTCAGTACAAATTTTTTCGTGGCAGCCGGTTATAAGCAGTATATTTCGGTCGCGGGAGAAGGAAGTAAAGATAATATTAATTATGCCCGCTGGCGTTTGTTGTTGACTTATATGGCTGATGCACAGTGGTGGGTAACCTTTGACCCGCAGTATTATGTAGATTATGAAAATTCCGGACAAGCAGAATTGATATGGGAAAGCGAAATCGGTGTGATGGTTAATCCAGGAACAGCTTTGTATATCAAACCGGGCGCTCATTTGGGCGGGAACTGGAAATCGCGTGATTGGACATTTAGTATGGGATTTAAAATCTTGTATTTGTAAGGAGTGAAAACAAGAAAAAAGAAAGAAAAAGCCTTTGGCAAACGGAGAAAATTTTGTAAATATTTTTCAAAAATGTTAAAATAAAGAAGTAGTAGAAAACAGGTTGTAAAATGTCCGTTTTAGCGCCCATAGCTCAATGGATAGAGTGTCAGCCTGCGGAGCTGAAGATACAAGTTCGATTCCTGTTGGGCGCACCATTTAAAACCACGCGAAAGCGTGGTTTTTTATTGGCGCGCACAATGCTGTTTCCGTCAGGGAACCTTACACTTGCACCGCTATAGAGCAAACTTGTCCGCCATTCTCCTACAATACGGCCTTGGACGGCAGATTGGCGCAAATGTTTTCAAAATACTCCTTATAGCCGTTTTTGTAAAACGCTCCACATTATAAATTTATCCACTGAGTACACGCTTGATATAATTCCCGCGTACTAGTATAGCCTTTTACCGGCAAACGGTTTAGCACCGCCCGGCGCTGTTGCTCCATTTGGTCCAAAAACTGCACTAACTGCGAATAAACATTCATTATGTCCTCCTATAAGCAAACTTTTACGGTTTGCTGTAAAAATTGTTCTTGAAACAATTGCCCTACTTGCTGCTGCAATCCTCTCGCTCCCAAACGCCGCTCATAAGCCCGATTGACCATTTCTTCCACCATTTCCGGCCGAATAATGGCAGTTGACAGATGCAACAGCTTCTTATATTGGCTAATAGGGCCATTGTACGGATTTAATAAAATACGGCGTAAATCTTCCTTTTCTAGCGGTCTTAACTGCACAAAATAAGAAAATCTTCCGATAAATTCCGGCAGCATTCCATACCCGATGTAATCATCGGCCGACAAGGGCTCTTGTCGTACAGCGGCTGCCTGTGTAAAACCGACGGATTTATCCGCGTGTTTTACCTGTAAGTTTTCAAAAGCACCGCCTACTACAAAGAGCACTTTGGAAAGGTCCCACTCGTCTGTTTTGTGGGTAAGGGGATCTTCGGTCATAAAGAGCCTGCTTTCTATCATGCGCAACAGTTCTGCCTGTACATTCCCCGAGGAAACGCCCCAGCGCTCGCTTCCTTCTCGCAGTTTGTCAATTTCATCTATAAACACAATAGAAAGCGGCAGCTTTTTATCATTTGCCAACAACTGCAAGGGTTGTAGCATATTGCCAACACTCATACCGGTATAGCCCGCCTGCGTGTATTGGGAAGCATCCGCGTGGACAAACGGAAGTTTTAAAATCTGCGCTAAGGACTGGCATAAATAGGTTTTTCCGCAACCCGTCGGGCCGCTGATAAAAATATTGTTTTTGGTGAAGGACTCCCGGGGGCTTTGGGCGCATTTGGCTAAATGCTCAAATACTCCTGCGACCACTTGTCTTTTGGCGTTTTCCTGCCCGATAACGTATTTGTTCAGTTCAGTCAGTACGCGCTGGGCGCTGAAAGTGCGCCGGGCAGTACAAGCTGCCTTGAGGGGCGGAGGGGCCAAGAGCGGATTTTTCTTAATATCTACCAAGCCGCCAGATAAAACCAAAATCTTTTTGCTGAAAAGCACGCTTTTCCCTTCAAAAAGAGTTTCCAATACTTCTTTAGAGGAGGCGAATGTTTGCGCCGTTTGCAATAGGGCTGTTACCTTGCAAGTAGACGGCGTAATAATCCGCAATAACTGTGAGATGGCCAAAAACAGCAGTAAAAACAGTTCCGTATCATTTAAGTTGTATTGTTGCACCAAAGCAGCCATAGGCACTTTTTTGCCATTGGTTTTTTTCAGCCGGGCGCAAATTTCCTTAAACAGTTCCACGCACTCGGCTTGGCGTATTGCCACGCCGCATTTTGCGTGCCAGCGGGTTAATTGTTCAATCAACTCCGTGCGGGAAGTATATTTTTTAATCTTTGTATTCTTATTTGTATTTGTCATATTTATTTCCTTATGCACCCTGATAAATGTTCCAATCGTTATAGCCAGATTCTTCCTGCAGAGGTTTTTTCACCCTCCAACACCCCTCCTCTGCCACCCACATGCGGCGGCTGGGATAAAATTTTGTTTCTTTGTAAGTCTGTGTTCTTTTTGCCATAAAAAACCTCTCTTTGGGTCTGTCCCATTAGAGAGGTGGAAAAAAAGAACCCATCGTCTCCAATGGGTTCTACTCACAATAAAACGCTTGCAGTTCCCATCGTTCAAGCATTAGCACCTTACCCTTAGGCAGGTTGCTGTGTAGTCGTCGGGCTTGTCCCTCGTACACTCTATATGGATCTAGACGGTATTTTCTGGAAGCCCCAATCCCTGTTTTTTCACCAGCTTTGAGAGTTATACAAGCTGTTCTTTTTTTCTAGGAATTGGTAGATGGATAGTAAAACTACCTATCTTCCTTCAAATAACGTTATTTATAAAATAATAAAAACGACATTTTAATGTCTTTTTATCTTTTTTATAATAAAATTATAGCATGAAAAGGCCCTTTTGTCAACCAAGTGCCATTTTGCGACATATTAATGTCATTTTTTTGTTTTATGTGAGATTTTATAGCTGTTTCCGGCACTAGTTAAGGGGTAAAAGGCTAGCGTTTCCGGTTTATTTGCCAGGGGCAGACTCCGGAGCCGGTGGGTTCTGTATGGGGCAAGTCAGGGGCTCGGCTGGTAAAGATTGGGTAACTGCTGAAGTTTGTGGGGTGAGTTCTTGGACCCACTGATGAGCGCGCTGCCAAATGGCCCATTTTACAAAGGGAATCGGCCGAAACTGGGCATATCCGGTGGAGGTAGCTTGGTCCTCCCGCAAGGAGAAGTTGCTTATGTTTTCCAAGGCATAGCAAGAGATTTCCCGCTTGCTGCTTACGCTAACCACATGCCATTTATCATAAAGACGCAGAATAATATAGGGGTATAATGTGCGGTTTTTTTTACAATCCTTTAGATATACGCGCACAAGACAGTGGTATTTGATACATTTTAAAAGCGTAATGGCCCGTTCGTCTGTTTCAGCAAAATCGTATTTAGTAGCGCCAAATATACAATGTTCAAAAGAAGGCGGCACAAAGCGTTGGGCGATTTGAGCCGCTATAGGGGAGAAAGCGCCCCCTAGTTGCTGTGAAATATCGGCTGCCAGAATGAGCAGGCTTGCTTCTTCGGCGGACAGGTTTGCAGCCGCCAAAGAAAAACCAGGTGCCAGCATATATACGCTTTGCCGGGGGGAAATAACCGGAAATTGCGCCTGCATAAGCAGTTCCATATCGCGCTGTATGGTGCGTATAGATACATGAAACTGCTTGGCTAAGTCCGTTACAGAGACAGGTGTTTTTTCCAGCAGAGACAGGATTTCCGCAATACGTTTTGTTTTTCCTGTGATTTCTTTAGACATATTGTTATTCTACAAAAAAAGACATTTTTGTGTCGTTAGAATAGAACGTCTAATCTATTCCTTGTTAAGATTGAATCTTTATTTTTATTCATCAGAACAAGTGCCGGCTGCAATGTGTATTTTTCGTTCTACACAAGTTTGTCCTGGCATAATCATACTTCCCAGGCAATTATTGGAAGAACCGCTCAAGCTGCTAAAAAACTGTTTTAGACGGAAAATAATCCGCCAACCGTTGCGCTAATTTGCTTTTTCATCGGCCAAGGCTTGTTCTTTTAGTTTGACGTAATCTATTTTGCCCGTACCCATAAGGGGCATTTCTTGCAGCGTGTATATTGTTTTGGGGACAGCCAGCTCGCTTAATCCCTTTTCTTTAAAATCGGCCAAAATAGGACTGCGCGCAGCGCCAGGCTGTGTGGTAAATAAAATGAGTTTTTCTCCTTTTTTCTCATCGGGCAGATTGACCAAAGCATGCATTTGGTCGGGCCATAATGCGGCCAAAGCCGTTTCTACTGCCGTTAGAGAAATCATTTCTCCGGCAATCTTGGCAAAACGTTTCGCCCGGCCCAAAATACGCACAAAGCCCGCCGAGTCTATACGGACAATATCCCCGGTATCATACCAGCCTTCTTGTGGCGGCTCCAAAACGCCGGGATTATTTTGCTTTATGTATCCCATCATGATATTGCCGCCTTTTACCAGCAGTTTGCCTCCTTCTTCAACGCCCGGCATCTTCTCTAATTTGTATTTTAATCCAGGTAACAAGCGCCCAACTGTGCCCCGTTTAAAAAACATGGGGGTATTTACGGCTAATACGGGGGAAGTTTCCGTTGCGCCATATCCTTCCATAATGCGCAGACCAAAGCGGTCATAATAGAGTAAGGCGGTTTCTTCTTTTAGTTTTTCGGCTCCCACTACGGCCAGACGGACCGAGTAAAAATCATAGGGGTGGGCCATTTTGGCATAGCCGTTAAAAAATGTATCAGTGCCGAATATAATTGTGGCGTTGCGGTCGTAAATCAATTCCGGCACAATGCGGTAGTGCAGCGGAGAGGGGTATAAAAATACGGATACCCCGTTTAACAGCGGAAGCAGCGTTCCCACCGTAAGCCCAAATGAGTGGAAAATGGGCATGGCATTAAATACTTTATCTTTTAAGCCAAAATCCAAAATACTTTGCAGCTGCAGGCGGTTTGCCTGGATATTTTGATGGCTGAGTACGACGCCTTTAGGGGTGCCTTCGGATCCGGAAGTGAATAACACAACGGCTGGGTCTTGCGCGGTAACTGTGCCCCGTACCATTTTATAGTAGCGGCGGGGAAAGAACGAGGCCAGCCAGGCCCAGCATTTGTCTGTAAAGCGGATTTTTTGTTTCAGGTCTTCCAAATAGATCAACTCTAGGCCTGCCGCTTCTAAAGCGCGGGCGGTATCTTGCAGATTTGCCTGGGCGATAAATTGGCGGGAAGTATATATCGTATGCAAAGCGGCCGCTTTGCAGCAAGCCAACATATTTTTGACGCCGGTGGAAAAATTTAACATACATGGCGTAATGCTAAAAGCCCGCATACCAAAAAAAGCCACTACGGCCGCGGCGGAAGTAGGCATCATCAGGCCCACAAAATCGCTCTGTTTCTGCCGCAGGGAGATTTGTTTTCCCAGCGCGAATAAAGCTGTCAAAAATGCTCCAAAAGAAAGCGGCCGGCGGTTTATGTCTTCTATAATCTTTTTCTTTCTTCCTACCAGTTTTACGGCGTCAACCAGAGAATCAAACAACGTTTCTTGGGTGTTTCCCGCATCGTATTTCATATTAATCATAATGTCGTATAAAGCTCGTTCCGCCGCCAAGCGGCGTTCTTTTCCTTTCAGTTCTTGCTTCACTTTTAACCAAACAGGCGGCAAAATAGTCATGGTGATTTTACTTTGCGGGCGTGTTTTTAACTGGGTGCCAAAACGGGAAAATAACGAATATTGGCTTCCTTCTAAGCAAATGGGCAAAATACAAGCATTGCTTTTATCGGCAATTAAGGCCGGGCCGGGATAGATCTTCATTAAGCCGCCGGTGGTCGTGATACGGCCTTCCGGAAAAATAACAACCCGATGCCCCTGTTTTACTTCTTCTATAATAGATTTTACCGCCATGGGATTAGACGGATTAATGGGAAAATATTTGACTAAATGCAAGAAAGGCTTTACCCACCATTTTTGGCTTACATAGGTATCAATAGCAAAGTATAAATGGTCTGACATATATACCCATAATAAAACCGCATCTAAGAAAGAGGTGTGATTTGCCACAATAAGCGCATTGCCTTGTAAATTTTTCCAGTGTTCCATTCCGTTTACTTTGACGCCGTATACTACATGTAAAACCCGCTTGGCTATCATACGGATAATGTGCTGCGGCAGTAAGCCGCAAATATAAATGGCGGCGGCAAAATTGGCTAACGCAATCCAGCCGAAAACGGCCGGAATGGTAAATTTTAATGCCAGCAGCCCCGCACAGGCCCCACTTCCCACCACCATAAAAAGGGAATTGATAATATTATTGCTGGCAATAACGCGGGAGCGGCTTTTTTCTGCGGAAAGAGCTTGAAGCATGGCATTGAGCGGCACAATATACAATCCGCCGCATACCGCAAAAGCCAATAAATCAAACGAAATGCGTTTACCGGCAAATGTGGCCAAAAAAGTCTTAATGTCCATTATGGGGGCGCTTGCGTTGTAGCCTGCGCAAGCAAAGGCTAAATCCGCCAGAAAAACTGTCATCAGCAAGGCGCTTACGGGCACATATTTGCTGGTAATTTCTCCCTTTACTAAAAATTGACACAGCAAAGAGCCTAAACCTATGCCGCAGGAGAAAATGGTCAGCATAGCTGTCAGCAGTTGAGGAGTGCCTTTTATAATATTCGTCGTCAGTGAGGGGATAAGAGACATTAAGGCCGTACCCAGCATCCAAAACCAAGAAATACCTAAAATGCATAGAAAAACATTGTGAGTTTGTTTTGCAAAAGAGATGTTTTTCCAAGTGCTGCGTATAAAATTTTTGTCTACATGCAGGGAAGGATTGTGGGGTTGCTGGCGCGGAATGAATAAAGAAGCAGCCAATCCCGCCAACGCCACAGCCAAAATAATCCCCGGCAGAAGCCATGGGTTGGTGGTAATAATCACTCCACCCAGCAGCATGCCTTTTAAAATCGCCCCATAGGTGGCCGATTCAATAATACCGTTCCCGGCAATCAATTGTTCATTCGGCAAGATATCGGGCAAAATGCTGTATTTTACCGGACCAAAGAAAGCCGATTGCGTACCCATTAAGAACAAGACCAGCAGAAGCAGTGGTATATTATATGTTAAGAAACCTACCCCTATAAGCAAAGCGATAATTACCTCCAAGCCTTTTGTAATTTTTATGAGCAAATCTTTGCGCATTTTGTCGGCCAATTCTCCGGCTTGGGCGGAAAACAGGAAAAACGGCAGCATAAACAGCATGACCGCCAAGGATATGATGATAGACTTTGTTTCTGACGAGATGGTAGTTATTTTGTAGGTCACAAAAGATACCATGGCCATACGAAAGAAATTATCATTGAAGGCACCCAGATATTGTGTAAGAAATAAGGCTAAAAAAGAACGTTTGAAGAAAGTTTTCAGTAATACCAACATGAGGATAATCTCCTATGCAAAGTTAAGATGATACCACTTGTCCGCTGCGGCTGTGTGCTTGCCGGAGCGCACGGTTTTGTTTCAGCTGTTCGAAATATATGACAAAATTATTTTCTTAAACTACAGCATATTTTACAAAAACTAATCTTTTGCAGACAGTTATTCTATAGTTGGCAAAAACGAAATGAGGCCCTAGGGCGGGCATATGGTTGCTTGGCCCTGAGAGTGGCAAGGAGCATATTTGGGCTGTCCAGGCTTTATTTTTGTTTAGGCGTTTGGCTATGAGGGCTAATTTAATTTGGCTTTAAAATTTTTATAGGCAACTACCGCCAGTACCGCAGCCATGGCCGCAGCAATGGCTGCGTATTGTCCAAAAAGCGCCCAGTCCGCTCCTTTTAAGATGACATTTCTGAAGTTGGCGGTGGCATACATCATGGGGTTTAAATAGCACGCCCAACGAAAGATGGCCGGGATATTGGCTACCGGGAAAAAGATGCCGGAGAGCAGAATGGCCGGCATTAAAATCAGTACGCCTCCCATCATGGCTTGTTGTTGGGTGTGGGTAATGGTGCTTAACAGCGTAGCTGTAGAGAGCGCACAGGAAATCAGAATGGCGGAATTAATAAACAGCTGAAGCAGCGAACCTCTCCATGCTACAGAAAACCCAAAAATTCCTACCGCCAGCATGGTGCTGATAATGGCTAGCCCCAACAGGAAATAAGGCAACGTTTTCCCCAGCAGAATTTCGGCCGTAGAGGCCGGAGAAGCAATCAGTTTTTCCATCGTGCCGGTTTCTTTTTCCTTCGTAATAGACATGCTGCACACGATTAACAACACGATAAAGGAAGACATGACCAACAAAGCGGGTACCATGAAATCGGTCGTATCCATGTAATGATTAAAAAGTACACGGGTGTCCAGTTCTATCAGTCCCGGTCCTGTCAGCTCATACCCATGTGCAGCTGCGGTGCGGACCAATACTTGCCGGACATAAGCATCTACCTGCTGTGCCCTTTGGGCATTAATGGCATTGACGAGGATTTGCACAGGCTTGTCTGCACGTTCTAAAGCAGCTTCCAGCCCTTCCGCCGGTGCCACCAGTACGGCCTCTGCGCGGCGCTGAATAAGCAGCTGGGCCGGATCGGAAATAAGAGCGGGGTCTATATTTTTTACTTCTTTAAACCAGCCGGAAGCCAGGGCGCGCGCTTGTATTTCCCGCGCCAGAGCAGAAGGGCGGGATACGACCACAAATTCTATATTTTTTACTTCGCTTGTTAGGGCCAACCCAAACATAACAAGCTGCATCAGCGGAATAAAAAACAGAGCCACAATCATTTTGGGATCGCGGAAAATCTGTATAAATTCTTTGGCGATAAAACCCGCCAATATGCGCATATGTATTTTCATGGTTCCACGTCCGTTTTGAAGTTTTTTACCGCCAAAAATATCATGGCCAGCGCAAAGCATGTAATAGCCGCCATCGGTATCGCCAGGGTGCCCCAACCCGCTTCACTTAAAAAGACGCTGCGGCTGATGCTTAAAAACCAGCGCTGCGGAAATAAAACGGTCACCGCTCGGAAAAAGAGCGGCATGTTTTCTATGGGAAAAATAAAACCGGAAAAGATGAATGAAGGCAGTAAGCCGACGGCAAACCCAAATTGGATAGCCGCCTGCTGTTGGCGCGTCAATACGGAGATTAACAGTCCTAAAGCGGCCGCTCCAGTTATGTAAATGGCGCAAGCTGCCAAATATAAGAAAAAATTGCCTAAAAATGGAATTTGAAAGACCAACAAGGCCAGTACAAATACCACCATTACATCAAAAAATGTCAGCGCAAGATAAGGCAATAGTTTGCCCAGTACAATTTCCAACGGGGAAGCCGGAGTGGAAAGCAATAGCTCCATGGAGCCGTTTTCCCATTCTTTAGCCACTGTCAGAGCCGTTAGAATAATGGCTAAAAACCCGATAATAATTGTGCTTAAAGCCGGCACAATAAACCAGCGGCTGTTAAGCTCCGGATTAAATAAAAAACGTGTCCGCAGCGCATTGGCCGAGGGGGTAGCCTCTGCCTGCTGTGAGGAAAAAAGGGCTTGCACTGCTTGTACAACGCCTTGCATGTAATTGCTTAAAATAGCGGCTTGGGCATTATCGCTTCCATCTACCAACAGTTGTAATTTGGCGGGGCGTTCGGGCGCAGCGCGTACTATATTTTTGGCAAAGTCTGTGTCAATAATCAGTAAAGATTTGGTATCGTTTTGAAAAACTTTTTTTTCAGCTTCTGCCGGGGTGTGTATGAGGCTGACATCAAAGTAGCCGCAGGAATCCGCCGCCTGTATCAGGCGGCGCGAGTAAGAAGATTGATCGTTATCTCGCACTAAAAGAGGCATATGTTTGTAATCTAAGTCAATTACAAATCCGAAGAAACCGACAAACACCAACGGCAGTATCAAAGAGACTGCCAGCGTAAACGGATCGCGCCGGATATGTTTGGCTTCTTTTGCTGCAATAGAGAATACGCGCCGGATAAATAAATTCATAAGCGCCCCCGGCGGAAAATTTGGGAACCTATCATGGCGTGCCTCCTGCGCCGGATACGGCCTTTAGAAAAACGTCTTCTAACGTGGGGGGGACAGTCTGTACGGAGAAGATATTGTTTTTTCCCCGGGCAAATGCGTCAAAAGCGTTTTCATCATGAACTCTTACGCGCAGTTTGTCGGCAAAAGCCGAAGGCTGCCCCAAGCCTAGGCGCTGTATTTCCGCTGCAATTTGTTGTTGACGAGGCTGCCGGAAGGATAACTCTTTGATGCCTTTTGGAAAGTAGCTGTTTTTAAGACTTGCAGGAGTATCCAGGGCTACCATTTTGCCTTTTTCCATAAGAGCAATTCGGCCGCAGTTTTCCGCCTCGTCCATATAATGCGTCGTGACAAATACTGTTTTCCCGCGTTGTGCCAAACGTTGTATCAAACGCCAAAATGTTTGCCGCATTTGGGGGGAAGTGCCGGCGGTCGGTTCGTCTAAAAATACCAGTTCCGGATCATGTAAAATAGCCGCCGCCAGCGCAATAATTTGTTTGTCTCCTCCGGATAAATCTTTTACCGGACCGGGTGGTATTTTTTGCATACCGATGAAATCAAAAAGCAATTGGCTGCGTTGGGCGATGCGTTCTTTGGACATATTGTACAGGCTGCCTGCGAAGTTTATATTTTCGCGCACGGTTAAATCCGGATAAAGCGTAAATTTTTGGGACATGTAGCCAATATATGGTTTCAGCACGGCAGTTGCGGCGGCGACGTCTTTTCCAGCAACAAATACTTGCCCGGAAGTGGCGTTTAAAATGCCGCATAAGGTGCGTATGGTGGTGGTTTTGCCTGCCCCGTTAGCCCCTAAGAACCCAAAAATTTCTCCGCGCATCACCCCAAAGGAGATGTCGTTAACTGCCTTGAAATCTCCAAAAGCCACCACCAAATGTTCTACGCGTATTATTTCATCTGACGGCATATTATTCCCTCTGTAAAAAGATATCGGCAAAATTGCTGACATGGTAGTGTTCCATGAGCTGTTGGGGGGCATCGGCAGCCAGCAACACGCCGTCTTGTAATACATGCACTTTGGCGCAGCGCAGCGCTTCATCTATATAGGAGGTGCTTAAAATGACGGTCATTTCTTTCCCGGAAAAGCCATAGACGATATCCCATAACTCCTGCCGGCTGATGGGATCTACCCCCACGGTAGGCTCATCTAAAAGCAGCAGGGAGGGGCGGTTGAGCAATACACACATAAGCCCCAGTTTTTTATACATACCTCCAGAGAGCTTGCCTGCCGGCCGATCGACAAAAGGAGCCATGCCCGTAGATTCTAAAAGCTGTTTTGCCCGTTGTTCAAAGGGGGCGGCGGGCAGTCCGTACAAATCGCGGAAGAACTCCAAATGTTCCCGACAGCTTAAATCCGGGTACAGACTGGGCTCCTGCGGAAAGTACCCAATATACGCTTTTACCTCAGCGGCGGAATAGCTTTTGCCGGCCTGCGTGTAAGTCAGTTGGCCGTTGTCGGGACGCAATAAACCGGCCAGCAGACGCAGCAGGGTCGTTTTGCCTGCGCCGTTGGGGCCTATAATACCGTGCACGCGCCCCGCTTCAAAGCAGGTGCTGACGGATTGGAGCGCTTGGGCGCGGCCCATTTTTTTGCTGATTTGTTGCACGGCAGCCTGCATCGCCATAAAAACTCCTATTCTTCAAATTCCGTTTCCAGCGTCATGCCCGGTTTTAACGTAAAATTAGCGTCGTTTACGAAACGGGTTTTTACTCCATAAACTAACCGCGTGCGTTCGTGGCGCGTCTGTACGTTTTTAGGGGTAAACTCCGCTTCATCGTTAATGGAGAGTATTTTGCCTTCAAAATGCTGTTTTGTCTCCGGAAGATAGCCGCTTACTTTTTGACCGACAGACAAGTGCGCCAGCTCATCATGCGGTACATAAATCCATACATCTAGTTCTTTTAAATCTGCCACAGTGGCCAATTTGCGTCCAGCAGCAATAAATTCACCCGGCTCATAAAATTTATACAGCACTTTGCCATTGATGGGGCTTTTTATTTCACACCAGCTTTGTGCTAGGGCGGCTTGGTCAAACTGATGCTTTTTTAAGTCGTAATTTTCGCGCGAACCGGCAGTAGTTTCCAACAGTTGGGCGGCCCGTTTATATTCCGTTTCCGCTATTTTGGCTTTTAAGTCGGTGTCGGCGCATTCTAAGCGTGCCAGCGTTTGCCCTTGGGAGACGGGGCTTCCTTCTTCTATAAATACCTCAGCCAATGTGTCACTGAGGCGGGCGGGCACGCCTATTTCCACCGCTTCAATAACTCCACTGTAATGAAAGGGGGTCTTGCGGAAAAAGGCCAGTGCGGCTAATACCAGCACAGCTAAAATAATGAGGGAAATCAAAATCGTTTTTTTCATAAATTCTCCTTGCCTAAGCTATCCATAACAGCCAACTGGCTTAACTGTCTGTTTTGCAGGCCGGCTAAAGCCAGCTGGCTGTGAAGTAAGTCTAAATTGGCACGGTCCACATCAAAGAAAGTAGCCGCCCCCGCTTGATACGCTTGATAAGTCAATTGGGCTGTTTTTTGGGCGTCAGTAATCATTTGGCGGATAAACTGTTCTTCTATGCCAAGAGCATACAATCCGTCTTTGGCGCAATAAAATAATTTTTCCAGTGTTTGTGCCGCGTCAAGCTTTTCATATTCTGCAGCGCGTGCGGCGTGTTGTTGTGCTTCCGCCTGGCGGCGGCTGCGGCCCGCTTCAAACAGCGGCAAGGACAGCGCTGCCGCTGCTTTGCCCACAAAAATATGTTCTTTGATTGGGCCGTTGGGATATTCAAAATAGGCCCCTCCTGCTAAAGAAACCCGGGGATAGAGCGTTGCTTGGTAACTTTGGGAAAGGTAGTGATAATACTGCGCCATATCTTCTAAAGCGGCCAAGCGGGGTGAATTTTCATCAAAAGAAAACTGGGCATAGGGCGCAAAATTCTGCAAAGTTTGGCTTAGAGAGTCTACGGAAATAAAAGCAGATATTTCTCCTTCTGTTTGGCTATGGGCCAAGCGTATATCCAAGGGATAACGCGGAGAAATGCCGTAATCAGTACCAGTCAGACGGAACAGCTCTCTGAGGTGCGCCCCCAGCGCGCCGCGTGCGGCAGCCATATCGGCTTGTGCTTGGGAGAACTGTTTGTTGGCCATATAAACGTCTAAACGGCTTTTGGCGCCGGCTTTAAAAGAAGATTCAATATCTGCCAGCTGTTTGCGGGCTACCCCCAGTTGTCCGTTTAAAAAATAGAGGGTTTCCAAATCATTTTGCACGGTAAAATAGGCTTGGCGCACTTGCAGCAGAATTTGTTTGCGGGCAAAATTCAGTTCTTCCTCTTTTGCTTGGGCCGCGGAGCGTGCACTGCGGCTTTGACCGCTGCGGGCTCCGGCGTCAAAGAGTACATAATTGGCAGTGGGACCTACGGAATATCCCCAGTTATCGCCAAATTCCATGCGCTGATTGCCCAACGTCAGTGAAGGTACTTCCGATATCCAGGAGCCCTGTGCATCTAATGAAAGCGTGGGATAAAACACGCTGCGTGCGGCTTGGTAAGTGCTGCGTGCGGCGTCAACTTGCGCTTGGAGCTGTTTTAACTGGGCGGAAGAGGCCAGGGCGTCTGTTTCGCATTGATGCAACGATAAGTGAACTGTTTCCTGTGCGGCAATGGCTTGGAAACAGAAACAGCACAACATACACACGGCCCCCACTAAAGAAAAAATATTTTTCATACTTCCTCCTCAAAAGCGGCTTGAAGCAGCAGGCTGATGCGCTTGTCTGTATTTTCTTCTGCCAAGACGGAAGCAATGGCTTTCTGTGCGGCGGGAGGCAATAAATTACGCCCCAACCGTTCCAGTGTGCCGGAAAAAAGTTGCGGCAAGGCCACCGGCAACACCAGCGTAACTGCCAAACTGCCAATAGGCATGGCGGCGGCCTGCGCCGTCAGCCGGGCCCGGCGCAGCTGCTGCAACAATAAAGATACATGTTCCGTAAAATGCTGTACAATAAACTGCAGCGTATGTTTATCTCCACCCAAAATATCAGCTGCCAAAGCGGAGAGCAATACCTGGTTTTTGCATACAAAGACGTGAACGGATTTTAAAATATGCTCGGTATTCTTTCGTGCGGAAAGCCGGGGGGAGATTTCTATAGTGATATCTTGTATCATTTGGTTATAAATGGCCCGCAGCACTTCTTGGTCAAAACGTTCTTTTGTTTTGAAATAATAATGAAACATTCCTAAATTTACTTTGCTTTTGGCGCACAACTCCCGTACACTAAAGCCCGAAAGCCCTTTTTTGCGCGCCAAAGCCATGCCGCAAGCCAGCAGTTTTTTATCGGTATGCAGAGAAAGACGCCCCATAAATAACTCCTCGTTTTTATTATACGCCTGTATAATTATTATACGCATGTATAATTTTTTGTCAAGTGTTTTTATGGTTAAAAGATAGGAACCGGCGGATTGTTTTTGTGTATGAGAAGGTGTGAATAGGCGGTATGGTGTATACAAAAAGAAAGAATATCTTTTGATGTTGTGGTGGTTGGCGTTAGATGGAGGAAAGAATTCCAAACAATATATTAAACATATCCTTAATCTTTTACTCAACAGGAGCGGGGCGTGTATCTGAAATAGTTTGGCCAAAAAGAATTAAAACGTATGGGAACTGACGTAATAAGAAAGAAAGCAATCAAATAAAGAAAGGATTAGGCGCAGCCGCCCAAGAGCCGCCGTGGCGGCGGGGGGAAATTGGTATAATGATTTTATGAAAGAAAATAATACCGGAACCTATAAATTTGACCCTAAAACCGGCAAGGTGGTGAGGGTATCTAAAGAGGTGCCTTCTTGTTCTAAAAAAGCCCATACGGGGCCTTGCGGCGGGTGCTGTGGCTGCTGCCATGAACATTGAGGCCTCCGCTACGTCTAAGGCGGCGTTTGTTGCGACTGCTTCACAGCGGCTTAAAGCGGCCTTTATGCTGGCTTTGGGCGGTTTGCTGGTGGTGGTGCGGACCATATTTTTGCCGCATTTGTTGGCTGCAGCAGTTTTGTTTGTTGTGTCTTTTTATGTCTCATATCAGTGGTGTTCGTCTTGGCTGACGGAGCCGTTTTCTTGGGCGGCGGGCGGCATAGTTTTTGTTGTTTATGGTATGGCGGCATTGTGTTATGCTTTAGTGACGTCGGTCGTATTTGCGTTGCGCAGCGCGGCAGTAAATATTGAAGATTTTTTATATATGCTGTTTGCGTCGTTAAAAGAAAAAGTGCGCAGCAAAATAAACAGTATGGAAGAAGGCGTAGCCAAACAACAAGCCCGGATAATTTTGGAGAACAGCGTGCGGGAGGTATTTGCCCCGCTTAAAGAATTCCGTCTGGCGGCTGCACCGGCGGCATTGGCAGGTGTTTTGGCGGGGGTGCTCAGCTGGATAACTCGTTCTGTATTCTTGGCACGTTTGGCTCATATTTCCGGCACTACAGTTAATTTTTCTGCGGTGTTTGCCAGCCGGGCCACTTTAGTGGGGGCTTTGATTTTGAATTTTCGTTGGTTGGCTACGGTCATTTTATGGGTTCTGTATGCCGCAGGCGCAGTGATATTTGTATTCAATTTGTGGCTAGTATGGTAAGAAAATGAAAATACGAAAAATCATACTTTTGTTTTTCTGTTTGTGCTTTGGAGCGGGAATGCTGTCTGCCCAGACGGCCCGCGTGTTGGTGGATCGCGCCCGCAAAGAAAGCGATCCAGCCGTGCGGATACGTCTGCTTACGCAAGCTGTCAAAAAAGCGCCCCAGCTGGCCAGTGCATGGCATTACCGGGCCGATACATACCGTATGACGGGCAATTATAAACAAGCGCTGGCAGATTATACCCAGGCTTTGCGGTTGACTCCGCGCGATCCGTTCCGTTATTATGCCCGCGCATTGGCCTATATAGATGCCAAACAATATGCCCAGGCAGAGGCGGATTTAACCAAAGCGATTTCACTGAAGAAAAATTATCCCGATTTTTATTTGTACCGCGCCAAGGCCAATATGGCTATGGAAAAATACAGCTCCGCTATTGCCGATTATAAACGCTATTTGGCGCGGCGCAAAAAAACGCGTGACATTTCTGTGGCGTTGGCCCAGGCGTATATTGCTACTTACAAGCCGGAAGAAGCGGAAGCAGAATTGGCCGACCTGTTGGAGCGGTATCCTCAAGATCCGGAGCCTTATTTTCTGATGGGCCGTTTGCAGCAAAATGCCGGCAATCAAGACGAAGCCGTGTCTTTTTACAGCAAAGCGATTAACCGCGATACAGATTATGCTTCTGCATACCGCTACCGTGCTTCCATCTTTAAAGATATGGGGGAGCTGGAAGCGTCAGCGGAGGATTACAGCCGTCTGATAGCGCTTGATCCGCAAGATATTTTTTATAATCGCCGGGGGTTGGTGTATGAGGAGATGGGGCAGCTCTCCAAAGCGTTGGCTGATTATAATAAGACGATAGAGCTTTCCCCAAAATGGCCTATCGGGTACACAAACCGCGGATATATTTATTTAAAACAAAAAAAGTACAATGCGGCCCGTGCAGATTTTGAAACGGCTGTTAAATTAGATGATTCTTTGCCTACGCCGTATATCAATTTGGCGGGAGTTTATTGGCTGCAGAAAAAAGATAAGCGTAATGTATATCGCAACTTGGAGAAAGCCCTAAAGCGCAATTTTCGTGATTTTGATTCTTTATATGACGAGGACCGAAAAGGCTGGATGTTTAAAGGCATTAATAAAACGGCTGAATTTCGGGCGGTGATGTATCATGACTAACACTTGGCTTGGAATTCTGTGGGCGGGGGCGGGCGGTTTTGTTGGGGCCGCTCTGCGTTATTTGGCCTGCGCCTGGATAGCCACAGCTGCCGGCAGCACCGGTTACGCATGGGCGACTTTGGCGGTCAATATTGTGGGCAGTTTTTGTATTGGCTGGCTGAGTCCGTTTTGGCTTTCCATACATCACCCGATGCGGATTTTTCTGATTGTGGGCGTATTGGGCGGTTTTACCACTTTTTCCAGTTTTTCTTCCGATATGTTGCATTTGTTGCAAGACGGACACGGCAGCTGGGCCTTCTGTTATGCGGCGGGAAGCGTGTTGCTGGGCTTGACGGCGGCATGGAGCGGATTTGTGCTTCATAGCTGGATATTAAAATAAACAGAGTTCTCTGCCTTTGGAAGCGTATGCGTGGCGGGGCCATGACGGCGCACTGCGGCAGTCTTAGCAAGAGACGTCGGTCTTTCTATTCTTATATTTCCCGCAGATAGCTTTGCAAAATTCCTTTAATTTGTTGGGCTAATGCCTGCGGTTCTTTTACTTTGATTTCCGGCAGCCAATGCAAAATCATGGGAATAATCTCTTGTACGGTGACGGCTTGGCAGGAAATCAATAAACCGCCTCCGGGCAGCTTTTTTTCTACTTTTTGCAGGGGGAAATAGTTTCGCTTTTCAAAATATTTGGCCGCTTGCGGCGAAACCGTCATCTTGACGTATAAAGGGCGTTCTTTTTCAAACCAAATATTGGTTCCTTGCCGTATGATTTGTTCTATGTCGGCATTATACTGGAAAAATTTATCCAATGCCGTTGCTTCCGTAATTTTTTCCAAACGGAATTTGAGCAGTTTGTCCGTATCGGTCAGAGCCAGCAGGTACCAAAAACCTTCCACCCACAGCAGTTTCAGCGGGCGCAGCTGATAATACGTGCGCCGGCCGCCTTTATAGCAAATTTTTATTTTTTCTTTGCTACGGATACAGCGGGCAATTTCACGAATGACCGGTGTGTCTGGAAAAGTCTCTCCGCCGGCGAATTTGACAAAAAACGGACTTTCTTGCGTAGTTCCCAACAGACGTTGTTTTAGTAAATTGTAGGAGGTGTTAAAATGCTCCCCCAATGAGGCGGCCATTTCATGCATGATGATCAGCAGGGAGGCTTCTTTGTCTGACAGTTTCATTTTTTCCAGCGAAAACCCTTCTATAAAAGCATATTCCCCCGGCTGCGGACAATAGAGAGGAAAATCCGCATCTTGCATATCCCGCATATCCCGCTGCAGCGTACGCAGCGATACGCCTAAATCGGCGCACATATCTACCAGGCAAATCTTTCCTTTATTTAATGCATTTAATTCATACAGCAAACGGGTGATTTTATGTTGCATTTCTTTTTGCATAAATACCTCTTGTTTCTATCATAGCAGAATTGCGCGCAAATCGCTCATCATATATTACAAATCATAGTAAGGGACTTTGTTTCTAGAAGGGGAAAATGACCCGCGACGCAGTGATGTCGTTTGGGTTTGTTACACTATATGGCACCTACAAAACAGGAGAGAATTATGGAGTATAACTATGAAGATTACCGTTCCTTTCTTTATATTGCGCGCTTGATTGACGATTTGGAAAGGAAACATAGAGGCTATGAAGAGGATTTGCTGCGCTGGAGCCGACGCAATGGAATTAGAGAGAATTTATGGGGGAAGGAGTTTAAATCCAGAAAATCCATGCGCCAAGTGTGCGAGAGAATATACAGAAAATTAAAAAAAATGGCACTTCAATCAGAGCGCATGCCTCTTGGGTTAGTAAGACAGAATATTCAATATCTGGGCCGCTTGCTTTCTTTGAGTTCTCAGGAGCAAAGCATGGTGGAGGGCAGTGTTTTGTTGAGAAAAAACCAGTATTTCCATTCTTTTATCAACGAGTGTTTTAACGAGGAGAGCTTGTGCCCGGGCCGATTGGCGGCTATGGCGGGAATAAAGACGGAAGATGCGGAGGCCTTGCTGATGGAAAAAAGCCCGCTGCTGCAGTTTGGAATATTGGAGAAATGGCGTTCTTTTTGTAATGAGTATACATTGAGCCATAGAATATGGGAATTTTTAAAGGGTAAATACGTGGAGGAGAAAGAATTAAGAAATGCGCTTCTGGGAGAGCCCGTAAAAGGAACGTTGCGTGCGGCAGATTTTAATTATATAAAGGAAACGGATTTAGCGGTTAAGCTGGTAAAAAATGCAAAGGGGATAACAGGTCTCAATATTCTGCTTTATGGCGAGCCGGGTACAGGCAAAACCAGTTTTGCCCAAATGCTGGCTGCCTCCGCCCGGAGAGATTTATATCCCGTGGGGGAAGAAGATAGTGGCGAGCGGGGAAGAAATTATCGTTTGCAGGCGTTGCATCGTAAATTGGAACTGTTGACTCGTGAAGCAAAAAGCGTTCTGTTGTTTGACGAGGCGGAAGATTTGTTTTCCAGTCGTATGACGGTTTGTGATAAAGTGGAGATAAGCCGACTGCTGGAAAATAATCGTTCCCCGGTCATTTGGACTACGAACAATATCCACCATATGGATCCTGCTTTTGTGCGTCGTTTTACGCTGGCGGTTTATTTTGAACAGCCTCCGGTGGAAGTGCGGCGGAAGATTTGGCGCCAAAATTTAAAAAAATACCATTTGCCTTGCTCAGTAAGTCAGATTAACGCTTTGGCTAAAGAATTTCCTGTGCCTCCTTCTATGATAAGCGGAGCCGCCCGCGCCGCTTCTATAGTAAAAGGAGATCTGGCGACGGTTCGCCAACATTTGCATGTGATGGGGCAAGCAATGCATGGCGGTCAGAAAGTGAGCAAAGATAACGCAAAAAAAACTCATTTCAATCCTTTGCTCGTGCAGACGGATATGGATTTGAATGCTCTTACGCAACGTTTAAAAGGATTGGAACACCGGAATTTTTCGCTGTGCTTGTATGGGGTGTCCGGAACGGGGAAATCGGCTTATGCGCGTTATTTGGCGGAAGAATTGGGCCTCCAAATAATACAGCAACGGGCGTCTGATTTGATTAGCCCTTTTGTAGGGGCTACGGAGCAACGTATTGCCCGCGCTTTTGCCCAGGCCAAAGAACAGCAATGTGTGTTGGTGTTTGATGAGGCGGATTCGTTTCTTCAAGACCGCGCCCGTGCTTCTCATTCCTGGGAAATATCTGCTGTAAATGAGATGTTGACGTGGATGGAAGAACATACTTATCCTTTCATATGTACGACCAATTTGATGGATTCGCTGGATCCGGCCTGTTTGAGGCGTTTCAGCTTTAAGGTGAGGTATGACTTCTTGACGGCAGTGCAGGTAGAGCGGGCATTTCGGTATTTTTTTGACATGTCCATTTCGGGGCAAGAAGCGCTGACTCTGCCGCGTGTAACTCCGGGTGATTTTGCTGTTGTTAAAAATAAAGCCGATATTTTAGGTGTGGGCCGCAAACGGGAGGAATTGCTGCGGTTGCTGCAGCAAGAACAATCTTTAAAAATTAAATATACAGAAAGCCGAATTGGCTTTTGTAAATAGGAGAGAAACATGGAATATATAATATGCCTTGCTGTATTTGGAATTATAATGGCCGTAGTGTATATTTGTACTAAGCCGCAGGCAAGAAGAAAAGTCCTTTTGGCGGAGCTGGTTTTGTCGGCGACTATATTGTATAGCCAATTGATGCTGTATCCTTACCGTGTGGAACGTATATTGCAGGTTTTCAAGGGGTGGTAGGAGCCGGCGCGCAACCCCTCCGCCGTGCACTGGCGGAGGGCTGATGTTTAGGGAGAGATTATGATGAAAAGTAAGGAAGAAGAACAAATACGCCAAATAGCCCGTTTTTTTGACGGAGAAGTATTGCAAACAGCTCCTCAGACGGATTTTTTCTCTACGCCTTTGTCTGAAGAGAAAAAAATACTTCTGCGGCGTTTTTCGGTGCTGCGTTATTTTAAGCAAATTGCCAAATTGGCTGAAGATTGGGGAATAAACGAAGAATTTTTCCTCAGAGCGGAGAGCGCATTAAAAGAAGTATCCAGTTTTTTGCCGTTCAATTCCCGGCAAATTGTCTTATTTGTATTCTTGTATTTATGTTCGGAGATGGAAGGCTCAGATATCAAGGTGTCGGATATAGCCGATACGTTTAATATGACGGAAAAAAGATTGTTGGAAACTATGGACTGGCAGCAACTGGAAAAGTGGGGATTTTTGATGTCTCATTTTGCCGCCCAAAAGCGGACTTTCCGCCTTCCACAGCGTGTGATGAAAGCCGTGGCGATAGTGGATATGGCGTTTTATTTAAATGTATTGAAGAATAGAAATTATACGGGCAAATCAGAGGAAAAAATGGCCTTGTTTCTGATTATCGCTTTAGAAATGACGAAAAAAAATGAAAGCAGAAACTATTTTACTTGCTAAACCACAGGAGAAGGTGGTCAAAATTTATCCTGCATATAAAGCATTTTTTCCGCGGTTATATGCGGCGCTTACGGCTTATCATGAAGTGGAAGTGTTAGATTTGCCTGACATTTGGGTACGGGATTTTTTGCCCGTGCAACATGCGGCAACGGGCGCGCTTTCGCGTTTGTTTTTCAGGCCGAAATATGCCAACTATACGCAGAAATTTACCGCGCAGATACGGCGGCGTGTATGCGAATTGTTCCCGGTCCGCTTTGCCAATGTGGAGATAGATGGCGGCAATATTGTGCGCGGCCCGGGGGATATTTTCTTTTGTTTTGAGGGAAGGCGCATTTTTCGGCGCAGTTTCCCGGGGGAACAGGAAATGGTGGAAAAAGAATTGGCGGCGGCCTTAGGAAGCAAACAAATTGTGTGGCTGCCGCGGGAAGTGGGGGATAAAGTAAATCATATAGACGGGTTTATGCAGTTTATTGGAGATACGCTGTTGGTGAGTGATGAACGTTTTACCCCCTATTTGGAACAATTACTTTATCAGCGCTTGGAAGCGGTATGCCGTATTTTCCCCAATCTTCAAATACGCTTTTTGCCGTGTGTGCCGGATAAGGCAGACAAAAGCGGTTTAAGTGCATACGGAGTGTATGTTAATTTTTTAGAAACTTCCCGGGCGGTCTTTGTGCCCCAATACCGGTTGGCGCAGGATAAAGAGATTATTGATATAATAAAAACTGTTACAGAGAAACCTATTGTAGCTTTAGACTGTACAGATATCGCCCGCTATGGCGGTGCCATACATTGTTTGACAAAGGAGTACAAAACCAGTTATGACGCTGAATGAACAATTTTATGTTTTTAAGCCGCAAATAGATATACAAAAGGCTTTTGATGATATGGCGCGGTATATATTTGAGAGAATCTCTCTGCAGGCGGGCGCTAAAGAATACCTGTTTACAGAAATAGAATTCTATTATTATTCTCCACAACATAAACATAGAGACCCGTTTTGTAAACGCAACCCTGTTCATGCACGAGAGACGCAATGTCCCGAAATTCCCAGCGACAAACTGTTTTTTCATTATTCCGGGGTAGATATTTGTTTTGATAACAAAGACAGAAGCAAACAAGAATACGGCGGCATTTTGATACGCGGTATCAAAGAGGCCCGAGCTGACGGGACAAACTTTATAAACGGCCCATTAAAAACGCTGTGCCGTTTGTTAAATGACGCGCAGCAAACGGGTGATGTCCGCATTTGCTTAAAAAAAGCAAAGACACCCCGCATGCTGGAGCATGCTCCCAAATCCAGTGCGCGGATAGGGTTAAAGGCTCCACTGGGAGATGCTGAAAAACAGAAATATAAGAAAAAGAAGTATCGGTATTATTTGCCTGATACAAAAGGAATAAAAAAGCCCCAATGACGGAGTAAAATCTGATAAGTAGGACAAAATCTGCCGCGGCGTGCTTTTGCTCCAATTACCGCTTACTTAAAAGGGTTTTAAGAAGACGGCAGTCTGTTTATCCGCAATAAATGCGCCAGGCTCCAATTAGATATAAAAAAGACGGATTCAATTTCTGCTTTCACTCCCGTCTAGAACAGTATCTGGATATCTCCAATATGATACTGTTTAGGCGGCGCCTCTTATGGGCTTGATACGGGAGCCGTTGCCGCCGCTGCACCTTCCTATATGGCCAATTAAGCGGGGGAGGGTATCGGCTTTCTCTGAAAGATGGATTTTGCTTTGGCTGCCGGCAACAGATAAGTGCCGTATCGCCCGCGCCCGCTCCGCTGTATGCCAAAATCCAAAACGATATCTGAGAGAAGAAAAGGCCCGGCAGAAGGATTGTTCACCGGGAAATGGTGGCTTGAATATATTTTTTCATGTCTTCTATCTTATCGGTTAAAGTCCCGCTATATGATTCATATTTTATTTGTTTGTACTCTCCCGTTTGATCTGCTGTTTTAGCCACAAAACCGTATTTCCCCTGGAAAGTTGGCTCTGTACCTGAATATATTTCATAATATACGCGTATCTCTTGCTGGGAACTCTTATATTTCATATATTTTTGACTCATTTTCCCATTGGACTTTTCATAAAAGACAGCGAAGTTGTTTTGGCGGAGTTCCAAATACAAAGCATAAGAATATAACTCCCAGTTACTGGAGTTTGTCTTAGAGCGTGAGAGTACTAAAATCCGATCCGGGCCCTCTTTCCAAATTTGTTTTCCACCGCTTTGTTGTATAATCTGAGGGTATTTTAAGAAAGGCCACTTCCATTGGCAGTCTGAAGGAAGATTAGCCAAAGTGTCTGTGATAATGTCTTCTAGTATGGGTTGGAGCGGGAGTGTATCTGGTTGGGCGCTGCTGGCGGCTTGGTTTGTATGCTTTGTCTGCCTGGTGGCTATGTCTTCCAACAGTTCTTTTACGCATAGGCAGGCGTCTTGGTCGGACTTGTCTGCTCTTAAAAGACGTTTAAAACTCATACCGCTGTCTGTTGCTTCGGTTAAAAAATTGAAATAAGAGTTAGTAGATAGCAAATAGCTTTTTGTCTGGCCTTTACACAAAAGCGCCCGCCGCAAATATTCGTTTTGATTCTTAAAATGAATATTTGTAAATAATAATTTGAAAATTCGTAAATAAGTAACAAACTGGAGATAGGGATTCTTGGCTATCGGAGCGAGCAGTTCTTTGCCGGTTAAGGCAGGGAGCTGCGGGAGCTGTATTTTAGATCTCCATATGAAACATGCTTTATTTATGCCTGCAAATTGCAATAATGCGGAAATGGTGCCTCCTAAATAGGTGTGTTCCGCTTCAGAAATGGCTTGTTTCCATAACGGCTGTTCCATAAGCTGGTATTTAATGATTTCTTCGCTAATTTGTTGTTCGGAAAAGGAGTGGAAAGAAAATGATGCTAAACATTGTGTAAGGTGCGCTCTCCATGCTGCTATAGACAGAGAGCCCAAATCGGTTTTTGTAGAAGCATCTAACAAGCGCTTGATATCCTGGATTTTTAGCAATACATAATTCCATGTATTTTCATCAGACGTATGATGAAAATGAATTAAATTAGAGATAAGCCGGAGCCATTCTTGCAGCGCCAGTCCTTTTGTTTGTGTATTGAAAAAATAGCTATCTTTGTCTTTATCATAATCAGCATACTTGACTAAAAATGCATATTCCGCCAACAACATCAACATATCCGTATGCGATAAAGCGGTTTTGTTTTTAATTAAACGCAGAAAGGTTTTTTCTTCTCCCTCCCGCAGATAGTCTTTGTCCCATTCGTCTTTTTGAATAAAAGAAAGCGGCGTTTGAGAGGAGTTTGTATTCTGATCTTTGTAAGAGAGGATATCTAGCAATTTGCGGATAGTTGTTAGAAACGTATCCCGGGTGACGGGCTTGTTGTCACTAATAATTTGCAATGAGTTGCAGACAATCCGTTGGAACTCATTGTACTCGTATTTGTCGTCTTTTTCGTCTTTTTTAACATCTTCAAACAGATGCTGGCTAAATTGATAATCTGTTTCAGTTCGCCACAGGGTTTCAAATACGCTATTAAAGAAATCTCTTTTTTTTGAGTTAAAAGAAACGTTTTGATTTAAAATGGCTTTTTCCAGGTCGGTTCCTTTAACTTCCAGGTTTGTCATATAAGCCATTAATATGCAGAAACGGAAGAAGCACAGGAGAGGTTCATCAATGGAAAATACCTTGTCTTTGCTGTTTACTTGTATTCTGTATTTAGGGTTCCAGAAAAATTGTGACCAGCGGCTATTAAGCAGAGCAATAAAATTTTGGCCCTGTTTTTCCTCTGATTTAAGATATTGAGAAAGCTGTGATTTGAAATTTTCAAAGTCTGTCAACGGCTTTCCCCGGGCATTCATTTTTAGATAGATACTGTCCGTCTGGTGCAGGGTATTCTGTAAATCTAGAAATAAGAAAGAAATGGGAGAATCTTCTTTTATTAGATTTATCCACATATCTGCCAAATTATCAAGGGTCCTTTTTCGTATCTGTCGGTGTATTTCATCTAATGTTACCAACATGGCTTGAATGGTGGGGTCTTTTTCAAAAGAAGTCAAAAACCACGAGAAATTTTTAATAATTTGGGAAGGGGGGATATCCGGTTGTGTGGTAAAAGGTTCTTTTGTTGTTTTAGTTGCTAGATATAAGCAAAATTCCTGGGCCGTATATCGGGTTTCGTATTGAAAACGGCTTAACGTATTTTGTATGTCTTGTGTGATTTGCCCGCTGTATATAGCTAAATACCAATGTAATAAAAATAAGGTGGTGAGGCGTTGTTGGCCGTCTATGGGTATAAATAGGGAATAAGGGCCTTCTTTTTTTATATTGCTACCATATACAAAATGCAAATTTATCGGGTCTTGGGCAGGGCGGAGCGCTTGCAGAAGGTCTGAAATAAAATTTTCCCGGATACGATTGGTCTTTGCGTCTATTCGTCCTTGCACATAGTCGCGCTGCATATCGGGGATACGGACAATATTATCTTGTAATAAATTCCAAAAGTTTATTTTTGACATATTATTTATCCATGTTTAAATATTGTTTTATCAGCTGGGCCATATCTTTTTTGTAAGCGGAAGCATCTTCCGTATTCCAGGAAAATAGATTTTTCGTACCTTTTAATTCTTTGGTGAAAACTCGGCGGGTGCAGGGCAGGATAAAAGTGCCATTCTGTATGCTGCTTAAGATAATGTGTCTTTTTACTGGGAAAATGGCATTTTGATAACTGCGGTTGGTGTGGGAGTCCAGCAAGGTTAAATTGCCTATTTTATTTTTCCATTCGCCGTCTGCTTGAGCAGAGGCGGCCGGGGCTATTCCCTGTATTGCTTTTCCATTGAGCACTTGGTTATACAAAGAGTTGACATCTTTAACATCAAAAAGTTTATTTGATTTACCTGTTAAGTAATCTTTATCATGCAAAATCTGTTCAATGTTGTCCCTCCAATCTTTGTTTGGCAATAAATAAGGATTGTTTATTAGTGCTTCCAGCCACATTTTTTGCGGGTTATCGGGCTCCTTGTCGCTAAATGGAGGAGGAGCCGGATTCTGGGAATTGATGTCTTCCAAATCCCAGGAGTAGCTTTTAAATAAATCAAAGCGGAATCGTTCAGTACTGTTGCAACAGTCCAAATAGGCCAAATTATACAGCAGCAAGAGGCGGCGGAGATCTTCATTGTGCTCAGAATGGGTTAATCCGGGTTTGTCGCTTTCCTCGCCCAGCAGTTCAGTTAAGTTGTTTTCTAAAGAGACGGGTTGATTATCAGGGTCTTTATAGGTAAAAATATCTTTTGCGGTTTTTATTTTGCTTTGCAATTTGCTTTCAAAATCCGAAAGAGTTTGGCACGAACGGAAGCATTCGCTCAGTTCCAAAAGGGTTTTTGTTTCATATCGGGCGGTATAGAGCAAAAAGCCAACCAAATGATAGGTATGAAGGTTTGTATACCAGCGTTTAAAAATATCAAAAAATTCCAGCATTTCCTGCCAGATGTTTTCAAATGCTTGCTGTGGATCGGTCTGTTTTTGGAGCTGGATATAGTCGCTAAATACATGAAAGCTGAAATCATGCAGATTTGCAACCCGCTTAAACTTCTTTTGCTCATTTAGTTGGTGTGCTTTCAAATCAAACAGGAAATCCATACGGTTTACATAATTGCGTTTTGTCAAAAACCGGAAAAATTTTTCATCGGATAGTTCCTGTTCTATTTGGGCCCACTGGGCCGCGATACGCCGCCGCAGTTCCTCGTTCGGGTTGGTGCTGGTGGCCAAAAAAAATGCTTTTATTAATTCTGCGCTTGCCAGTCTGATGGTGCCTTGGTTAATCTTGCTAAATTCCTTCTCTTCGCTGGAGTTACCGCCGGATAAATTGACATTGTGCCATATCATTTTGACCTTTGTGTCTAATATTTTTTTGAATTCTTTACAAAAATTGTCCTCGTTTTTGGAGTGAGACTCAAAGAAATTACAGATACAATCATACGCTTGTGCAATATAATAACAATCAATATTTTTTTCTCTTTGCTCGTCTGTTATGTCAGGTAGTTTTTTTAAACACTCGCTTCGTACGTCAGATTCTGGTATGTATGTAAGGGTAAAAGGGGGCTCGGCAAGGCCGATTTGCTTGAAATAGGAGTAAATTAAATAAATGGTGGTTAAACGCTGCTGCCCGTCTAAAACGTTATAGCTATTTCCCCCGGAGGCATTGTTGACTACCAGCGGCTGGAGACAATAAAATCCTTCTGTTTCAGTAGAGGCAAATTCCAAAATGTCTTGTAGTAACTCTAATACTTGGCGCTTTTCCCACCGATATCCCCTTTGATATAGTTGAATAACGAAGTTTTTCCCTTGCAGATGTTGTTCAGCGGGGTTGGCCCCCGTCATATCTATCAATGAAAACGCCGTCTTTGTGTCCTTTTTTTCCATATATTTTGTCCATCGTTTTTGTGTTTTGCTTTTATCAAAATTAACAAATTCTATTATATTATATTAATGGAAAAGCTAAATCGTTACCTGCCAAGATGTATCTTCTGCCGTGATATAATGAGGGGTGGGCGACTATCTAGAATATATACATTTACAACGACAACCCCCTGTCGCGCTCTTTAGATAGCATATTTTTATCTTGTAAAGAGGAGAAACAAGATAAAGAAAATCGCAGGCCAATGTAATAGTGCAAAAGTTTTTACATCTCAATTAAATGCCTTTTCCAGCGAGCCAATCAAATACTTATGTGACCCATCTTTTGTACTGGGCTCCCCAATATACCTTATGTCCGATGTGCTTGGCCGGCGCCGGAAATGACGTTTGGCAAGGAAGAAAGGGGAAAATGCCTTGGAAAGGCGGAAAAGGTCTTTACTTCTTGATGTGAAATGTGTGGGGACTGGGGACATAAAAGACGCTGGATAGAAAGAGATTTGTTGGAGAGGAGAAAGAATGAAGACGATTATTTTTGATATAGACGGAACACTAGCTGATTTAAATGGGCGGGAAAAATTCTTGCACCAAGAGGTTGCTGATTGGAAGTCTTTTAATGCCAATATGGATAGAGATATTCCCAACAAGCCCGTCGTGGAGCTGTATAAATTGCTTTATAACAGCGGACAGTATGAAGTAATTTTAGTCTCTGGCCGGCAGGAACGCTTTCGTAAGCTGACACAAACTTGGCTGACTTGGCATGAAATTCCATTTCATACTTTGCTTATGCGTGCCGATACAGACCAACGAGATGACGCGCAGGTGAAACAAGATATTTTGCATAAACTTCAAGCGCAGGGAAAGGAAATTTTGTTTACGGTAGACGACCGGCAAAGCGTCGTGGATATGTGGCGTGCTAATGGTATTACTTGCTTGCAATGCAAAAAAGGGAATTATTAAATAACCGACAGAAAACATATGAACGCAAAATGGGAAAGATAGGCCGATACGGAAGGGAGGCCGAAAAGCGCCTGTTTGAGTTGTAATGGCAGGCAGTTTTAAGCAGCCTGGCATACTGGATATAATCTGTTTAAACAATACAATTAAGTCGTTTGGCAAAATATATTATTTAATTTCTTTTTATCAGTCTCTGTTTTTTTTGTATTTCTCCTTTCTTCTTGTGGCAGCCGAGATGAATTAAAAAATCAACACCAGGATAAAAAGCCGGCCGGTGAATACGTCGGATAAAAATAAAAAACTCCACACCCATAGGCTGGAGTTTAAATAAAGGATGTGCAAGCACAGAGCCTTGCGATTTCACTTATTGTAGTGACTTACTGATATTTTTAATATACAATAAAAGGGCGTCTTGGTCAAATTAATATATATTATAGGGGAAACATATGTCAAAAATACTAGGTTTAGATTTGGGTATAGCATCTGTAGGATATGCGGTTGTGTCTTTAGACGAAGCGGATTTTCAGAATGGAAACATACTCCATGCTGGAGTGCGTATATTTGATAAAGCGGAAAACCCGAAAGACGGCGCTTCCTTAGCTCTGCCAAGGAGAGAAGCCCGGGCGCATCGCAGAACGTTGCGCAGAAAAACGATTCGTTTGCAGCAAATTCGCTCCTTATTTTTAAAATATCACATTTTATCTTTAAGCGAGATTGAAAATTTATATAAAAAAACGTGTCCTCATGTGTGGGAAATCCGCCGTAATGCGCTGTATGAAAGACAAGCCCCCTCCGATGTTTGTTTGGCTTTGTTGCATATAGCCAAACGCCGCGGTTTCCGTTCCATGCGCAAGGCGGAAGAAATAAGGGAGAAAGAGGCTGGCCAACTATTGGAGGGGATTGCTCAAATGCAACACCTGTTGCAGCAGACTCATTACCAAACCATCGGGGAGTTGTTATATAACCAGCCGCAAATGACTCCCAAGCGCAATAAGGAGGGCTCTTATACACACTCTATTGCCCGCAGTATGCTTGAAGAAGAAGTGAGTATCCTGCTGAAAAAACAGCGGGATTTGGGGAATCTCGCTTTTTCTGAAGAATTTGAAAAAGAATTTAAAGAAATAGCCTTTGAACAACGTCCGTTGCAGCCTTCTGTGCCTGGCAAATGTACCTTTGAGCCCACGGAAGACCGTGCCCCTAAGCATGCTTATACTGCGGAGTTGTTTGCTGCGTTAAGTAAGATAAATCATATTCGTATTCTCTCTAAAGGGAGCGAAAGGCCGCTTTCCAGTGAGCAGAGAAAGATAGCATTGGACTTATGTTTACATAAAGAAAGAAACAATTTTGCCCAATTGCGTAAATTGTTGGCACTCTCTCCCGACGAATATTTTAACATCAGTTATGTCATTGCGGCCAAGAAAGACACAACCTATAATCCGGAAAAAAATACGCCTATATATGTGATGAAAGGCTACCATGCGTTCCGGCGTGCTTTAGGAGACGAAAGCCCTTTATGGATTAAGAATATGGACAACCCGGACAATATTTTAGACCGTATTGCCGTTGTCTTGTCCACATACAAATCAGATGCACAAATAAAACAGGGGTTGCAAGCGGAGCATGTCTCTGAAGAATTGATAAACAAAGTGCAAGATCTGTCTTTTGCCGGTTTCATGAATTTGTCTCTCAAAGCCATGCGTAAATTGATACCCTTCTTGCTGGAGGGAGCCACATATGACGAAGCCTGTGCAAAGGCCGGTTATGATTTTTTGGCAAAAGGGGAAAAACAGGAAAAACAAAAATTACCGCCTTTAACTCAAGAAGAAGAATGGACCATTACCAGTCCCGTTGTAAAACGCGGTATCGCACAAACGCGCAAAGTAGTGAATGCTTTAAATCGTCTTTATGGGCCTTTTGATGCAGTTCATATAGAATTAGCCCGCGATATGGGCCGTAACTTTAAGGACCGTCAAGAAATCACTCGTCAGCAGAAAGAACGCGCGGAAGAAAGAGCCGCATTAAAAGAAACGGGTATAGATGGCGTTATTCCCCGTAATGCCTTGGAATTAAAAAAGCTTCGCTTATGGAGAGAGCAAGACGGCAGATGTATTTACAGCCAAACATATATTAAGCCGGCGGAAGTTTTGCAAGAAGGATTTTGCCAAATTGACCATATTATTCCCTATAGTCAAAGTTTTGATAATTCCCAAAGCAATTTGGTTCTGTGCTTAACTAAAGAAAACCAGGACAAACGAAACCGTATCCCTTATGAGTATTTTCAAAGTATTGGAAGGGATTGGGACTCTTATGTCGGTTTTGTAAATGCACTGCCCAATTTAACTCATAACAAAAAACAAAAACTTCTGCGTACGGAATTTGGGGAAAAGGAGGCCCAAGAATTTAAACAGCGGAACTTAAATGACACCAAGTTTCTTAGTTCTTTTATTAGGAAATACTTGGCTAATAATTTGCAATTAACTTCTAAATTTAAAGAAGGCGTTTTTTGCCGTAATGGCAAGCTCACTTCGGATTTGCGTATGTTGTGGGGGTTGAGTAAAATCCGGGAAGAGGGGGATAAGCACCATGCGTTAGATGCTATCGTCTTGGCCTGTTGTTCTAATGCCATGATGCAGCATATATCTACTCTCTATACACATAAAAAAGAAAATACTCTGAAAAGAGAAAAAGATTTCTTCCCTAAGCCCTGGAATGGGTTTAAGGCAGATGTGGAAAGGGCCTTGTCGGGTATTTTTGTGTCCCGTCCGCCGCGCAAAAGTATTACCGGCCCTTTGCATAAAGAAACTTTTTATTCGGCTAAACATTTGCAAAAAGGGTTTAAGACCTTGCGCACTTCTATCCAAAATTTAACTTTAGAAAAATTGGCTCAACAGCGTGAACTGGAAGTGCAATATTATGGAGTAGAACGCAACAAAAAGCTCTACGACCAGATAGAGCAGGCCCTTGTTGCACGTACAGACGGCAAAGCTCCTATTTCTGTGCGCTTGGGCAATACGCCTGTACACAAAATCAAGTTAATTAGTAAAAGCAGCGGAGGCGTAAAGGTATTGAAGGGGACAGCCGTGGCTGAAAACGGCCCTATGCCTAGAGTAGATGTTTTTATGGAGCAAGGAACGTACTATTTGGTCCCCGTTTACACTATCCACTTTGCCAAAGGTGAAATACCTTTGGTTTCTGCGCCAGACGGCAAAAAAATGAATCTGAATAATTTTATTTTCTCACTTTATAAAGATGATTTTGTTCGTATAGTGAATACAAAAGGCGAGGAATATGAAGGGTATTTTGCGCAATATAGTGCACAGACGGGACAGGTGTATTTGCAATCTCAAGACCGCTCGGCCATTTATGAAGTGAAGGGCAAGCCGGCCAATGAGAAAAAGCTGAAAAAAAGCACTTTTAAGATATTTGAGAAATACCAAATAGACGTATTGGGCGGCAAACATGTGGTGAAAAAGGAAAAATATGTGCCAATCCGTCGCAAGCATAATTGTTTCGGGGGGTAAATTTTGGGCTGGCAGATACTAAATATAAGCCAAGAAGCACGGCTTTTTTTGGAAAACAAGCAATGTGCGCTGTGTTTAAATAATGCAGAAAAAGTTACTTTTCCAATCAGCCATTTGTCCGCGGTTATATTGGAAAGCCCGGCTATTGTCCTTTCTTCAGCTTTGTTGCGGGAATTTGCAAAACAAAATGTAGCGCTATTTGTCTGTGATGAAAGCCATATTCCCTGCGGGGTGCTGTTGCCCTATATGCAGTATTTTGCATATAGCAAAATAGCCCATTTGCAAAAAGAATGGTCTGCTCCGTTTAAAGGGCGTGTTTGGCAACGTATTGTGCGGGCCAAAATATTAAATCAATCTTATGTATTGCGCCAACAAGGCTATACATCTGAATGGGAAAAGATGACTGTTTTGGCTGGAGCTGTGTCTGCAGCTGATGCGTCTAATATAGAAGGGCAAGCCGCGGCATTTTATTGGAAAACATTATTTGGCGAACAATTTACACGGGATACAACTTCATTTGTCAATTCTGCTCTAAATTATGGATATGCAATTGTGCGGGGAATTGTCGCGCGGGAATTGGTCGGGGCAGGGTTTTTGCCTTGTTTCGGCTTGCATCACCAGAGTACTCTAAATGCCTTTAATTTGGCTGATGATATGTTAGAACCTTTTCGTGCTGTGGTGGATTTGCAGGTGCTGTCTTTGCCGGCGGAAGATGATGAACAGCTTTCTCCGAGACATAAAGCCAAAATATTGGAGCTTCTGACCCAAGAATATCTTTTTGAGCAACAGAAGCATTCTTTGCCTGTTATTGCTAAACTGATGGTTGCCGGCTTAACCCAGGCAACGATGAACAAAGATTATCGTCAAATCAAGCTCTTTACTCTATGAAGAAATTTTATACCGATGGAGCCCGCTATATGCGTATCATGGTATTTTTTGATCTCCCTGTACGAACGAAAAAGGAAAGATTTTTTGCCGCTCGTTTTAGAAGAGATTTGGTTAATGATGGGTTCACCATGCTCCAATATTCGGTATATTGCCGTATTTGCAAAGGGTTGGACAGCGTCAAACTTCACTTGCTGTTTTTATCAAAAATAGTCCCTCCTAAAGGCAGCGTGCGTGCGCTAACTATAACGGATACGCAATACGCCCGTATGCAGATATTGGTGGGAAAACAAAAATTACAAGAGAAAACTGGAGAACAGCTTCTTTTGTTTTAATTTTTATTGTGCTATTTTGCCAAAAAACGTTTATAAAATAAAGGAATTTTGGCTCATAGATTCTATTAAATCTGTATCAGTAAGGCCACTACAACCTACCTGCGCAAGCTCAGCGATTGCATACTATTCTATTAAATCTGTATCAGTAAGGCCACTACAACACAATGAACAGCAAGAACGATACAAGCAAGATTCTATTAAATCTGTATCAGTAAGGCCACTACAACAAAAACCATCTGCTGCTCTTTGGCCGTTTGATTCTATTAAATCTGTATCAGTAAGGCCACTACAACATCTTACTGGTGCTGGTATACCTCAGCAAGATTCTATTAAATCTGTATCAGTAAGGCCACTACAACGCTGAGCCCGTGTCTAAATTGCCTTCTCGCATTCTATTAAATCTGTATCAGTAAGGCCACTACAACATATTTATCAAGATTGACGCGCGTGCGTTCATTCTATTAAATCTGTATCAGTAAGGCCACTACAACTCATCGTGAGTTGTTGGATTTGATGGAACAATTCTATTAAATCTGTATCAGTAAGGCCACTACAACAATCTTGCAGTGGCTCACTTTCGGCATTGCATTCTATTAAATCTGTATCAGTAAGGCCACTACAACATGAGTGATATCACTTTATTCGTCACCTTAATTCTATTAAATCTGTATCAGTAAGGCCACTACAACACAGAATTCGGCCACAACCGATGGTTCTACATTCTATTAAATCTGTATCAGTAAGGCCACTACAACTGCGGTCGGCGCGGGTGCTGACCAGCAAGTATTCTATTAAATCTGTATCAGTAAGGCCACTACAACTACATCTTTTAAAAAAGGTAATCATTTGTTATTCTATTAAATCTGTATCAGTAAGGCCACTACAACATTGTTGATAGCATTCGTAAGCACCTGGTCATTCTATTAAATCTGTATCAGTAAGGCCACTACAACTTGTCTTTGAAAAAGACACCAATAAATATCCATTCTATTAAATCTGTATCAGTAAGGCCACTACAACCCCGGGCCTAATTGATCATTAAGGAGTGAAATTCTATTAAATCTGTATCAGTAAGGCCACTACAACGCCCGCTGTTTGACATATTCGCTCGCGCCGATTCTATTAAATCTGTATCAGTAAGGCCACTACAACGCAACTCATCGGCTACTTGCGTTTTGTAAAATTCTATTAAATCTGTATCAGTAAGGCCACTACAACAAAATACCCAGCGCCAAACCCGCTGCACTGATTCTATTAAATCTGTATCAGTAAGGCCACTACAACTGTATCTGGTAAAATTGTTGAATTTGACCCATTCTATTAAATCTGTATCAGTAAGGCCACTACAACAGACTGTGCCGGCGCAGGAACAAGAAGTTTATTCTATTAAATCTGTATCAGTAAGGCCACTACAACGTATGAAGGCATTTTTACCCTTTTTGAATTATTCTATTAAATCTGTATCAGTAAGGCCACTACAACTATTTATCATTCTATATTAAGGTTGGAAAGATTCTATTAAATCTGTATCAGTAAGGCCACTACAACAGGCGGATACGAAAGCGCAAGCGTTGTCGAATTCTATTAAATCTGTATCAGTAAGGCCACTACAACCTGTTTATTTGGCTTATTAATAGGCCAAAAATTCTATTAAATCTGTATCAGTAAGGCCACTACAACTTTATAGCTGATTTAATCCTTCAACGGGATATTCTATTAAATCTGTATCAGTAAGGCCACTACAACACGCGGCGGAACAAGATACCGCGAAATTATATTCTATTAAATCTGTATCAGTAAGGCCACTACAACTTTAGATTCTTTACTTAAAGGAGGTTAAAAATTCTATTAAATCTGTATCAGTAAGGCCACTACAACCACAGGAGATTTTCTATATACATCCAAAGAATTCTATTAAATCTGTATCAGTAAGGCCACTACAACAACTGTGGCTTGAAAAGCAGGGTATTACATATTCTATTAAATCTGTATCAGTAAGGCCACTACAACTTTCAGCGAGGGTATAAATAAAGTCATCAAATTCTATTAAATCTGTATCAGTAAGGCCACTACAACAATACAAACATTGTGCCAAATGCGGGCAAAATTCTATTAATAAATCTGTAGCAAGTCGCTCTAGCAGCCTAAAAGCCCCTAACCAGCAGTCTATAATATAATAAGTAATTGCGGGTGGGTAGTCAAAAAGAAATTTTCATCTGTCCAGCTAGAAAATGCCGGGTTGCCTTCTTTGAGGTTTCCCAAAGCACTCCGACTAGATGACAAATAAAAATAGCAAATTTCTGATGAATGCTGAGCCAACAAGTAAGCTGGAAGATACCTTGTAAGAGATTTGGAAATTTAAAACATTCTGTACTGCTGGCCCGGTGACAAAAGCCGCTTATGTAAAAGCGGCCTTTTAAATGGTCGGGGCGGCGTGCAGCCTGCCAAACTCTGTAAGAGAGGAAAACTGCAATCCCTGTTTATTAGGCAAAATATAGGGGAAAACCGCTATTTAAAGGAGTATTCGGGGCCCCACCCTGGTGTTCGCCAGACAACTGCTGTATGGAGGCGATTGCTCCGCTCTGCTTCAATTCCCTGCACTCTATAACAGAAAATAAGAAGGACTTCCCTTAAAACACTTCTACCAGGTTTTGTTTGTGCGTATAGCCCTGCAGATTATTTTGCAAAACAGGGTACCATTTGCCTTTTTTATCCTTGGGCCATACCCATACATAGCTGTCATTTTTCATTTGGCCTATGATATTGCCGTTGGGTTTGCTGCGCACATTGGCGGGGCCGTCTACGCGGTAGAGAACGGGTTCGCTTTTGGGGCGGTAGGGGCGGGCAATGCTCCCTTTTGCTATAAAATCCACCGATATATCCCATTCTGGCGTATAATGGGTGCGGTTGACGGCAAAGTATTGGCCGGCGTAAAAGGATTCTCCGTCAAAGCACCCCACGCTTTTAAGGGGGCTTTCCACCAGCAGGTTAAAGTTTTCTATGGGGCCCTGCCAGTTATTGGCGGTGGTGAGGATATATTCCACATAGTCTTGGGCGTCTAAGTGCTGCCAGGAATATTTGCGCTGATTTTCCGGGATAAATACGAAATCCTGATATTTTTGGCTTTCTCTGTCAATACATTTGGAAAAAGGCGTACCTACATTTGTAGTCATAGCCGTGGGAACATAGGTATGCCGGACAGAAACGGTTTTGCCGGCGGGAAAGGTTTGCTGCCACGAGTAAGAAAGTTGCTTTTGCCAGTCGTCTGTCATTTTCCAGGATTGTACTTCTCCCTTGTCGGGATCTAGAATCCAATCGTATTTTAAGATGTTCTTATCAATAAAAGGCTGCCTTTCTTCAGAACGCAGCATTTTAACGCGGCGGTCTAATTCCGCTTCAGAGATGGTTTCTTCTTCCGTATAAAAAAGGGCAGGGACAAGGGCGGTAATATCTGTTTCACCGCTTAAAATAGTCCAATGTTTCTCATATTTTACAGGATTGTCGTTGACCCATAATTTAAATTCATAATCGTGGGCAAGGTCGCCTTGCGGGAATGTCTCCACCGCAGGCATTTGCGGCAGGGGGAAGAAAACTTGGGTGGTGATGTCTTTATCGGTGGTGTTTTCAAACAAGTAACGCACCTCTATCTGCCCGGGGCGGATATAAAGTGCTTCGGTTTTCATTTTAATACAGTCCTGCTTTTCAAACACGACTCCGCCCGTAGGCAGCACCGTGCCGGAAGTGTCGTTGGCACGGGCGGACATACAGGAAAGACAAATGAGCAGAATGAACAATAATTTATTCATTTTTACTGTTATTTTGAATAAACTTTTGGTATTCTTGGGCGGCTTTTTCCGCTTGCGCCGGTGTTAATTTGGGGCGCACCACAAGCTGGCTTTTGCGGGGGGATTCATCGGAATCCTGTAAATAAAAAATCCAATTTGTGCCCGGTATTCCGATTGGGTTGTAAGGATAAAGGGCGGATTTCTCTTTTGTTTCGTACGGGGTGGCAGCATAAGCCCCGCGGGTGTGATTTTGCAAATCACAAAAGAAAATGCCGCGCCGGGCTTTATTTCTTCCCGGCCAGGGGAAATCGTCAAAGCCGTCGTAATAGAGTATATTTTCGTCGCAATAAGCAAATTGACCCGGCGGAAAATCTATCACCGGAACGGGGCATTCTTCGCGGGCAAACGTATGTTGTTTCCCGTCCTTATGCCAGATGATTTGGTAAAACACATCACTTTCTTCTCCGGGGGCTCCCTTTTTAATTTGCTCTATAAATTCTACCGAGGAATTCTTCCCGCACGGAAGCGAAAAATTTTTCCCGTCTAAATGCGGAATGGCAAATCCCGCTAAAAATTGTTTCTCAAATTCTTTGTAATTATCTTGTAACAATTGAAAACTTTCCAAGATAGGCAAAGGTTCTGCCGGGATAAGATGAAAATAAGGGGTTCCGGACCAAGCAAAATATAAATTATTTTCTCTTATATAGTAATCTGTCCATTCGTTTTGATAGGTGAATTCTCCTAGTACATAGGCGCCGTTTTCGTCGGGCTTAGGCATATTAAACGCCCGAAAGCGGGAATAAACGACGGTTTCTGTGCCTTTGGGTTTATCCTCCTGATTGGTGGGCAAGGGATCGGCCTGCCCACTTAACCAACATACACTAAGCAAAAATAGCGCAAATAAATGTTTCATTTTTTTATTATACATTTATTCTTTTTCCTTTTCTTTTTTAGGGCCCGTGTATTCATAGTAATCCATATGGGGTTCTTTTTCTTTTCCAAACTGCCAAGATAAGGATTCTCCCTCGTGTACTTTTTTTTCACGTGTATTATATCCGTCTACCGATGGCACACGGGTATTCCAACTTTTTTGCCCCGAATCTTTCATTCCCGCTTCGGGGTTTACCAATACGATATGCCCGTGTTCGGCATTATTGGGATTGTGATAGGTGGCCACCACCGTGCCGCCAGCTTCGGCTCGGCGTTGGGCTTCTTGGTGGTCTAATTTACCGGTAGGATTTCCCTGTGCGTCTACTTTTTTAGGCAGTTTCTCCCAGCCGGAACCTTTTTTATCTATATCTTCAATCATTTGGTTTGCATTTTTGTCGGGTTCCATATAGATACCCTGCTGAAGAAGTCTGTTGCGGGCATAGATGTTGCAGTAAGGTTTTTGCTCTGGGTTCTTTTGAGGGTCTTGTTTGTCGTCTAATTCCTGCTGGCTTTTGCTTAAAATGGTCTTCCATTGGACAGGAGAGATATCTTGTTTGGATAGCGTGCCGTCTTGAATATCCTGGTCTATTTCCTGCCAGCTTTTTTGGTCGTCTTGCCATTTTTTCAAATAGGAAGCATACTCATCGGGATTTTCACGTTTATACCGGCTGATTTCTTTACTGACAGCGGTAGGGGTGTTGGGGTGATTTTCCTGGCCAGTCTGTTCGTCCGCAATATCCCAGAACCGTTTCTCGGGGGATTGGGTGCCGGGTAGTTGAGAACGCCTGCCAGCTTGTAAATCTTGCCAAGAGAACTTTTTTTCTGCTTGGCGCTTTTGGAGAGTAGAACCTAGCTGCAATTCCTGCCGAATTTTTTTCTGCTCTTTAGAGTAATCTTTTTTCCCGTACATGCGGGTGGTAAAGTCATCTTGGAGGGCTTGCTGGCGGTCCAAATAGTCCAGTTGTTTCAAACGGTCTTGCAAATACTGCTGGCGCAAGGGATGTAAGGAATATTCTTGCTGGCGAACAAAATGTTGTTCTTCAGCCGGAGAGGGTTCTTCTTCTGATAGTTGATTAAG
>CALUVB010000002.1 GCA_944324115.1 uncultured Elusimicrobiales bacterium
AGGTCGTGAGGCTTGGCCATATTCTTTAATCCATGACTGATTAAAACGTAAGTGAAACACTTGCGCTTTTCTAAAGTTATCTGATATAATAATAGTAAGGTTGGAAGGAAGTCGATGACCCGTTAAAGCGGTGAGAAGGATTCCAACCGGTTTACAAAGGAATTGTTGTTCCCGTCAGATGATAATTCCTTTGTTAAACAGATTTGATCTTTTATAGAGTCTACCTCTAGAAAGGGGTAGGAATGAGACTGATAATAATTCCGATAAGGCAACACCCGTACCCATTCCGAACACGGCAGTTAAGCTTATCAGGGTCAATGGTATTGGCACCCAATTCGGTGCTGAGAGAGTAGATCGTTGTCGGTCTCATCCCTATCCTTTTTTTATGCCCCGCCAAAAGCGGGGTTTTTTATTGCCTTATTTATTGGGGCCGTTTTACATGGTGTTTAAGTTTTCTCCATTTTAAATAGATAAATTTATGACCATATATAGAGCGTTGTTACCAGCTGAATATTGGCTTCTTAAAGATTTTTTATATGAAGCTATTTGTTCCCCAAGATATGCCCGCGCCGCCGCGCTCCGTTATAGAACTGCCGGAACTCAAAGTATATATAGAAAATTTTGGCAAGTTTTCTTCAGATATTGCTTTTGCCGCGGAAGCGGAAGGCAAAATAGTGGGGGCCTGGTGCCGTATTATGGCAGATTACGGCCATTGGGCAAAAGATATTCCCTCTTTAGCCATGGCGGTGTTGCCCGCACAGCGAGGCAAAGGTATAGACAGCCAATTATTACATAGATTACTGCAAAGACTTCAAGCGCTTGGCTGCCGCGGTCTTTCTGTATCTGGACAAAATCCCGCCGAACGCCTGTACCATAGAATGGGATTTAAGATGGTGTTAGAGAGAAAAGATAATTTTGTTATGCTTCATCTTTTTCATCATTCCGGTAAATAGTATTCCTTCTTCCCATAAGACAAGTTACAGAAAATTTCCGCAACGATAGCCTACAATACAAACAGAAAAACATGGCCCTCCTATATTATTTGGCTATATTGCCAAATAATAAAAAATTTGTTACAATAAATTAAGAAACAACTTTTGGGCCGGGAGCGCGCGATGGAATCTTTTGACAAACATACTTTGGATAAGCAGGTCTTAATTTTTAAGGCCTTGGCGCACCCAACGCGCTTGTGGATTATCCGCCAGCTGCGGGAAAAAGACTACTGTGTGCATGAATTTGTTCAAATGGTAGGAGATGATTTTTCTACAGTTTCCAAACATTTGCATGTGCTGAAAGAGGCCCATCTTGTTTCTATAGCCAAAAAAGGCACGACAGTGTATTATCGGCTGACGCATCCGTGTATTTTGTCAGTTTTGGGTTGTATAGAAGACGAACTTTAAATTTTTTTATATATTATTTGGTCATATCGCCAAATAATAATCCGTGACTACTTATCTTACTGGCGCATCTTGATACGGAGAGCCATTTGTTCCCCGGGGGGGAGAAACCCCTGGTAATGAGGGCCCTTCTAAGAATGCGATCCTCAGAAGGGCCCACCTCTTTTCTGTTTTTATATATTCATAGTATTTTCTGTAAATAGCCGCCGTTTTAACATGTAGAGAAATTCCGTATATTTGCCACTGGCAGTAAGCGGGGAACAGGGCTGCGCCTGTACAATGAGGAAACGCTCTCTTTTTTAACGGAGGGTGTTTCTTTGTGGGGCGTACCCATACAATACCAAACGCGCGCTGCGGCTTTCAAGGGGAAGAGATAAAGCATGGTGGCGGATACTTGTGGGCCATTGTTTTTAAATAGCATAACGGTCTTGTCTCCCGTAAGCGCCTTCTTATTTTTACGGCACGGCGTGTTTTTATTTTCTATAATTTACCTTTGGAGGATTTATGAAAAAATACATTTCTTTCGTGCTTGCCTTCTTTTTGTTTGTTTCTTCTGGTTGTTTTGCCACTCATTCCGTATCCGAGGGAGAGCCGGATTATGCCCAAGCGGAAAGCTGGGCCTTTTTGCCAGTGGGACAAACAGATAAACCGATAGATGTATTTTATGTTTATCCCACTATTTTTGGCGGAAACGGGCCGGAGCGTATGGATATAGCTGATGAAGAACTACGTCACAAGGCCGATGTGCAAATTTTGATTAATGGCGGTGTTTTTACTGACCAGGCAAATCTGTTTGCCCCTTATTACCGCCAAGCTTCTATAGAAGTGGTCTGGCTGCCCCAAGCGCAAGCAGAGGCTTTGCTGGCGGAAGGATATCAAGATGTTATCCGTGCTTTTGACTACTATATGCGGCATTATAATCAAGGGCGCCCTTTCATTTTGGCCGGATTTAGCCAGGGCAGTATGGCTTTATTGGAACTGATGAAGGCCCGATTTGATAATCCCCAATGGCAAAAGCAGCTGGTGGCAGCCTATCTGATTGGTTATTCGGTTACGGAGCAGGATTTGCAAAAATACCCGTGGCTTACAATGGCACAAGGGGAGACGGATACGGGGGTGATTGTCTCTTACAATACCCAGCTGCCCCAATCTGGCCGGTCCTATGTACTCAAAGAGGGAGCGCGGAGCATTAACCCAGTCAATTGGAAAACAGACAGTACGGTGGCGCCCGCTTCTGCCCATAAAGGAGCCGTCATTTTTAATGCCGTAACAGGGGAAAAGCAAGAGGAGGTGCCCCATCTGTCTGATGCGTATTTGGAAAAAGAGACCGGTGCGCTTGTCGTGCAAGTGGACCCAGTGAAATATAACGCCAGCCAGACGGTGTTTCCGGCCGGGGTGCTGCATATGTACGATTATATGTTTTTCTACAATAATTTAAAAGAAAATGTACAGAAGCGGGCGGCCGCTTTTGGGAATAAGTGAGAGCGGAAACAGCGGAGAAAACGCTTGTTGCTCCCGGTATTTTTTTGTTATAATAACTATAAGAGCTGCGGATAAGACATTGCAAAATGGGTTGCAAGAAGGCGGCTTTTATTGATAAAATAAAATAAGAAGTATCCCAGATTTTGAACGCCAACCATTGATACCTCCGTCGGAGAACGACGGATGTGGTATCTTTGGCTGTCGTTTTCTCTGTCTAAAAATTTACTTTTTTTAGCAGAAAACGACAGTAAAAAAAGCGTTTAAAAACAGGCAAGAAAATGAACCTGACTAAAGAACAGAAGAAACAAAAGTCCTTGGACTTGTCTGCTGAAATTACCAAAGGCGGCACCATTTTCTTCACGGCCTATCAAGGCATGAAGTTTGTGGATATGGCTGATTTGAGAACTAAGCTTGCCCCCACCGGAGCCAAATTCCGCGTGGAACGCAATGCCATCTTGGATCATGCCATTCGCCAGGCCAAAATTGAAGGAGCCGATGAAAAGCTCTTTCAAGGGCCGACGGCCGTAGCCATTGGCGGTGATGTAGCTGCCGTGGCAAAAGCCTTGGTGGATTTTCAGAAGAACCAAGCGGCTTTGAAGCTCAGAGCTTGCTATTCCGAAGGCATCTGGTACAGCGAAGAACAGGTAAAACAATTGGCTACCATCGGTACCAAAGAAGAAAACCTCTCCAAGCTGGCCGGCGCGTTGTACAACGCGGTTGCCCAGTCGGCGCAAGTCCTGCAAGCTCCGATTCGGGATTTTGCCTACGTTATCAAAGCCTTGGAAGAAAAACAAGGCAAGTAGTAACGTCTGTTTCGCTTTGTCGGGGCGGAAGCCCTGTGCCAAGCGAATACAAAACGGGGATTTTGACAATCTGTATGGTATAGGGTTTCGCCTGGCGGCGTGTGCTGCATCAAGGCGAAATCCGTACCTATGGCAAAATCCGGCAGCCAAAACAAACCTTTTGCGCTGCAGCCGTTAAACGGAAAATCCAAACCCGACATTGTTCGGTAGTAGCCCCTAACGGGATAAATGCACGGGCGTAAACCCGGTTTACGCAGAAGCGCAGCTACTCTATAAAAAAGGAAAAACAAAATGGCTAAAATGACCAAAGATGAATTAGTGAATGCTATTGCTGAACTCACCGTTCTGGAACTGTCCGAACTCGTGAAAGCTATTGAAGAAAAATTCGGCGTTAAGGCTGCCGCTCCTGCTGTAGCCGTTGCCGCTGCGCCCGCTGCTGCCGGTGCCGCCGCTGCCGAAGAAAAAGACGAATTCAACGTCATGCTGACTGCTGTTGATGCCGCCAAGAAAATCGCGGTAATCAAAGTGGTGCGCGAAATCACCGGTCTGGGCTTGAAAGAAGCCAAAGACCTCGTGGAAGGCGCTCCGAAAGCCGTGAAAGAAAACGTTGCCAAAGCCGAAGCTGAAGAACTCAAAAAGAAAATCACCGAAGCCGGCGGCACCGTCGAACTCAAATAGTCAGTATGCTGACTTTTCCCCTGGCTCTCTATGGGCCAGGGGATAACCTATCGCTTCCGCGGAAGCCAAAGCCGGTGAATTTACTTTTGTTCTATGCGTGCACAAAAGTAAATTTATGCGGCTTAAAACCAAGGCAGGAATAAAGAGCAATGATACCACAGAAAAACTTTGGCAAGATTTCTTCCAAACTACCGCTTCCCGACTTGCTGGACATGCAAAAACAATCCTTTGTGGATTTTTTGCAATTAGACGTCGCTCCTTCTAAAAGAGAACTCAAAGGCCTTCAAGCAGCTTTTGAAGATGTGTTCCCTATAGAAGCGCCCGACGGCAGCATGCGTCTGGAATTTTTGAAGTATGAATTAGGCGCCCCGCGCTATGCTACGCCTACTGAGGCCGCTGTGCGCGATAATACCTATTCCGCTCCTTTAAAAGCATTGTTGCGTTTGTATGTAAAACAGAAAAACGGCAAAATGAAAGAAGCGTCTGACCAAGACGTTACTTTGTGTGATTTGCCTTTGATGACAGACGCCGGCTGCTTTATTTATAACGGGGCGGAACGTGTTGTCGTCAGCCAGATGCACCGCTCTCCCGGTATTATTTTTGAAGAAGACGAAGAGAAAAAACAGTCTACCCTAGGTAAAAAACTCTATGTAGCACGCATCATTCCGTACCGCGGCGCGTGGATTGAATTTTCCTTTGACTTAATGAACGCCTTGTGGGTGCGTATTGACCGCAAGAAAAAAGTATTGGCTTCCACGTTCCTGCGCGCTTGCGGTCTGGAAACCAACGCCCAAATTATTCAGACTTTTTACAACTGCGAAGATGTGGTCATTAAGCCGACCGAGATTGACAATGTCATCGGCCGCTATGCCGCAGACGATATTTACGATCCGGCCACCGGCGAAGTGCTGTGGAACTTAGATGAAAAAGCCACCATACCGGTTGATGATAAATTATTCCAAACTTTGGTGGAGAAGAAAGTGAAATCCATTAAAGTTATTTCCGGCAAACCCCGCCAAGACGATCCGGGTATTTTGGCCACGTTGGAGCACCGAAAAGATTCTATCCGCACCGCGGCAGAAGCGCAAGCCGAAATCTACAAGAAAATGCGCGGCCAGGACTTCGTAGTAAAAGAGCAAGCCGAACATTTCTTGGATAATTTGGTATTTGATAATATTCGCCGGTATGATTTGAGCTTCGTCGGCCGCTATAAAATCAATAAGAAATTTGCCAATATGTTTGATTTGATTGGCAAACTGAAATTCAAAAAATTCACCACTCCGTCTGACCGCCGCCGCACCTTGGCGCCGGAAGACGTGATTGTTACGGTGAAATATCTGTTAGCTTTGAACGCCGGAGAAGACGCACAGAAGATGTACGGGCCGGACTTTACGTTTAAAGTAGATGATATTGACCACTTGGGCAACCGCCGTGTACGCGGCATTGGTGAATTGTTGGAAAACCAAATCCGCGTAGGCCTTTCCCAAATGGCGAAAACTGCCCGCGACCGCATGAACCGCGAACTCACCTCCTTCACCCCGCGCGCTTTGGTAAATGCGCAGCCGGTGCAGGCTATCATTCGCAAGTTTTTCGGTACCTCTCAGTTGTCTCAGTTTATGGACCAAATTAACCCGTTGGGCGAGTTGACGCACAAACGCCGTTTGTCCGCTTTAGGCCCCGGCGGCTTGAACCGCAAACGCGCCGGCTTTGAAGTGCGCGACGTGCATTATACGCACTATGGCCGCGTCTGCCCCATTGAAACCCCGGAAGGTCCGAACATCGGCTTGATTACCTCTTTGGCCTGCTATTCTAAGGTCAATAAATACGGTTTAATTGAAACGCCGTACCGCAAAGTGGAAAACGGCAAAGTAACTGATAAAATAGAAGCGTTGACCGCCGATGCGGAAGACGACAAAATGGTGGCCCAGGCCAATACTCCGTTGGATAAAAACGGGAAAATTACTTCTGATTTGGTGGCTTGCCGCGTGCGCTCGGATTATCCGTTGGTGGCGCCGAAAGACGTGGACTATATGGATGTGTCCCCGTTGCAAGTGATCAGCGTGTCTGCCGCTTTGATTCCGTTCCTGGAGCATGACGACGCAAACCGTGCCTTGATGGGTTGTAACATGCAACGCCAGGGCGTGCCGCTTTTGGTCACGGAAGCGCCGTTTGTGGGTACCGGCATTGAACACGAAGTTGCCCGCGATTCGGGTACGGCCGTGGTAGCCAAACGCGCCGGTAAAGTGCAATTTGCTGACGGCAACCGCATTGTGGTAGAAGCCAATGACGGCTCTATGGACGTATACGAACTGTTGAAATATAAACGTTCTAACCAAGATACCTGCATTAACCAGCGCCCCATTGTTTTTGCGGGCGATACGGTGAAAAAAGGCCAGGTGCTCGGCGATGGTCCGTCTATGGATAACGGCTGTCTTTCTTTGGGCCGCAACCTATTGGTGGGCTTTATGTGCTGGGAAGGGTATAACTACGAAGACGCCATCTTAGTATCCAGCCGCTTGGTGCGTGACGATATTTTTACCTCCGTGCATTTGCATGAGTTTAATATAGAAGCGCGCAATACCAAATTGGGCGCAGAAGAAATCACGCGTGATATTCCCAATATCGGCGCTGATGCGCTGTCTCACCTGGATAATGACGGTATCGTTTTGCCTGCCACGGTGGTAGAACCGGGTGATATTTTAGTTGGTAAAGTGACCCCGAAAGGGGAGCAGCAGCTTACGCCGGAAGAAAGACTCTTGAAAGTAATCTTCGGCAAAAAGGCTGATGACGTAGTAGATGCTTCGTTGCGCGTGCCTCCCGGCACCAGCGGCAAGGTAGTGGGCACCCGCGTGTTTGTACGCAAAGAAAAACTGACGAAAGCCGAAGAAAAAGCCCGCTTGAAAGCGCTGGAAACGGAAAAGGACCAAACATTGGAATTGTTGGCCCAACAGCGCAAACGCGCTTTAGATAATGCCAAAGCGACGATCACGAAAGCCGACGCGCTGAAAAAAGAAACAGACCGCTTGAATGCTTTGTATAAGCTGCTTGAGAAAAAAGCGGTGGAACATTTTGAGCGCGAAATTGAATTTTCCAAACAAGGCGATGAATTGTCTGTAACCGTAAACAAATCGGTGAAAGTGTACATTGCCTCTAAACGCAAACTGCACGTAGGGGACAAAATGTCCGGCCGCCACGGCAACAAAGGCGTTGTGGCCCGCATTTTGCCTGAGGAAGATATGCCTTTCCTGCCAGACGGCACGCCATTAGATGTAGTGCTCTCTCCGTTGGGCATTCCTTCCCGTATGAACGTAGGCCAGCTGCTGGAAACCATGCTTGGTTGGGCTGCAAAACAGCTTCATTATAATGCGGCTACCCCGGTTTTTGACGGGCCGACCGAAGCGGAAGTGGTAGAACAGATTAAACTGGCCAAAGAGAAAATCTTAGATGATAAAGGGCTTAAAGGTAAAGAGCGGGAAGAATATGCCAAGAAATATTTGCCCGATGATTATTGCCGCATTACCCTTTACGACGGCCGCACCGGTCTTCCGTTTGAAGAAAAAGTGACTATCGGTTACATGTATATGTTGAAGCTGATTCACTTGGTGGAAGATAAAGTGCATGCCCGTTCCACTGGTCCGTACAGCTTGATTACGCGTCAGCCCTTGGGCGGTAAGGCCCAATTCGGCGGTCAGCGCTTTGGTGAAATGGAAGTGTGGGCCATTGAAGGGTACGGCGCCACTTACACCTTGCAGGAGTTCTTGACCGTAAAGTCTGACGACTTTGTGGGCCGCACCAAGATGTATGAGTCTATTGTCAAAGGCGACGCCCCGGCCCAGCCCGGCGTGCCGGAATCTTTCAAGGTGCTTATTAAAGAGCTGCAGGCTTTGGGATTAAGCGTAGACCTCTTGAAGAAGATGAAAGACAATAACGCCAAGCTGCCCGCCGCGACCGAACAAGCCGCGGCGCCGCAAGCGGCCGAAGAAACGGAAGCTCTCAAATAGCGTTCGGAGAATTTAAAACATGCAAACTACCAAAAAAATCAAAAAACTCGGAGAACTAAACTTCTTTGATTTTGACGCGATCAAACTTGGCATCGCCAGCCCGGAACAGATTATGTCCTGGTCTTACGGGGAAGTGAAAAAACCCGAAACTATCAACTATCGTACGCTCAAGCCGGAGCGAGACGGCCTGTTCTGCGAACGTATTTTCGGCCCTACAAAGGACTATGAGTGCGCCTGCGGCAAATACCGCTGGGTAAAGTTTAAAGGGATCGTCTGCGACCGCTGCGGCGTGGAAATTACCGAAGCCAAAGTGCGCCGCGAACGTATGGGTCATATTGAGTTGGCTGTGCCGGTGGCCCATGTGTGGTTTTTGCGCAAAAATCCGTCTCGTATTGGTATTCTGCTGGATATGCGTACGACGGATTTGGAGCGCGTGGTCTATTACGCTTCTTATGTAGTCATTGAAGACTGCATTGACAGCGTAACCGGCCGCACGGACTTCAAAAAAGGCACGCTGCTTTCCGATGCCCAAGTGCGCGAAGCGCGTAAAAAACACGGCAGCCGTCTCAAAGTGGATATTGGTGCGCCGGCTATCCGCACGCTTTTGGAAGGCATAGATTTTGACAAAGAAATCCCGGCCTTGCATGAGCAACTTAAAAACACGCAAAGTGAATTGGAACGCACCAAATTAATCCGCCGCATTAAAACGATGGAAGAGTTTAAAGAAAGCGGCAACCGCCCCGAGTGGATGATTTTAAGCGTACTGCCGGTCATTCCGCCGGATTTGCGTCCGCTGGTTCCGCTTGATGGCGGACGTTTTGCAGCTTCTGACCTAAACGATTTATACCGCCGTATTATTAACCGCAACAACCGCTTGAAACATATTGAAAGCCTGCGCGCGCCGGAAGTGATGATTTACAATGAAAAGCGCCTCTTGCAGGAAGCGGTTGACGCCTTAATTGAAAACGGCGCTCGCGGTAAATTCTTTATTGGGCCGGGTGGAAGACCTTTGAAATCTCTGTCCGACAGCATTAAAGGTAAACACGGCCGCTTCCGCCAAAACCTGTTGGGTAAACGTGTGGACTATTCCGGCCGCTCCGTCATCGTGGTGGGCCCGAGCTTGAAAATCCATCAGTGCGGTTTGCCCAAATTGATGGCATTGGAACTGTTCAAACCTTTTATCATCGGCGAACTGATGAAAAAAGAAGGCGTAACCTTAAAGTCCGCCAAGAAAATGCTGGAGCGTGTGCGTCCGGAAATTTGGGATATCTTGGAAAAAGTAACCAAGAACCACCCGGTGCTTTTAAACCGCGCCCCGACGTTGCACCGCTTGGGTATTCAGGCGTTTGAACCGGTGCTTATTGAAGGTAAAGCCATACAGCTGCACCCGCTTACCTGCGCCGCTTTCAACGCTGACTTCGACGGCGACCAGATGGCTGTGCACGTGCCGCTTTCTTTGGAAGCGCAAATGGAAGCCCGTACGCTGATGCTGGCCTCCAACAATATTTTGTCTCCCGCTTCCGGCAAGCCTATTGCCGCCCCGTCTCACGACATGGTGTTGGGTGTGAACTTTATCACCAAGATTAAAGACGGCGATATTGGGGAAGGTTCTATCTTTGGAAGCAAAGAAGAAGCTTTGGTGGCGCTGGAATACGGAAAACTGTCGCTGCATGCTAAAATCAAAGTGCGCGGTATTAACGTCTTGGCTGAAGAAGGCCTGGATCCCAAAGACGCCCAGAATGCTTCCAAATGGAAAGACTATACTTCCGCCGGACGCATTATTTTCAACAATATTCTGCCTGCAGGCTGGCCGTACGTCAATAAAGCCATCGGCAAGAAAGAACTGGCCTCTTTAGTAGATGAATGCTATAAGAGCAAAAAGTATGGCCGCTATGAAGCCGTGCGGCTCTTGGATAAGATTATGAAACTGGGGTATGGCTATGCCACCCAGTCCGGTCTGTCCATTTCTGTGGCTGACATGACGATTCCGTCTGTCAAACAGAAATATATTGACGATGCTAAAAAGAAAGTCAAAGCCATTCAAGCCCAGGCCGAAGCCGGTATTATTACCGAAGGCGAACGTTATAACAAAGTAATTGATATTTGGACACGCGTAACCGACGATGTGGGGTCCGAGCTGTTTAAAGAAATGAAGAAGTTTGAAGACAGCAAATATGATCCCAAACTGGGCCAGCGCTTCAACTCTGTGTATTTGATGGCTGATTCCGGCGCGCGCGGCAGCCGCCAGCAGGTGCGCCAGCTGGCCGGTATGCGCGGTCTGATGGCTAAACCGCAGAAGAAATTGACCGGCGGACAAGGTGAAATTATTGAATCTCCTATTACCGCCAACTTCCGCGAAGGGCTGTCCGTATTGGAATACTTTATTTCCACGCACGGCGGCCGCAAAGGTTTGTCTGATACCGCTTTGAAAACGGCTGACGCCGGTTACTTAACCCGCCGTCTGGTAGACGTAGCCCACAACGTGGTCATCACGGAAGAAGACTGCCATACCCACAACGGCATTGTAGTCAAATCCTTGATGAGCGGCGAAGAAATGGTGGAACCCATTGAAGAACGTATTTTGGGCCGCACTTCTTTGGAAAATGTGGTCGTCAAGGTGAAAAAAGCCGACGGCTCTGAAGAAGAAAAAACCATTATTAAAGAAGGCGACGTCATTACGCTGGAACAGAGCAAATTGGTCAAAAAGTATGGCGTGGAATCCGTACGCATTCGTTCCGTGCTGACCTGCGAAGCTCCCTATGGCGTGTGCGCCAAGTGCTATGGTCTGTCTTTGGCCACCTCTACGATGAGCAACCCCGGAGACGCTGTGGGTATCATCGCCGCTCAGTCCATTGGTGAGCCTGGCACGCAGCTGACGCTGCGTACCTTCCACATCGGTGGTACGGCCTCGCGCGTGTTGTCACGCTCTCAGGCCGTGGCGGAAGTCTCCGGTAAAGTGACGTTTAAGGACATGAAAGTCATCACCAATGTGTATGACAATAAAATCTGTCTGTCCCGCAACGGCTCTATCTTTGTAGAGGCCGGAAATGGTACAATAAAAGAATATAAGATCCAATACGGTGCCACCGTTTATACCGCGGATAAAGCGACCGTAGAAAAAGGCACCCTGCTTGCTGAGTGGGACCCGCACTCTATCCCTGTCTTGGCAGAAGCCAAAGGCACTGTGCGCTTGACTGACGTTATTGAAGGTATCACGCTGCAGGAAGAGCGCAATAAAGTGACTGGTGTTATTGAAAGAAAGATTATCGCCAGCCGCATGGGTAAGAAAAACCCGCGCATCAGCATTGAGGGCAAAAACGGCAAGACCAGTCTCCCCCTGCCGGTGGATACCATCTTGATGGTAGAAAACGGAGAGGATGTGGAGGCGGGTGATGTTTTGGCTAAAATCGCCAGAGAAGCCGGCGGTACCAAAGACATCACGGGCGGTCTGCCCAGAATTGCGGAGCTGTTTGAAGCCCGCCGCCCCAAAAACCCGGCCATTATCTCCGAGTTCGAGGGCATTGTGAGTTTAGAGACCTCCCCGAAAGGGTTGGTAGAAGTGGTAGTGAGAAATGCCGAGACGAATCAGGAGAAATCCTACAGCATTCCTCAAGGAAAACACTTGGTCGTGTATGAAGGCGACCATGTGGGCGTCGGCGAAGCGCTGACCGACGGCGCCATAGACCCGCACGATGTGTTGCGCGTCAAAGGTGAGAAAGAAGCGCAAGAGTTCCTGTTAAACGCCATTCAGGAAGTGTACAGACTGCAGGGCGTTACGATTAATGACAGACATATTGAGGTTATTGTCCGTCAGATGTTGGGGAACGTAAAAATTCTGGATGCGGGTGACACGCATTTCCTGAAAGGACAAGAAATCAGCCGCGCAAGCTGGCTTAGAGAAAACGCGAAAATGAAAGCCGAAGGCAAACGCCCGGCCGACGCGGAAACCATCCTTTTGGGTATCAGCAAAGCGTCACTTGCTTCCGAATCGTTTATATCGGCGGCCAGCTTTCAGGAAACCACAAAAGTTCTGACAGACGCCGCCATCACGGGCCAGGTGGACGAATTGCAAGGCCTGAAAGAAAACGTCATCGTGGGCCATCTGATTCCGGCGGGTACAGGTATTTCCGCCAGAAAGATTGCCGATGAATTTGAACAGAAACGCAAAGAAAAGAAAGAAACAGGAGAGAAGCAATAATGCCTACAGTAAACCAATTAGTCAAATACGGGCGCGCAAAAGAAACGCACCGGACGAAATCGCCGGCTTTGCAGGCCTGCCCCCAGAGAAGAGGCGTCTGCACCCGTGTTTATACCACAACCCCTAAAAAGCCGAACTCTGCTTTAAGAAAGGTTGCCCGTGTGAAATTGACTTCCAA
>CALUVB010000003.1 GCA_944324115.1 uncultured Elusimicrobiales bacterium
GCCATAGCGGCCAAAATGCCGATAATCAATACGACTACCAGCAATTCAACCAGGGTAAAACCCTTCTTATTCATAAAACCTCCTACAGTTTTATTTTTAAGATAGAATTGCGTAGCCTGGTGGCTACATTTTTAGTTTAGCAATAATATTTCCTGAAAGCAAGCTCTTTTTATCAAAAGCTGTTTGCGGAAGAGGTCTGCAAGAGGGCGCTATCAAGCTGCTGTGGTGTCTTCTGCGGCCGGTACCATAGGGTCTGCCGTTAGTTCTGCTGGCGTATCTACTCCCATATAGTCCATACAAATTGCCAAATCTTTCTCATTAGCCCAATCCGGTACGCAAGTGGTGTCTGTGCTGGCGAAGGGACGTACTAATCGGTAAGTATATCCGCCATGGCCGACTCTTCTGGCTACGGCAAACCAATTGGCATTGGCGTCTGTCTCAAAAGAAATGGCAAAGCCGGCATTAGGTGTATCAGATAAGGCTCCTCCCCGAGTATAAAAAATAGTATTTTCTGTTCCGTTGGCATAATCATTTTGAGCTTTAGGTTGGCGTACCATAACGGGGGCTGCATCTAATTTGTGCCATAACCGCGTATAGTGCTGGGAACGTAGAAAAATATGTTCCTGTGAGGAAATAGCGGAACCTATGACGGTGTCTGCCTCTGCTATGCGCATGCGTTCCAAAAAACGACCATAATAAGGTAATGAAATGGCTGCTAAAATGGCTATGATGAGCATGACCACCATCATTTCTATTAGAGAAAAACCTTTCTTAGTTGCATAGTATTTCATAACATTGAGCTTACATAATTTAAATGTTCCCTGCAAGTAGAATAAATAATCCCAAAAATACCACGCAGAGCAACAGCTTCGTCAACCCCAAATGTTTCTTTAAGAAATCGTTAAATCCGCGTGATTCATATCCCGCCACTGCCAACGCAAACACAGCCAGCAGCGGTACAATGAACATAAAGTTATACAAAAGCAGGTAAATAATGGCTTTCACCCGATAAGCCGGGTCTTGCATAATAAGCACTACGGTGGGCAGATATACTTGCCCGGTACATACGGCTTCCACCAAAGATACGCAAAATCCTACCGCTAATGCGGCCAGCGTCAGCCGCCACATGCTTTCATGCTTGTCGCGCAGGAAGAAGCCCATAATTTTGTGAATGCGGACTTTTAGGTTTTGAGGCAGCTGGAGCAACATTTTGTCTGATTTTTGGGTTTTCTTATATATCCAAAAATCATAAATGCTCAAGGCAAAGAAAACAAGACAAACGAAAGCGGTGATAATATAGAAAGCTTTAATTACCCAGTAAAAGCCTTGCATGGCGTATAAAAACCGGAACAGGCCCAACCCTATCAGCACATAGGCGGCAAACACCGCCGCGCAGTAAGAAAGACCAACTACGATGATTTCCTTCCGGGTATATTTGTATACCGTTAAGAAAGAGATAAAAAATACAATAACCGCAAAAGCGCAGGGATTAATGCCGTCTACCAATCCCGCCCCGATAATGGCCCAAAAAGTGATTTGGCTGAAGGCGGTCTGTGTGTCCGGCGTCTTAGTCTGAATGCGGGTGTCTTGGCGCAGCAGGAGCGCTTTTTCTATGGCGTTTTCCGCATATGTTTTTATTTCATGCGGATATCCCATCATATATGTGTCTCCTACAATAGCCGTCGGATAAGCCGGGTTTTGCCCGTATGCTTGGGCAGTTTGCTGCAGGATAAGGTTGTTGCCGTCTTGGGAGACGTCGTAAATAATAAAATTGACGCTGTCTTTGTATTTCTGCTGCAAAACGGGGAGATATTCGTTTTCAAAATGTTTGCAGTGGACACAGGTGGGGCTGACAAAAATGGCAAAATCCACTTTATCGTTTGGTGCGGCAAGAACAGATAGCGGCAGCGCACATAAAACAAATAGCAGCCACAGCTTCCTCATAGTTACAGGCTCCCTTTCATAAATTCAGATATGCCGCCCATGACCATGTCCACAGACATCAGCACCAAAATCATACCGGTTAAACGTTCTATGGCAATTAATCCTTTTTTACCCAACAGATTGCTGATGGGAAAGGACAGCATCAAAACGGCTGAATTAATGATGGAAGCTGCCAGCAGAGCCGCCAAGGTGAGCAGCTTGTTTGGTTGCTGGGCAGAAAGAATCATGACAATGGACAAAACCGCCGGTCCGGCCACCAGCGGAATGGCCAGCGGTACGATAAAGGGTTCTTCTTCTTTGGGGTTGGTGTGGGGTTCTTCTTCATTATTAAATACCAGTTTCATGGAAATAATGAACAGAATAATGCCTCCTGCAATGCTCATAGAAAAGGAATGAATGCCAAACATATGCAGGAACCATTTTCCCAAGTAGAGGAAAGCCACTGTAATAGCCAGTGCGATAGCCAACTCACGCACCAATACGGCTTTGCGTCGTTCCGGGGCTACTTTTTTCAGAGCGGAAATGAAAAGAGGGATATTGCCAAACGGGTCCATCACTAGGCAAAGGGTAATGACTGAAGAAAAGAAAAAGTCCATAACAACTCCTTATTATACATAGCGAACTGTGGCTTAACGGCCACTATCTTTTATAGTATAGCATTTCCAAACCAGAATGTATGGGCGGCTTTATACTCCAAAATCAGCTATGCTCAAGTGAAGGGATTTAGTACAATACATTTATGCCGGAAACAAGAACTCATCATAATTTTTTGAATATCATTAAATGGTTTTTCCTCTCTACTCTGGTAGGCTTGGTAGTGGGGGTGGTAGATGCGGTGTTTTTGAAAACATTAGACGCCGCTATCGGCTGGCGTTCCCGTTTTCCATTGTATTTTGTAGGGCTTCCTTTTTTTCTTTATATTATTTGGCTGTTGGCGCGCAAAACGGCTCCGAACGCGCAGGACTATTCTACAGATGCGGTGATTAATAAAATTAACACATACAGACCGGTCGGCATATTATCAGCTATAAAATCTTTGGTGTTAAGTATTTTTACCATGACGGTGGGCGGCTCTGCCGGCAAGGAAGCCCCCTGCGCTGACGCGGGGGCCGGGTTGGGCTCGGTATTGGGGCGGTTGCTGCGCATGAATTTGGAGGATCAGCGCAAAATGATGATTTGCGGTGTAAGCGCGGGGTTTGCCGGGGTGTTTGGCGTGCCGATATCCGGGGCTTTGTTCGGTTTGGAAGTGCTGTGGGTGGGGCATATTTTTTATGATGTGATGTTCCCCGCATTTATCTCCGGGATTACTGCTTTCCAGGTAACCACCTGGCTGGGAGTGGATTATATTTATCACCCGCTTAATTTTGCTCCGGTGTTTGCGGAACAATTCTTTTTAAAAGTATTGATTGCGGGGTTGTTTTTCGGCGTAGTATCTATCATGTTTACGGAAGTAATGAAATTTATTAAAGTGCTTTTTCGTTATCTTTCTTTGCGTACTTCGCCTTTTTGGCGCTGTTTTATAGGCGGAGCGCTGTTGGTGGTGGTGGGGATTGTGACTTCTCCCTTGTATTTAGGGTTGGGGCTAGACGGATTTAATGGGGTGTTGGCCGGCGGAGAACTGCAGTCTCCTTTTGGTTTTTTAATTAAGACTTTTACTACTGCGGTCACTTTTGCTGCCGGCGGTGTGGGCGGGATTGTAACTCCTATTTTCTTTGTAGGAGCCCAAGCCGGGGCCACATTAGCTCCGTTGTTGGGCACTGACGCTACCACTATGGCTGCGCTGGGGTTGGTGGCAGTGCTGGCTGGGGCTGCGAATACGCCGCTGTCTGCCAGTATTATGGCTATAGAGCTTTTCGGAGCCGAAATTGCCCCGTATGCGGCGGTAGCTTGTGTAATCAGTTTCTTGATGACGGGACATAAAAGTGTATTCGGCAGCCAACGCATTTCCTTTGATAAAGACCGGCAAGATGCTTCTTTGCCGCCGGATTATGACCGGCCCGACAAGGCGCGGCGCATGTCCGGGAGGAAAGGGTTGCTGTTGAAGACATTTAAAGAAATGTCTAAACATTTAATTCCGAATCCGAAAGGATTTGACGACGATAAGTAAGCGGACTTTAAATCAGCTCCGGCAGGACAGGCGGGCCAACGCGATGGAAGGCTTAAGCCCCAAAGCGTCTGATAGTTTTTATTTATAAAAAAGCCCCGGGTTTAACCGGGGTTTTGTGCTGTATAGTTTCATTTGAAGCAGGAATATCGGCGGGTGGAAAGTATCCCTGTGACAAGAAGGAGGGCTATTCTTCAAAGTCCGATTCTTCGGCTTCCAAATCCCGCGCAAATTGGCCCCATTGCTCCCGGGAAGCCTCCAGCTTTAAGGAGAGGCCCGTGTCGGAATATGCTGCATACGGCTTGTCGGATAAAATATTTTGGTCTAATTTGATTTCCATAAAAAAGGGAGTTTGTCCCGGCATTTCGCCGCGGCAGGCACAACCCAAAGCGGCTTTGGGCGCTAAAAATACAGACACCTTCGGTTCCAACATAATCCAATTATCGGCCTGTGCTGTTGCCAGTACATTTAAAATAAATGTGGAAAGATAAGGTGCTTGACTGTCTTTGAAGGCAATAAATTTCTCTGCAAATTCATCAGAAAAAAGCGGCGTATCTCTGTAATAGAGGCCAATTTCATACTCCAGACAAGGTTCTTGGCAGCCGTCATCATACCAACGGGAAATAGGGGTAATGTCCAGCTCCAATCCTTCTTTGCCATATCGAATGTGTGCCATATATGCTCCTCAACGTTTTGTTTTTTATATTATGGCAAATTTCATTCTAGTTAGCAGGAAAATAAACGGCATTTCGTTGAGACAAACGTGCCTGCGTTGAAGAAAACAGTGCAGGGGGGATTTGGCGGCTAGGAATAAAAGAGCTTGCTCCCAACAGGGCTAAAACGGGCAAGTGGGAGATAAGGCGCGTTGTTAAACAACAGATCATGAAATGCGCTTGCGCCTCTTTATCCTGCTGCGTTTAGATAAAGCGTATTTCTGACCAACAGATTTTAGAATGAAGAAGGAGCGGCGGACCGGAAAACAGCAGGGATATAAACGAAAAGGATATGAAACTTCTGCCTTATATATAGCGTTTTTGGTAGTTTTTTTATTACAAAAAAAGTACAAATACGCAAAAAATGGAATATCAATTATAAAACAATACCGACGGAAGGGGGAATAAAAATATCCGTTCCCTTCTGAGAATGGAGCTGTATAGAGAAACGGAAGGGGAGGGATTCGAACCCTCGGTAGAGTTGCCCCTACATCAGTTTTCAAGACTGACGCCTTAAACCGCTCGGCCACCCTTCCTCTGTCTTTATTTTATTAATTTTAGCGTTTGGGGAAAAGTCGTTTTTTTCATTTTCCCGTTTTTCTGCCTTGGAAAACAGAAGCATCTTCCCGGTAAATATATTTTCTGCCAGCGAAAATGCTCCCTTTAAACGGCAAACTGCTATAATATAGAAAGTAAAGTGTCTGCCGGAATGTATGGCTGAAAAAGACATGCTTTGCCGGATAGAAACAATATAAACAAAATATGCGGAGCAGGCCGTATAACAGCTGGTAACGGGGGGTGACAGCCTGTGCCGCAGTTCTAGTAAGGATAGAAATATGATAAAGAAAATTTTTTTGTCGCTTTTTTTACTCTGTTTGGCTGTGCTGTGCAATAGCGGATTATGGGCCCAGCCGGAACAGACGCCACAGCGTAAAGTGGTAGTGCAGAGCTGGGGGAGCCGGGCTGTTGTAACCGCGTGGGAAAAACAGGCCGACCAATGGAAAGAAGTGTTCCGCAGTCAGGAAGGGTATGTGGGGCGTAATGGTGTGAGCAGTCAGAAGCAAGAAGGAGACGGAGCAACCCCGTTGGGAGAATTTGAAGTGCGGCGTGCTTTTGGCGTGGCGGCGGCTCCGGCTACTTTGCTGGAATATACACAGGTGCAGGCGGGAGACGTGTGGGTAGACGATTCTGCCTCTGCCTATTATAATCAATTTGTCCGTTCCGGCACCGCCGATAAAGATTGGCTTTCTGCAGAGGATTTGCCCAGCCAGCCGGTGGCCTATAAATATGCCATTGTGGTGGAATATAATACCCAGCCGGCCGTACCGGGCAAAGGGTCCGCCATATTCTTTCATTGTTCCTTAGACCGGCCCACGGCGGGTTGTATCAGCGTACCGGAAGAAGATATGAAGAAATTTTTGGAATTTTTGCGCCCGGGCGATAAGATTATTATTGAAGAAGGCCATTAATTTTTATCCGTTTTGCAATTGAGGAATGAATATCAAATGAAAAAAACAGGTTGGGGAAAGAAAACGCTTTGGATTTGTTGTTTGCTTTTATGTGCAGGAGCGGCGGGAGTGTGCTTTTGGGCGTGTCGGGGGCCTGTAACAGAGCGTAAAGTGGTGGTAGAGGGACGCGGGGACCGCGCTTCTGTTTCCGCTTGGCAACGCCGGGGCGATAAATGGAGCGAAGTATTCCGCACAGATGAAGGATATATCGGCTGGAATGGCATTACGGATAATAAACGGGAAGGAGATTTGGCTGTACCAGCCGGTGAATTTGAATTGCGCCGCGCATTTGGTACAGTGGAAAATCCGGAAACTAATTTGGCTTATACTCTTATTCATATAGATGATGTATGGGTAGACGATCCCAATTCCAAATATTATAACCAGTATGTGCCTGGAAAAGCTGGCATTAAGCGGGATTGGAAAACGGCGGAAGAACTTTCCCGCTTAGATATGGCTTATAAATATGCCATCGTGGTGGAATATAATACGGATCACGTTATACCGGGGAAAGGGTCTGCTATTTTCTTAAATATTTCCAATGACCACCCCACCGCCGGAGATATTGCCGTACCGGAAAAATACATGAAGCGGTTTTTTAAGTTTGTTCAGCCCGGGGATAAAATTGTGATTAAGCGGGCTGAGTGATTTCTTTTTAATCCCCCGTCTATGGGGGATTTTTTATTGGGTACTCCTCCGCGGCAGTGTGGCGGCTCTGTGGGCTCCCGCTTGTTGGGAAGATGTCTGAAGCGATCCTTTTGAGCTTGATAAAACAGCGGCAGCGCCTTGCTGTGGGGCCGTTCGGGAATTATAAAGAAAGGTGCGGGCTGTCTATTTCTTTTTATGGTGTATTTTGTTTTTCTGCAGATTTATATTGTGCGTGTTGGCGGATTTGGTTATAGCTGCGCTTAAAAGCGCAGCTTCTTTTTGGAGAAAGCGTTCTTTCTTTTGTTCTCACTAAGCGTAAAAAGTAGCCGCCGTCACCTTGGCGGAGGCCTTCCGGCCGCTGGTGAAACTGGTATAATAAATAAAGAGGTGTTGTATGTCAGAACCGACTATCGTGTACCGTTTCAAAAACGGCTTATATATTAATTTAACTAACCGGTGCCCCAATTTATGCGTGTTTTGCATAAAAACGAAATGGCATATGCAGTTTGACGGGCATAATTTGGATTTGCAGGGAAAAGAGCCTTCTGCGCAAGAAGTGCTTGCTTTATTGGATAAAGAATTGCATCGTGCACCTGTGCAGGAGGTGGTGTTCTGCGGTTATGGAGAGCCTACTATGCGTTTGGAGGTAGTGCTGGCCGTGGGGCGTGCGTTAAAAAAGGCCCAGGCCGCAGGGGAGTATCCTCCGTTTAGAATCCGCCTCAATACCAATGGACTGGGCAACTTGATTAATAAACGGGACATCGTGCCGGAATTGCGCAGCGCGGTAGATGTGGTCTATGTCAGCTTAAACGCCTCTGATGAAGAACAATGGCGCAAATTGCTCCGCCCCGCGCCGGGGTATGAGAACGGGTTTGCTTCTGTGTTGGATTTTCTGAAAAAATGCTCCGCCGCAGGGTTTGAGCGGGTGGCCGCCAGCTGCGTAGACCAAACCGGCGCAGATCCCGCCGCGGTGCGGGCGTTGGCCGCTTCTTGCGGGGCTTGTTTTAATGAAAGGGAATATTTAGATGAACAGTAAAAAACCGGGCGCATTGTTTGTGCTTTTCTTATTATTAATTTGTGCGGCTTTGACGGCCTTTTTTACCGCGGGGGAAGATTATTATGACTATGCTTCCGGCTCTGTGGAAGGCGCGGCGCAAACTGCTCCGCTGGAAAAAGATGATTTGGTTTCTTTGCGCAAAAAACCTAAAGAGAAATTTAATACCGAAATTAAATTTCGCAATTTCTTTTTGACTGCCCCGCAGGCCCAGCAAGTGGAGCTGCAGGCCGATTTCAACGGGTGGGGCAAAACGCCGATAAAATTGAAAAAATATGCCCGGGGATATTTTGAAACCTCGTTGGCGTTGCCGGCGGGGGAATACCGTTATGTTTTTGTGGCTGACGGCCAAGATGTGTTAGATCCGACGAATATGGACCGTACTCAATATGACGGGCGTACGGTATGTATTAAAACAATCCGATGAATACAGAATGGACCCTTTATACTTCTTCTGCCCAGCAAACGCGTCAACTGGCGCGGGAGTTTGCTGCATTGCTGCGGGGCGGAGAAATTATATTTCTGCGCGGGCCTATCGGAGCCGGAAAGACGGTATTTGTTAAAGGGGTGGCGGAAGCGTTGGGTATGAACGGTTCGCCCACCAGTGCCAGTTTCAGCTTAATGAAACGCTATCAGAAAGGGAAAAAGACATTATTCCATATAGACTTATTCCGTCTAAGTGAAGGAGAAGTGTTTAATTTGGGATTTGAGGAAATGCTGGAAGATGAAAAAGCCGTTATCTTGGCTGAATGGCCTGATCCATTGGCTGCTATGATGCCCCAAGACCGGCTGGAAATGGATTTTACCTTATGCGGCGCCGATAACAGACGCATTACGCTGCGGGCAAATGGGCCTGTGTCGCGCGTCTTGGCGGAGGAATTATGGCAAAGCCAAAACAAATAACTTTGGGAATGGACAGTTCTGGGCCGACCTTGGCGGTGTGCGCTTTTGACGGCGAAAAAATCGTGGCGCTGCATCATACCGGCATTAAACAAGAGCAATTTGTGCTTCCATTGGTACAGCGCGCGCTGCAAAAAACCGGGGCTGATTTGGCTGATGTGAAAAAAATTTTTATCGTGCGCGGTCCGGGCCGTTTTACCGGGATACGCATTTCGCTGACGTTTGCTTCCATGCTTAAATATTTAAACGGAGCAGTGGTGTGCGGGGCTACCATATTTGATGTGTTGCGTTTTCAAGCGGGGCAGTCCCGCTCTTTTTCTATTTGGAAAAAAGCTAATCCGTCGGGCGTGCTGGCGGTGGTGTTGCACGCTTTTAGAGAAGAATATTTCCTGCAGTTTTTTGACGGCAGCGGAGAAGGACCAATGTGGCTGGGAAAAGAAGAATTAGTGACGCGTTTGGCCGCGCGGAAGGAGCCTCTTTATTGTGCTGGAACGGATAAAGACGGCGCTTCGTTGGCGGGGCTGTTGCCAACAGGGTATCGTTTGGCGCCATTGGCTGAGTGCCGGGTGCGCCCGCAAGCTCTTATAGCCATGAGCCATGACCCCGTTTATGAAAAAGACGCTCTGGAGCCGCTGTACTTAAAGCCTGCGCGTTTTGAGTTGGGCCGATGAAGCTGCGCCTTGCCCGGCAGACAGATGCTGCCTCTTTAGCCCGTGTGGAGCAGACGCGCCCGCAGGCGGCGGGCTGGGGAGAAAGCGGCTTTGCCGGAGAGCTGGGGCAACCTTGCGCTCGGATTTGGTGTGCATGTGAAGAAAATGAAATAATCGGTTTTGTGGCCTTGCGCGCGGCAGCCGGTTTTTGTGAAATATTGAATGTAGCTGTATTGCCTGCCTACGCCGGGAAAGGGGTGGGATATAGGTTGCTGGCGCACAGTTTGGAAGAATTAAAAAAACAAGGAGCCTGCCGGGTGACGTTGGAAGTGGCGCAGGACAATAAGCCTGCTTGTGCCTTATATAAAAAGGCCGGTTTTGTACCGTTGGGGTTGCGTAAGGATTTTTATGGGGCGGGGAGGAATGCCTTAATTTTGGGGACAGACGTATGAAAAAATGTATTTTGTTGGGATTATTGTTTTTCTGTGCGGGCAGTTTGGCATTGCCGGCCAAGAGCCTTCCTTTAAGCCCGCAGGGTAAAAAAGAGGCCGCCTTGTATTTGGATTTTATCCGTGCTGTCCAAGCGGAAGTGCGTCAAGACCCGGATTATTGTGATGATTATCGCCGGGTTTTTTCTCAAGCTCCTCAAAGCCGCTATTTGCGCCGTTTGTTGGCGGTCTGTGCCTTGACGCAAGACCAGTTGGAAGAAGCGGACCTTTATATCACTTATATAGATGAAGGGGAAAATGAAGCGGAAGACTGGGCCGTATATGCTTTTTATAATTGGCGCAAGGGCCAGCTGAAAGAAGCACAGGAAAATTATGAAAAAGCGTTGGCGGCGGACCCTGATGACTTGCGCATACTCTATCAATATGTGTTGCTGCTGACTTATATAGATCCGGACCAGGCTGCCGAAAAACTGAAAGCCCATCAAGAGGATTACCCGGCCATTGCCCATGTAATTGATTACGAGATAGGCAATATTTATCTTCACCAGCGTCAGCCGGTGAAAGCATTGCAATATTATAATGCCGCCACCCGCCGGGATCCTACTTATGCGGAACCTTATTTGGCGCGCGCGCAGATTTATGAGAAGGCGGCCCAGTTTTTTCTAATGCTGCATGAATTGGAAGAATTGGAAAAGATCGGTTATGAAAGCGCCTCTATGTATTCACGCATGGGCTCTGTGTATGTAATAGTGCATGATGATGAACGGGCGCAGAGTTATTTCTTGAAAGCCAAAAATTTAGACAAATCCGATGTGCCAGCCGGTTATTTTTTGGCTTTATATGCTGAAAGAAACGGAGATTTTGAAGCAGCGGCGCGCTATTTGCAGGAAACGGCTGACTTTTCCGAAGACGCGTCTAAATGGCTGCAGGTGGCGTTTTACCAGCAGCGCGCGGGACACCCCGAACAGGCGTTACGGCTGCTCAAAGAAGCATACGAGCGCTTTGAACAGAATGTGGAAATAGGGTATTTCTATGCTTTGGCGTTGCAAGACGATGGACAGAACCGGCGTTCTGCGCGCATCTTAAAGACTATTCTGCAAAGCAATTCTTCATATGAGCAGGCTCGGCTGGCGTATGCGTTTGCCTTGGAAAGTCTGCATAAGTATGAAGAAATGGAGGAACAGGTGCGCTTGGTGTTGGAACAAAACCCCCGCAATGCGGTCGCTTATAATTTGTTGGGGTTTAGTTTGGCAGAACGCAAGGAGCGCCTGCCGCAAGCCCAAGAGCTTATTATCCGCGCTTTGGAATTAAGCCCCAAAGACCGGGCTTTTATGGATTCATTGGCCTGGGTGTATTATCAGCAGGGGGAATATGAGAAAGCGTTGGCTTTGTTGGAAAGCCTGGATAAGGAATTTGTCTATGCCAATGCAGAAGTGGCCTATCATATGGGGGCGGTATATGTGGCGCTGGGGCAGCCGGAGCAAGCCAGAGCTTATTTGGAGCAAGCGGCTCTGTCATCAAAAGAGGCCAAACGCCTGCTGAAAAAATTACCGCCGGCCCGGAAATAAGCGGGGGAAGCGGTTGCGGGAGCCTGACAGATTTGGTAATATGGAATTTCACGAAAATATGGATTCAAAAACAACTGGTAAGTTTAAAATAAGCAGTTTATTGTCCCCTGAACGTATTTTTTTGGTGACAGACAAACCTGCTAAGGCAGAAGTAATCAGACGGCTGACGCAGGCTGTATGTTCGGGAGAGAACAATTTGGAAGCTTCCGACGTGTTGGCCCAAGTGTTAAAGCGTGAAGAGGGCATTAGCACCACGTTAGATACGGGGCTGAGCATTCCGCATGCGCGTTTGGAAGAATTGGACAGCTTTAAGGCCGCCTTGGCCGTGCTGCCCCAAGGGATAGAAGAACCTTCCGGGCCGCATTTGGAAATTAAGGCGATGTTCTTGTTTCTATCTCCTGCCCGACAGGCGTTTTTCCAGCAGCATTTGCAAATTTTGTCTGCTTTGGCTGAAGTATTTAAGCCGGATTTTATTGCTGAGCTGTCCATGTGCAAAACTGTCCAAGAAATAGCTGCTAAACTGGCAGACGAATAATTTTTCCATGACACCTTCTCCTACTTCTTCAGATAACAAAAGCCCACTACGGGTAAAAAAAGTCATTGTGCTGACTACTGCTATGCTGACGTTTATTCCGTTTTGGAAAGCGGCGGCTATTGTACTGTGCGACTTTGGATCCAGCGCTTTTTACGCCGGGGGTATTGCCATGCGTGCTTTTGGCCCGGCATTTCCATGGTTTATTTTGGCGGTTATGCTTTTTGCCGGAGTATTGCTGGCGGTATATATAGAATCTTGTTCTCTGTTCGTGCGTGGCGGCGTATATAAAGTGGTGCGTGACGGTTTGGGGGATAACTCAGCCAAATTTGCAGCTTCCGCTATGGCCTTTGACTTTTTGCTTACCGGGCCTATTAGCGCGGTAACGGCGGGTCATTATCTGTCAGGATTAATCAATTCTTTTCTTGTGCAGTTTGGGGCTGGGTTTCTGATACCGGAAAAGGGTTTTTCTGTGTTGTTCGGATTGTTGGTAACGGCCTATTTTTGGCGTCAGAACGTTAAAGGAATAGAAGAATCCAGCGGCAAAAGCGCCAAGATTATCGCTTTTTCCTTGGCTGTATGTTTCCTGCTGGCGATTTGGGCTTTTATTACCATGGCCTTGCGTGGAGTGCAAATGCCGCCTATGACGTTGCAATTTACCCCGGAAGCCTTGGGCTGGCTGAAAGATTTGGACTGGCATAAAACGATTGGGGCGTTGGGCATGATGATAGCTTTTGGGCATAGCGTGTTGGCGTTGTCCGGCTTGGAGACTTTGTCTCAAGTATATCGTGAAATAGAATATCCTAAACCGCAGAATTTGAAAAAAGCCGCTATTTTAATATTTGTGTTTGCCATGGTGTTTACCGGGGGGCTGACTTTTTTGTCGGCTTTGATTATCCCGCAGGATTTGATAGCGGGCAAGTATAATGAAAATCTGCTTTCCGGTTTGGCCATGTCCATGGCGGGGCCGAATTTCTTGAAATTGATTATGCAGACATTGGTGGTGGTGGCGGGCGTGGTGATGCTTTCCGGCGCGGTCAATACGGCGTTGATTGGTTCCAATGCTCTCTTAAACCGCGTGGCGGAAGACGGGATTTTGACCGATTGGTTCCGCAAAATCCACCGCAAATATGGTACGACCTATCATATCATTAATATCGTGGCTTTTTGTCAGGCAGTGGTCATCATTTTATCCCGCGGGAATGTGTATTTGCTGGGCGAGGCGTATGCTTTTGGCGTGATATGGTGTTTTGTGTTGGAAACGGGTTCTATTATTATGCTGCGCTTTAAACGGGCGGCGGAAAAGCGGGATTTTATGTTTCCGCTTAATATAAAGTATGAAAATTATTACATACCGGTGGGTATGATGCTGGTGTTTCTGTTTCTGCTGGGGGTGGCGTTGGTTAATTTGTTTACCAAACAGATTTCCACTGTGTCCGGTGTTTGTTTTACGATATTTTTGTTTACGGTGTTTAAGATTTCGGAGCGTTTGAACGCCAAAAAAGCCAACACGATGTTTGAGGAAGGCTATCGGGAGCGTATGAATACGGCCGCCGCATCGGATTTGCAAGCAGTCGTGCAAGAGATAGAAAAACCCAACCGCGTATTGGTGGCGGTGAAAGACCCGGACAACTTGTATCATTTGGAAGATGTACTCAGCACGGTCAATGTGGAGGATACGGAAGTGATCGTGCTATATGCCAAACCGGTGGAGAACGTGCTGCTCCGCCAAGACATGCGCAGCAACGCCGCCGATGAGCGGGAACTGTTCACGCAGGTTATTTTTCTGGCGGAAAAATATGGCGTACCCGTGGTGCCGGTGATGGTGCAGTCTAATGATGCTTTTTATGCCATGGTGCAGGTGTCTGCCGCCACAGACGCTAAAGAAATTGTAATGGGAGTCTCCGGCCGGCACGGCTCCAATGCACAAATGGAACGGGTGGTTATGGCGTTTAGTGCGCTTAAAGACGCAGAACTCAAACACCCCGTAACGGCACGTATCCTATGGGAAGGGCGCGAAGTAAGCTATCGGTTTAACCGCTAATCTCTTTGCCGTTTTAACTCCCAGCCGTCTTGATGTGGGTTTCTTAGAAAGGAACCGGGACTGCGTTGGGGAGAAAACGGGAAATGATATAATACCCTTATGGCTATACATAAAATCGTAAAATATGGCGATCCAATTCTGCGCCAAAAACTAAAACCTACAGATTTTGAAAAACTGCGCCCGGTGTTGCCGCAGTTGCTGCAAGATATGGAAGAAACTTGTCTTTCCGTACGGGGGGTGGGGTTATCCGCCAACCAAATTGGTTTAGACTATCGTCTGGCGGTGATTCTTATTCCGGAATCTGAAAAGAAGAACGCGCCGCTGAAACGAATTGTAATTATTAATCCGGAAATCTTGGAAACGCATGGGGAAGTGGTGGAAGAAGAAGGCTGTCTTTCCCTGCCAGGTTTGTGGGTGGAAATCCCGCGTGCGGCCGATGTAACCGTGCGCTTTTTAGATGAAAATGGGGAAGCGAAAAAGGTCCGCGCGCGCGGGCTTTTGGCTAAAGCTTTCCAGCACGAGATAGATCATTTAGACGGCAAATTATTTATTGACTATGCAGAGCCGGCTTTAAAGCCTGCCATTAAAAAAGAAATTAAAAAATTGCGTTCTAAATGGGATTAACCCAATTGGTTTTTTTAAAGCCCGCTTGCCAAAGCGGGTTTTTTATGTAAAGGACTGTCGGTGTTAAAAATCGTTCCTTTGGCGGATAATCCAACAGAAAGACAAAGGCGCTTGAAATATTTTCTTGCGCAGCTGCCGGATTTTTATTATACTAACTTCATGGCACTGATTTTTTCCGTCAAACGTGTAAGCAAACAAAACAAGAGCAAGAAATGCCCTTGTGTTTTTGCTTGCAATTTGGCGGAAACGGATTAGCCGTATTTTAATTGAGAGAACCGATTTGACCCCCGCTTTATTGCAAGCGGGGGTTTTTTATCGGGAGGAGCGTATATGTGTTTCCATTATGAAAACGGAGAAATGTATGCGGAGGGCGTGGCGTTGGAAAAAATAGCGCAGGAAGTGGGCACTCCTTTTTATTGCTATTCTTATGGCAAATTGGCTGCCAATATAGCAGGATACCGCCGTGCGCTGGAGCCATTCCACAGCACAGTATGTTATTCTGTCAAAGCTAATGCCAATTTGGCGGTGGTGTCTGCCGTGGCGGCTTTGGGCGGCGGGGCAGATGTGGTGTCTGGAGGAGAGTTGTTCTTGGCGCTTAAAGCCGGCATAACACCCGACAAAATCGTATTTTCCGGTGTAGGCAAAACCGAAGAGGAACTGGAACAAGCACTCCGGCACGGCATACGGCAGATTAATGTGGAATCGGCCGAAGAATTGCAGCTATTGGCGCGTGTGGCGCAGCGCATAGGGGCGCGCGCCAATGTGGCGCTGCGCGTAAATCCAGACGTTGATGCGTTAACCCATGTTAAAATTACAACGGGGAAAAAAGAAAATAAATTCGGTGTGCCTTGGCCGGAAGCACATGAACTATACCACGCGGCAGCCCAGATGCCGTCGCTGCGGGTGTGTGGGATAGCCGTGCATATTGGGTCGCAACTGTTAGATTTGGAGCCGTTTCGTTTGGCATTTACGCGCATAGCGGCTATGGTACAGGCATTGGAAGCTGACGGAATTACTATTGAAAATATAGATTTGGGCGGCGGTTTGGGGATAAATTATAATGTGGAACTTCCACCTACCTGTGAGGCGTATGCCCAGGTAGTGCGTGAAACGTTGGGAGGATTGGATAAACATATTATTGTGGAGCCGGGCCGTTCGGTAATAGGCAATGCCGGTGTTTTGGTGACTCAAGTGCTCTATACAAAACAAACAGACCAGAAACGCTTTATTATTGTTGATGCGGGCATGAATGATTTAATACGTCCGGCTATGTATGATGCTTGGCACAGCATATTGCCGGTGCACCGCGCGGGTACGGCTCCGATTGTGGCTGATATTGTGGGGCCTATCTGTGAGTCGGGAGATGTGTTTGCCAAAGAGCGTATTATTGAGCCTGTGCAACCGGGCCGCCTATTAGCTATAATGTGTGCTGGAGCATATGGCGCGGCGATGGCTTCTCAATATAATTTCCGTCCGCTTCCGGCGGAAGTAATGGTGCGCGGAAATGAGTATGCCGTCGTGCGCCGTCGCAGCAGTTATGAAGAAATGCTGGAAGGCCAACAAGTGCCCTCCTGGATTGGAAAATGAATATGAGCAAACAGATTTGTATTATGAAATTTGGCGGCAATACGCTGGCTAATAAGCAGAAACTTTTGATGGCTGCCCAATTGATTAAAGCCCGTTATGATAAAGGGTTCTTGCCGGTGATTGTAGCTTCTGCCAACGGCAATTTGACCGACGTATTGTTGGACCATGCCTACAGCATTAGCCGCAACCCTGATAAGCGGGAGCTGGATATGCTTATCACGACTGGGGAACGGGTTAGCGTGGCGCTTTTGTCTATTGCTCTGCGTGATATTGGCGTACCATCGGTTTCCTTGACGGGAAGCCAAATCGGTCTTATTACCACGTGTGCGCATACCGGGGCGGATATTTTGACGCTCAAAGGAGACCGCTTGGTGCGTGAGCTGGAAGCGGGCCATGTGCCTGTGGTGGCTGGGTTCCAGGGAATAGGCGAGAATAAAGAAATTACGACGCTTAAACGCGGCGGATCTGATGTCTCTGCGGTATTTTTAGCCAGCCAGTTGGGAGCCACTCATGTGGAAATGATTAAAGATGTCGACGGTGTTTATAGCGCAGACCCCAACAAGGACCTGCAAGCGCAAAAGTATGAGGTGCTGGATTTTGATGAAATGTATAAGCTGGCTCTGAACGGGGCCAATGTGCTGCACCCCGATGCGGTGCGGCTGGCAAAAGAAAAAGGAATAGAAATACGCATTGTTCACTATCAGACTGGTCAGACCGGTACGGTTATTAAATAAAAGCCTTCAAAAGACCCTGCCTTTTGGCGGGGTCTTTTTATTGGTGCGTGAAAATGCCCGAACGCGTAATATTTTAGTAAAATAGCAGTATGGATTTGTTTATCATTTTGCCGATATTGTTTTTTTCCATTGTGCTGCATGAGTTCGCACATGGATATGTGGCTTACCGTATGGGAGATGATACGGCGTATGTTATGGGCCGTTTAACGCTCAATCCCCTTAAACATGTAGATTGGGTGGGAACGTTTGCCGTGCCGGGATTGTGCTATTTGATGGGACTGCCGATGTTCGGCTGGGCCAAGCCGGTGCCGGTAAATGCAATGCGTTTGCCTTCTCCGCGTATGAGTATGGGCAAGGTGGGGTTGGCGGGGCCGTCGGCCAATTTGCTGCTGGCAGTGGTGTGCGCGTTTTTGATTAAGCTTACGTTGGTGACGAATATACTGTCTGCGCATGCGGCGGAGCAAACAATTCATTTTTTAGTGTATGGCCTTCAGATTAATGTGCTGCTGGCGGTATTTAATCTAATGCCTATTCCGCCTCTTGACGGAGGGCATATTGTGGCGGCTTTGTTGCCGCTCAATGCAGCGGTGGCCTATGCGCGCTTTTTTGGGCGGTGGGGCATGTATGTGGTGCTGGGACTGATTATAACGGGAATGTTTCGTTTTATTTTATATCCGCCTATGTATTTGGTGGTTAGTTTGTTGGGAAAAATTTTTGGTATTTAAAGAGGACACATGAGTACAGAAATTATCGTATCCGGTATGCGCCCGACGGGCAAATTGCATTTGGGAAATTATCACGGGGCGCTGAAAAACTGGGTGGAGCTGCAGAATAAATACAGATGCTTTTTCTTTGTAGCAGATTTGCATGCGCTGACCACTGCTTATGAACATACCGAAAACTTGGCCCAAAACAGCGAACAAATGCTGGTGGATTGGCTCTCTGCGGGATTGGATCCGCAGAAATGCACCATTTTTATCCAATCCGACGTGCCGCAGGTAAGCGAACTAAATACATTGCTGGGTATGATTACTCCGCTGGGCTGGCTGTTGCGCAACCCGACGTATAAAGAACAAATCCAAGAGCTGCTGGCCCGCAAATACGCCGGGCAATTGCAGGGAGATGAAAACGCCCCGTTGGCTGAGCGCGTCAAAGGATTGGCTGACGAAGATATTTCTGTTTATGGATTTTTGGGTTATCCAGTGCTGATGGCGACGGATATTTTAATTCATAAGGCCGCCTTGGTGCCTGTGGGACAAGACCAAACCGCCCATTTGGAAATCGCGCGGGATTTGGTGCGCCGCTTTAATGAAATTTATGGTGTGGATAATGTATTTGCAGAGCCCAAGCCGCTGTTTACCAAAATAGCCAAAGTGCCCGGATTAGACGGACACAAAATGTCCAAATCGTATAACAACACCATTGACTTGGGAGAAGATTTGGACAGTGTGCGCAAAAAAGTCATGTCCATGTATACCGATCCTAATAAAAAGAAAGCCAACGACCCTGCCGATCCGGAAGGGTGCGTCGTGTTTGCTTTCCACAAAATTTATAATCCGGAGTGGCAGAAACGCTGTGAAGAATGTAAAGCCGGCGCACTGGGTTGTGTGGCCTGCAAGAAACAGCTTTTTGCTTTGATGGAGCCGGAGTTGAAAGCGTTTTTAGACAGACGTAAAATTTTTGAGAATGACAAAGCCCAGCTGCAGGCTATTTTACATAGCGGTAAAGAAGCCGCGCGCGCTTCGGCGGAAGTGACGCTGCAAGAAGCCAAACGGGCTATGAAAGTGATTAAATGATAAGTACGGCGCCTATTAATGTTCACATTAATGTGTTTGAAGGTCCGATGGACCTTCTGCTGCATCTTATCAAAAAAGACAATTTAGACGTCACGGATATAACTATCTCCGAAATTACCAAACAATATTTGGATTATTTAAATGTAATGAAAGAGCTGAATTTGGAGATAGCCGGTGAATTCTTGGTCATGGCAAGCACGTTGATGCAAATTAAGGCGAAAAGTCTGCTTCCTTCTCAAGTGCCCACCAGCGAAAATGAAGGACCGGATCCGGCCAAAGAGCTGATTGCCAAACTGCTTGAATACCAAAAATATAAAGAGGCGGGAAAATTTTTAGAAAGCAAACTGGAAGAAAATAAAGATAACTTTTACAAATCCGCGCCGATTTTTGATAATGGCGAAAAGGTGCTTAATCTGCAGTTGTTTGATTTGCTTTCTGCTGTTAAACGTGCTTTTGACCGCTTAGACGAAAGAAAACGCGTAGAACTGTTGAAAATAGAGGAGTTCCCCATTGAAAGCAAAATGGAAAAAGTAGTGCAAATGCTCAAGACGCGTCACTGGATTTTGCTTGATGATATTTTTGTGGGGGAAACGAAAAAGCGCGGCATTATCACCTGTTTTATGGCGGTGTTGGAATTGATGAAAATCAAGAAGCTGTTGGCTCGTCAAGATGAACAAGACGGCCAAATACGTATTTATTTGAACCCTGATAACAAAGATACGGATTTCCGCGAGCTCATGCATGGAGACGCGGCTTGATACGGAGATTTTATGGAAGAAAAGTGGCAAACGGCGCCCCATGCCGAACAAACCCTCTCTGAGAAGGAACAAGATTTAAACGCCGCGGCGGAAACTTTGCCGCAAGAGGCGAATGTACCAGTGCAGACTGTGCCGGCGCAGGAACAAGAAGTTTCTTCGGTTGGTGATATACCGCAGGCAGATTCAAGCGGCCCGCAGACGCAGCAAAGTGCCGCTGCGGAGCAAGGAGCGCCAACTGCAGATGTTTCTCCGTGTACGGCGGAAAATGAGGCGGAACTGCTTGCCAGTGACGAAGCGAAACAAATCATTGAAAATTTGCTTTTTATTACCGATCGGCCTTTAAAACCTTCCCGGATAGCGGAAGTGGTAGAAAGTGTCAATGCGAAACGGGTGCTGGAAATTATTAATGAATTGGCCCGAGAATACGCCGACACGGGGCGCGCTATACGTATTTTAGAAATTGGCGGCGGATATCAGATGTGCACCAAACCCGAATATGGGCGTTGGGTGCGGCGGCTGTATAATGAGAAGATGACGACGCGTCTGTCCAATGCGGCGTTGGAAACATTGGCCATTATCGCCTATAAACAGCCTGTTACGCGCGCCGAAATGGAAATGATACGCGGTGTTGATGTGGCAGCTCCGCTGGAGCGGCTGCTGGAGCGCGGTTTGGTGCGCGTGCTGGGTAAACGCGATACTATCGGCCGCCCGATGGTATATGGCACTACAGATGAATTTTTGCGTTTGTTTGGACTTAATAAAATTTCGGAGCTTCCGGATTTGCAGGTGTTTGCTGCCAAACAAGTGCAGGAAAAACAAGAAGACTTACCCTTTGAAGAAAAATTGCCGCCTTTGGGTGAGCCTGCCATTTTAGCGTTGGAAGAAGAAACGGGCGATGCGGCAGATGCCTTTTTTAAACGCCCCAAAAATATGTTTGATTCCGAAGATATGTCTGAAAACCCGGATAAAGCAGAAATGGCTGCCGATGAGCCCAATGCCCAATCCGAGGGCAAAGAGGGAACGGAGTCTTTGGCTGTGCCGTCTTTGCAGCAGGCCTCTGAGCCGCATCAGGAGCCGCCAAATACATCGGCCCAACAGCCGCTTGTACAAGATTTGAAAGAGGAGGAACAGGCATGAATATCGTTTTAGCCGCCAGTGAGGCGTTTCCGTTTTGTAAAACTGGAGGATTGGCAGATGTGGTGGGAGCGCTCGGACAGCAGTTGGCCGGGCAAAAAGGCAACAAAGTTCTTTTGTTTTTGCCCCATTACCGCAATATACGGCGGGTTTCCTCTTTAAAAGTAGTGCCGGGAGTATATTTAATCCCAGTGGGGGATAAGATAGAGCAGGTCTCTTTGTCTTATATCAATTGGGGAAATGTATTGGTGTTCTTTGTAGGGAACCGCAAATATTTTGACCGGCCGGAGCTTTACCGCACCAAGCTGGGCGATTATGTGGATAACGATGAACGTTTTATTTTATTTAGCCGGGCTGTGTTGGAAGGGTGCAAGTTCGTGGGCTTTCGCCCGGATTTGATTCATTGTCATGATTGGCAAACTGCGTTGATTCCGGCCTATCTCAAGACCGTATACAAATTAGACGCCTTCTATACGCGCACCCGTTGTTTGCTGACACTGCATAATATTGCTTACCAGGGGCATTTCCCTTATTCCACCTTTGAAAAAGCAGGCTTTCACCCGGTGGATTTCACTCCGGACAAGTTTGAGTATTATGGCGGGATTAGCTTTTTGAAAAGCGGTATCGTGTTTGCAGACAATGTCAGCACAGTCAGCCCCAACTATGCCAAAGAAGTACAAACCGACCCGGCAATGGGATTTGGCTTGGAAGGATTGCTGAAATACCGCAGTAAAAACTTTTGCGGTATTGTCAACGGGATTGATACCGAGATTTGGGATCCGGAAATAGACCCGCTGCTGCCTGTGGGGTATGACGCGGTCACCTTCGCCAAGAATAAACCGGTTTCTAAACAGGCTTTACAGCAAGAGCTTAATTTAGAGGAAAATCCGCAAAAGCCGCTGGTGGGCATTGTGTCCCGGTTGGATTACCAAAAAGGCTTGGATATTGCCTCCGGCGTGATAGAGCGGCTGCATGAAAAGGCGCAGTTTGTCGTTTTGGGCTGCGGAGACCCCGTGCTGGAAAAACAATACCGGGAATTAGCCAAAAAATACCCCGCCCATGTGGCATATGCGGCGAAATTAGATGAAGAATTGGCCCATAAAATTTATGCCGGCGCGGATTTGTTTTTAATGCCGTCTCGTTTTGAACCGTGCGGCCTGTCGCAGATGATTTCCATGAAATACGGCACGCTGCCTGTGGTCAGCAAAGTGGGAGGCCTGGTGGATACGGTGACTGGTTATAAAGAAGGAACGGACAACGCTTCCGCTACGGGCTTTTTCATTAATACATTTAGCGAGAACGGTATTTATAATGCTTTGGATAAAGCGTTGACTGTTTTTGAAGATAAAAAAGTGTGGAATAAATTGGTAAAAAACGCTATGTCGCAGGATCATTCGTGGGACAAATCAGCCCGGGATTATATGGCGCTATATCAAAAGACATTGGCTTAATGAGGGAAATATGAAAAGCAAAAAATACTTTTTGTTATTAATCGGCATTCTGGTATCCGCCGTTTGTACCGGTGCGGAACCGACTGTGGAGCTTGCAGCTTCCCCTAAAGCAAAAAATATCATTTGGATTATCGGCGATGGTATGGGGCCAGGCGCTATGGGTATGTTTATGCAGGGGGTGCGCTTGACGGATTTGCCGCAATATCCGGATAAGCAATCCGTCTTGGAGCGGTTTATTGATGCTTCAGTAAGCGGATTTTATTTTAATCATACCTATAATACAATTGTTACTGATTCAGCCGGTTCCGCCACACAAATGGCTACAGGGGCCTTATCCCGGCCGGATTATGTGGGTATAGACTATCAAGGAGAAAAAAAAGTCAATCTGTTGGAAGAAGCCTTGTCCCGGGGTAAATCCGTCGGTGTTATTACGGATTCATATGTAGCAGATGCCACGCCGGCCGGTTTCTTGGCTCATACAAAGAGCCGCAAAGATAAATATGAGATCGCCCGTCAAACTGTGCAGGGCGCAGCGCAGGTGGTATTGGGCGGCGGCAAAAAATATTTTGAGGGAAAAGAGAACAAAAAACTGCTTAAAACAGCCCGCAAAGAAGGTTGGACCGTGGTGGAAAACGCCAAAGAGCTGGCTAAAGTAAAAAAAGGCCGGGTGCTGGGGCTGTTTGCAGAAGAAGCCATGCCTTTTTATACGGAAATGGACCGCTATGAACAGACCCCTACGCTAAAAGAGATGACGCAGAAAGCGGTGGAGTTGCTGGCGCAAAATGAGAATGGATTCGTGTTGGTGATAGAAGCCGGCAAAATTGATTGGGCCCTGCATGATCAAGAAGCCGGGCCTGCTATGTGGGAAATGGTAAATCTAGATGAGACGCTGGCCTATGTGTGGGATTTTGCCCGGCAGCAAGGCAATACGCTGGTTTATTTGAATGCCGATCATGAAACCGGGGTGCCGGTGTTTCATTATCGGCATTTGGATTCAGAGACAGTGAAACATAAATCGGCCCAAGGGGAAATGCTTTACAGCGGGAATATGGATTATGTCAATACTCCCTACTATCAGAAAATATTTGACTATAAAGATCTGCTGTATTATGTGTATCCCAAATTTAAGGCATTGCCTCCGCAGGAACAAACGGCGGAAAAATTGCAGCAAATGGCAGATGAGGCTTTTGGAGGACATATTGACCTGCGGTTGGAAGGTCAAGTGCCGGATTATGCCGGTTTAATCGCTAAGCTCAATGAAGCGTTGGGAATGCGTTGGGCTACGGATACCCATTCGTCTGGTATGTTGCTGGGGGTGGCGTACGGCCCCGGGGCTGACGGGTTTTCCGGAGTGTATCATAATACGGATTTGAAAGGAAAATTTGAAAAAGCCTTGGGCTGGTAAGCTGGGCGGAGTCAGATATGGAAGATTTTTTGCAGGAAAAACCTAAGAAAAATAAAGCATCGGCTGTTGTTTTCCGCGGATACCGCCGTCTGTTTGCGTTGGTGTTTGCCGTGGCGGTGTTGTTGCAGTGCGTTAGCTTCTTGCAAATGCAGCTCAGCCGCTATCATCATGCGTTGGTCTCGGATTTTAAAGTGGTTCTGGCCGTTACACAGCCGACGGATAATCCAGCTTTGGCGGAACTGGGGGAAAGTTTAAGCAACAAAGAAGATGTTCTTGCGGTTAAACTTTTTTCACCACAAGACGCAATGACTGCGCTGAAAGCCAAAAATGAACGTTTGACGCAAGCCTTGGTGGCGTTGGGATATGAACAGATGCCGGCTTATTTTGAGTTGACTCTTTCTGACCGGGCCCTCAATAATATCCGCCCATTTGCCCAAAATTTGGAAGCGGAATATCCACAATTGTCCTTAAAATATTCCCCGGAGCAAGCGCGGCTGGCTTTTTATAGCGGGCTTTGTTTGCGTGTGTTAAATCTGGCCATCGTGTTTGCGTTCGTGTTGTTTTTTATATTTATGTTTATGGTGGAGGCTTATCCCGTGCGCGGCAAAGCACGCGTGGCGGGGGGAGTGTGGTCGGCGTTGTTGGCGGGCGTGTTGTCTTTAGTCTTTTTTATGTTGCTGACGTATCCGACGGGATTTTTGATGCCCGCCCTGCAGCATTTTACGTCTATAGAAAGACAGATAGTAATTTGGGTGTTTTGCGGCCTGTTTGGGTGGACTTTGGGTAAATGGCAGAAATTTTAAGGTGTCGGCATTACATGAAGAAAATAATGTTTATCGGGAGTTTGTGCTTGTGCCTCATTCCGGCGGTATATGCGGCCGGAAGTGAAGCCGAACAAAAAAGAGAATTAGAACGGCTGAAAAAGCAAGCTGCCCAAAAACAAGAAGAATTAAAAAAATATCGTGCTCAAGAAGCCGCTATTTCTAAGGAAATTTCCGCCTTAGAGAGCCGCAAAGCGGCTGCGTTGCGCCAGAAAAACAAATTACAGTCTGACATTAATTATGTAGAACAGACTATTTTATCTACGGAAGATAAACGTACTGCCTTAGAGCGCAGTATGCCGATGTGGCGCGGGGTGGTGGCCGATGAATTGGTTCAGTTTTATTTGACGCCGCGTTGCGCCTGGTGCCCTGGGGAAAATTCCCCTCAGGAGGAATTGTTCTTGGAGCGTGTGCTGACTCATAAGGCGGAGTTTGCCGTTGCCTTGCAGGAAGAAAACAAAGCGGCTAAACAAAAAATATACGATTTTGAAAAACGAAATAGAAAATTGTTGGCCCAAAGCTCTCAAATTGAAAAGACGCAGAAAGTAATCACGACAAACTTTTTGAAAAAACAGCAAGATTTGAAATTGACCAAGAAAAAAACGGCCCAAATCAGAGATGAAATCAATGAATTAAATAAATCCGCCCGTGCCTTAGATGATTTGTTGGCCAAGTTTGAGCGCCAACGTAAAGCGGCCGCCGCTAAACAACAGGCACAAGCAGACGCTGCCGCCAAAAAAGCGGGTACTACCGCCAAAAAACAGTCTTCTATTGCTAAGATTGACGTGCCGCGCAACTCGCTTCCGTGGCCGGTGCAGGGACAAGTAATCAGTAAATTTGGAAAAGAATACCGCCGGGATTTGAATACCTGGATTTTCCGTGACGGCATTAAAATATCGGCCAAAGCCGGAGAAGATGTGCACAGCGTGGCGGCCGGAGATGTAATTTATGCGGGACCTTTCCGCTCCTATGGAAATGTGGTAATTGTGGACCATGGGAAGGGATTCTTCAGTATTTATGGATTTTTAAGCCGTATTACGGCTGTAGTGGGGGAAAAATTGACTGCTGGCGGCGTGTTGGGGGCGGCCGGGTTGGATACACAGCAAAGTTCCGGCACCGGGCGTTATGCCGTTTATTTTGAAACGCGCCAAGGTACCACGGCGGTGGATCCGATGGATTGGCTGCGGCCGCGGTAGTCTGTAAAAGATTTGAGTCGGAGGAAAAGATGAAAAGAAAGAAATCAACCAAAATCGCCGCTTGGGCGGCTGTTATTTTCTTTATAGGTACGTTATTTCCATACGCATACAGTGCGGTAGACGGCGGACTGAAACAGCTGCGCACGTTTGTTAATGTGGTGGAGTATGTGAAAGAAAATTATGTAGAGCCTACCGATACTGATACGCTGATTACCGGCGCGATACGCGGGGTGGTGGGGGAACTTGACGATTTTTCCCAGTATTTGGAGCCCAAAGATTATCAGACGCTTAAAAATGATACGCGGGGCGATTTCGGCGGCTTAGGGATTCGTTTGTCCAAGGTAGATGGTTTTATTACTGTCATGAGCCCTATGCCCAATACGCCGGCTTTTAAAGCGGGAGTTATGCCGGGAGATCGTATTTTGTTTGTAGACGACCGCGATGTTACTTCCATGGATTTAGATGAAGCGGTGGAGCTGATGCGCGGACCGGTAGGCACTAAAGTAAAAATTACCATGAGCCGCAAAAATGAAAAGAGCGGAGAATACGAAACTTTGCCCGACTATAATTTTAAACGCCAAAAAATCGTGCCGGACGTGGTGTATTACCGCATGTTGGATAAAGATACGGGATATATTTATTTGGTGGATTTCTCCGGCCATAGCACCGAAGAAATGGAGAAAGCTCTTGCGGCATTGAGTCAACAGGGCATGAAATCGTTAGTGCTGGATTTGCGTTTTAACCCCGGCGGTTTGCTGACCGGCGCGGTGGAAGTGGCGGAATTATTTATGGGAGAGCGTCAGCTGATTGTCTATACTCAAGGGCGCAAGCCGGAGTTTTATCAAGAATTTAGGACCGGCTCCCGGGCTGATTACCCGGACTTGCCTTTAGTGGTGCTGATAAACCAAGGTTCTGCCAGCGCCAGCGAAATTGTATCCGGCGCTCTGCAGGACAATGACCGGGCGGTTATTGTGGGGCAGCGCAGCTTCGGCAAAGCCAGTGTGCAGCAAGTGCTTCCGCTAAACGATGGGGCGGGATTACGTCTGACAGTGGCTAAATATTATACCCCAAAAGGTCGTTTGATTCAGCGGGATTACCGCGATAAAAGCAAAGCCGAGGAAGGCGGCATTTTCCCAGATGTGGAAGTGAAAATGAAGCCAGAAGATGAAGTGAAGATATTTATGCAATATAATGATATGGTGTATACACCGGGCAAAGAAATGCCTAAATTTGAGTTTAAAGAGAAAGACCCCGTGCTGGATAAAGCAGTGGAAATTCTGAAAGAAGGCCCGGAAAAAATAATTGCCCAAAAAGCGCAAATGGCAAAAGCGGAACAGGAAAAGGCAGAACAGCAAGCCGGCGCGCAAGCGCAGAATGCCGCCCAGTCTGCCCCGGCCGCTGCTTCTAATAAAAAATAACAGCGTGTTTTATGAAGAAAAATTTTACTATTTTAGGGATAGAAAGCACTTGCGACGAAACATCGGCCGCTTTATTGGTTGATGGGAAAAAATTAGTCAGCAATGTCATTTATTCGCAAATAGAAGAACATAAAAAATATCATGGGGTCGTGCCGGAATTGGCCAGCCGCGCCCATGCGGCCAAAATAGCCACCGTGATAGATGAGGCATTGGGCGGAAGGGATATAGATTGTGTCGCTTTTGCCCGCGGACCCGGGTTGCCGGGCGGGCTGATGGTAGGGCGGGTGGCGGCGCAAACCCTTGCAAATTTCAAAAAAGTGCCTATACTAGGGGTGAATCACCTAGAAGGGCATCTGTTTGCCTGTGAATTTGAAGACGGAGAAGTGAAAAATCCATTAACATTTCCGCTGGTGGCATTGGTGGTGTCGGGGGGACACACGGAGCTTTGGCGGGTAAAAAATTATGGAGAATATAAAGTGTTAGGCCGCACGCGTGACGATGCCGCCGGAGAAGCATTTGATAAAGTGGCCAAATTGCTGGGGCTTGCTTATCCCGGCGGGCCGCAAGTATCAGCCCAAGCGCTCCAAGGGCGGCGCGATGCGGTGGATTTTCCGCGTCCTTTATTGCCGGGAACGTGGGATTTTTCGTTTAGTGGAATTAAGACGGCAGTGAGTTATTATTTGCGGGATCATCAGACGGTCAGTGTGCCGGATATATGCGCTTCTTTTGAACAGGCCGTGTGTGAAACGCTAGTCAAGAAAACGATGCTTGCCGCAGAAAAATATAAGGTAAGACAAGTGGCCGTGGGCGGCGGTGTAGCGGCGAACAGTTTGTTGCGTGAACTGATGACGGAGGAAGGCCGCAAGCGCGGTATAGAAGTGCGTTTTGTGCCGCGGAAGATGTCTTCTGATAATGCCGCCATGATTGCGCTGGCCGCTTACAAACAGCTGCAGCATGCCGGGCCGGCGGCTTGGCAAAAAAAGTGGAATATCAATATTAATCCGAATTTGCGGGTGAAAAACTGGGGGAAATAGATGATTTTATGGGTCATGCCGGACTCCGGTGCGCGTACGAAAGAAGATTACCGGCAGCTGGTGCAACGGTTTAAAGAAGAGAATCCGAAAGCAGACGTAACCGTATATGTGTTTACGCGCAATATTTTGTGGAAAAAAATCTTTACGCTCAAAAATCCGGCCGCCGGAGAAATTGTGCCGGATTTGATCCAGATTCCGCATTACTGGACTGCACTTTTGACCCGGGCCGGTGTGGCGGAAAATTTGTCCAAAATGGATCCGGGGCTGTCCCTTTCTTCCGCGCTTTATCCGCTGCGGCCACATTGTTATAAACCAGGAACAAAAGATATTTATTCTTATCCGTGGTGGTTTGATATGAGCGCCTTGCATTTGCGCGCAGACCACTTAAAGGCGGTTACCTCAGACCCGGAAAAAGAACTGGCCCAATGGGAAGGTTTGCTAGACGTGTGTGCCCGGCTTAAAGCGCATTTCAGAGAGGTAGACGGATATTTCCCTATGCAAAACAGCGACTGGCGCGGTTCCCTTTCCACCCGCAGCGCCTTTATGGAGATATGGGGCCGCGGCGCGGCGATGTTTACGCCGGATTTGCGCGGCACGCTGATAGGTACTGCGCAGTTTAAAGAAGGGGTAAAAGATTATATTACTTTAGCGTTGAAAGAATATATGCCTATTTTGCGCGAACGCGGCAGCTTGGGTACAATGCTTTCCGGCAAAGCCAGTATGCTGATTTCCCGCAAACAAGGGGTGGCCAGCTTTGAGGGGAAAATGGGGGTGCGCGTCAAAACATTGCCTGTGCCGCGTACCGGGGCGCAGCCGCAGGCCTATTTGTCTGGTATGAATTTGATGATAAACACTGCGGGCTCGGACAAAGAAACTGCCTTGCGTTTTATCAAATGGTGTGCCCGTACGGATAATCAAATGCAATATGCCGCCACAATGGAAGTGTTCCCGGCGTTTGAAGAAAGTTTTGAGCAGCTTATTTTTTCATCTTCCCAGCGTTTGCGCACTTATTCGGGCATTTTGGCCTCGGCGCGTACGCTGCCTAATATGACTATTACCGGTACTGTGGTGGAAATCTTAAATAAAATCCTGGCTGTGAGTGCCACGCAGATTGTAGAAGGGCGTTTTACGCAAGCCAGCTTGGATATTGAACTGGATAAGGCGGCCAAAGAAGTGCAGTATTTGCTGTCGCTTTATGAGGGGTAATTATGTTTGACAGAGAAGCGTTTACTCTTTTTAAATTTGGCAAAAAATTAAACCAGTCTTTCCAAAACCGCCGCGAATTGCTGGATTGTGCGTTGCCGGCCCTGCGGGATTTGTTTAAGCTGGACCGGGTGTATTTTTTTGACTGGCAGCAGGAACGGGCATTGCTTTCGCTGAAGATGATGTGCAAAAAAGAATATTGCATGGATATGCAGGAAGATATATCCGTGCTTAATGAGCCCGAATTTTTGAAGAAGCTGCTGCAAGACGGAATTGCCGATTCTACGGATTTAAATTATCCGGCCGTATATGTACTGCTCAAATGGAAACGCCCCGCCATGACATTAGAAGGGGAAGACGTTCATACGGTGATTAAAGAAAGTGTGGGCGTGCTGCGTTTGGAGCGCTTCCGCAAGAACCGTGTGTTTCATGACGCGGAAAAGCGAATGATTAAATCGGTGGCGGAGGAAATTTCACATAATTTAACTAATACGGAAATTGACCAAGCCAAAAATCAGCGCCTTAATATTGCTACGGCTCTTAATGATTTGGCCACTATTTTTGCATCTTCTTTGCGCTTGTCAGACGGATTGGAATTGATTTTGCAAGGCGTGCAGAAATATTTTCGCTTTGACCGGGTGCGTTTGTATCAAACCACTTATGACGGCGGAAGAATAAAAACCATTTTGGGGGTGGATATTTCCGGGGAAGTAACCCGGCAGAACGGAGACGATCTGCCGGAAGATGAACGTACCCTTCTGCGGGATATTTTTGATTCGGGCGCCACTTACCGCACCATACACAATGTAGTCTATATTCCGCTGAAAGTGCAACGCAACAAGGTGGGATTTTTGACCTTTGACAATTTGCTTTCGCGCCGGCGTATTAATTATTTGGATTTCGTTTCTTTGAAACAGTTTTCCACTCAAATTGCTCTGGCTATAGATAATGCCGCCTTGTTTGAAAGAGTGCAGGAATTGTCTAATTATGATGAGTTGACTAAGCTGCCGGTGCGGCGTTTCTTCAATGAGAAATTTTCCGACGAGATTTATCGTTCCAAACGTTTTGACTTGGTGATGTCGGTAATTTTGTTGGATATTGATTTGTTTAAGCAAATAAACGATACCTACGGCCACCAAATAGGAGATTGGGCTTTGAAAGAAGTCAGCCGGGTGATTCGCACCAGCTTGCGCCAGACGGATTTTCCATGCCGTTATGGCGGAGACGAAATGGTAATTATGCTGCCGCGTACAAACGGAGAAGAAGCTAAAATTATCGCCAAACGTCTTAAAGACCGTATTGGCGCTATTGCCATACCGGACCGTTACACCGATGGGGAACGCGTCACGCTGAGCATCAGCCAGGGAATTTCCGTTTTTCCGCAAGACGGCCAAACGGCGGCGGAACTTTTTGAAAAAGCCGATAAAGCGCTTTATTGGGTTAAAGACGGGCGCCGCGGTACATTTGCGGTGTACCGGGAAGTGGCGGACCAATTGCCTCAGTGATGAGCTGTTTTAATTTCTTGTAAATACCAGCTGTTAACAGCCGGTATTTTTATGTGTAATTGCCGGCCGAGAGCAGGGCCGGGGGCGCTTGGGCTGGCGCTGCGAAGCATTTATATGCTATAAGAGTTGAAAGAGCCGCTGCGGAAGCGGGGAAAAAATGAGTTGTTTGTTGTCGGTCTGAATGGAAAAATACAACCGATTAGAAATGTTAATTAAAAATACAAAACATGCGGCAGGTCGGTCGGAGTAAATATTTTCTCCGTCGGGAATGAGAAAGAGTCTCCGCTTTTTTTCTGTTTCAGATACAGACTGCACGGAGGAAAAAGCCGTGCCGGATAGACAAAATAGTATAAAACAGTTGACAAGCGAGCCAAAAGTTGCAAGAATTTAAGAGTAAGTTTCCGTCGCGCGCTTTTTATATTAAATATAAAAGGCCGGCGGTTTTTATTCATGGAAAGATTTTTTAGTTTAAACAACGGGATACGATAAAAACATATGACATGTAAAAATTTCTGGAAAAAGTTTGCTGGCAAAATGGCCGTAGCGGCTGTTTTGCCTCTGTTGTGTTTAGCTGCGGCTGTGCCTGCTTTTGCTCAGACGGCCGAAATCCGCTCTACCGGCGTGTATTATATTGACGGCCAATATCTGCCTGCTGTCACTGCGGCGACCGGTTCTACATTGCAAGCGACGGATATTAACAGCATTTATTGTAACTGGGGCGCAGATAATATTAAAGCTGCGGAGAATTATTATGCCTACAAAGGCGGAACGGTAAACGTTGATGGCATGAATACCAGTGATCCGTGGCAAACTTCGGCGCTGATTGAATATGATCAGCCGTATCCTAGCCCGAATATAGACAACAGTTATCCCAACCATTGTTTGGCTTTGTGTATGGACGTATACTGCACCAATAAACCCAATGGCGCCACCACCTATTCTATAGCTTTCCCAATACAGAGCATTATGTTTGAAATTGCGAAATATCGCAACGGGGCGGATATTTCCAATGCGGAGACAAACCCTGCCATACGTACAATTTTTCAGAGTATATTGGACAATAATATTGAAGACGAAGGCAGCGCTTCCACAGGGTCGTCTTCTCAGGATTTGGCCAAATATATGTGCGCTTCTTACAGCTGTTTGGGCGCTACCAGCAATCCGGAAAACTCTTGTACCTGCCCTAACCCGGAATATGAGTGTATATATGCGAAAGACTTGGATACTAAACCTTGTGAATATCTCGAAGACAACTATTGCTGTCGTTCTTTGACGAACCCACAGGGGAATGGGAGCGTTTCTTCCGGGATTGAAACCTATACTTTTACCACTTCTGTATGTAACGGCGCATATGAGGCGGGAAAAGGCAACTGCGGCAGCAACTCCGATGGTGTGAATTTTGGCGGTGAGACGAATTGTATCGTGCGGGCAGAGGGCACCGGCCGCGGGTATAATGACCCAATCCGTTTTTGCACGTCTTGGGACGGATCATATGAAATCTTGGGTGAATTTGGCAAAACGAACGGCCAATTCGGTTTCCGTGCTACCATTAAGACGGAATATCCCGGAGACGGCATTGCCATAGAAAATATTTCCATTGACCAAACTTATCCTTACCCGGGCAATAACCAATATCCTATTCAAGTAGACGTGAGCAATGTGCATACTGTGCGCAGTACGCCTTCTGTGGTGGGATCTATTACCTCGGTGCAGGCCCTGCCTTATTCACTGGCATATCGCTTGAGCAAAGATTCTGATGTGTTAATTCAACTTTTTGATGCCTCGGCCCAAGTGCCCGTGACTAATCAAGGTTCCGGTAATATGACCAACAGTGACGCGGAACTTGTATTGGAACAGAATGCCGTTGTCCGTACGCTGGTCAATTGGGAGGGACGTTTAGGAGAAGGCTTGCAAGGTTCCACCTCCGATAAGGCAGTTGTGGAGTCCGACTCTTGGGACGGCCGCGACGATTCCGGCCGCTTGTTGCCTGCCAATAACTATTTAGTATCCATTCAAGCCAAAAGCCAAGATGAGTGGCCAGGAACAGACTTCTCCCGTGCGGTTACGCGCCAGCTGTCTGTAGACCCGTTGAAATTGACGGATATTGAAGTACAGGGATTAAATAAACAGTCCACTGCCTATGCCACGGTCCGTTATGTTCCTACGGAATCTTCCACTGTTTATTTTGAAGTTTATTCGCCGGGAACTACCTTTGAAGGTTTGGAACCGTTGGGATACCAGCCGACGGGTACTTCCCCTGTGATCTCCAACAACAGCGGCACTTTGGTGTATCGGAGCCAGCAGCAGCGCGGCCGCAGCCAGAGCTATCCGGATAAATGGGACGGCTTGTGCCATAATGACAACAACTGCGCTGTTCCGTATGCCGTGGGTTCTAAGCTTCCTATTTCCGGAGATATACTGACGGCGGATAATGGCGCCACCGTTTGTACCACGGCCAATCAAAACGGCGCCGCCGCAGCTTGGGACGCCGCCACAAACGTATGTACCATTACCTACGCCAATGGTTCTCCTTTGCCTGACGGGGATTATATTTACGTGCTGTGGGCGGAAGTGCCTTATACGGATTTGTATTTTAATGGAGCTGCCTGCTACCAGTGCGAACTCAATGGCCAACATATGCCTGCCGGCTGCGGTATTACTTGGAATAATGACTTTAGCATATTCACTTGTGAAACAGGGACTGCAAGTCTTTCTTCTTCTTCTGTAGCCGCTGTGTTAAGCGGTACATTTACCGGCGTAAAAACTCAAAAATACTATACGGGTATTTTGCCGGTGGAACGCGGCGTGGTGGATATTACCATACAGCCCGTCAGCTATTCCACTATCGGTTCCAGTCCGACGGCGTATGGCTTGGACCCGTTTATTTTCAAATATTCCGTCGCGCGTGAAGCTACAGTAGAGGCGGAAGTACAGAATACGGCCGGCGTAACCGTAAAGACCTTGACAGATGAAGGCGGCAATACCAATGTGGCCCAGCAGATGAATACGTTGAGCTGGGACGGCCGCGACGATCAAGGCCGCATCGTTGGCCCTGGTACATATATGTTTGTGGTCAAGACGAAAGACCCCATGTTCCCGGAAAGCATACAGACTACAGCTTCTGCCATCTTCCCGGTGGACTTGTACCGCGTGGTTGACGTAAGCACGACAGATGTGTATGGCGATAGCGGAGCCAAAGCTACTATTAACTATACGCTTTCTAAAGCCATGAACGTGCAAATCAATATATATAATAAAGATGTGGTAATCCCGCTTTATACTGATACCGGAGAATCTACGGTTGAGACGTTTACCACTGTCCCCGCCGGTTTAATAACGGCACTGGGTGTCATGTCTACTAATCCTCTGCCTAATTTGGTGGCGGGCAGTGCGGTGCCTGTAGCAGTAGCCGGAGCCCCGTTAGTAGAGGGAGATGTGGTCGGATATTCCTATATATATACGGAACCGGTATTGGCGGGAGGAAATACTTCTTATACCTATTATCGCGTCAAAAAACAAGTGACCGCGCTCACCGCTACGACTGAAGATTACACTGTGCTTGAAGTGTTGCAATATACAGTACCGGTGACCTCTTGGCCGCCGCGCGTGTGCGACCAAGATACCGATGCGGCTGTCTTTACCAACGGATATGTGGATCCGGCAAAGAATCCGCAGTGTATCTATGTCAATGACACCACCTTTACCAACTATCCGGCCAATGCGGAAACGGCCAAATATAATTACGCCGAAGGCGCTACACAAACTTTAGATGTGCGCCTGCAGCCGGTCAAAACATTTAATCGTTCTTCCCTTAAAGCCGGAGAAGGCGTATCTCAGACAGAAGAATGGGACGCGCAGTATTTCTATAATCCGACCCCGGTCTCTACGCTTGACGGCGGGAAGAATACGCCTGAAGCGGTAGAGGCGTGCGCCGGTCAGACGGATAAAACGGCCTGCCCGTATGAAATGATACCTGACGGCACATATCCGTTCTATATCTCGGCCCAAACGGAAGAACCGGTGAACCTGTATTATGATTCCGCTACGGCCCAGCCGGTGCGTACTGCGGCAGACGTGACGGCGCAAACGGGTTTGTATGCTACGGACAAGGCCACCTATCGCGTCAATATTACGCGCGGCCCGGTGTATTTCTTAGACGGCTCTGTGGCGGTGTATCCCAATGCGCCGCAGCTGTTTAATACTTCTTCCGGCCCGGTGTTTGTGCCGCCGTATGAGATTAACTTTGCCATATCCCGCGCCGCGACAGTAGAAGTGGCCATTGTAGCCTTGGAAGACGGATTATGCACTTCTACGGATACGCCGGCTGTAACAGGCGATCCAAATGTGCAGATGGCCCGCGCCGGCGACGTGTGCAAATATTTAAGCACGATGACTATTGTCAATACGCCGAATTTTGATCCCAATGTAATCCGCAAATTGTATTGGGACGGTACGGATAACAACGGCTATTATGTGCGCAACGGAAACTATGAAATCCGCTTGACCGCCAAGAATTATCCCGATGAAGGTCTGTATGAGCCGACAGTCAAACAACTGACGCAAAATGTGGATCTGCTCAAAGTGTTTGACTTGCCGGAAACGGAGGCCTATGCGCTTAATAAACGCGGTACGAATATGAGCATTTCGTATCAGATTTCCGTGCCGATGAAAGTGGCCATACAAATCTTCAAACCGGGCACTACGATTTACGATTATCAAAAAGGTACCTTGCGTGATCCGGCTACGGGCAAAGAAGTGACCGACATACATGACGTGTTAGTCAGAGCGATTGTGGGCATCCGCCCGGCTACGACGTTGATTGAAGAAATTTGGGACGGTACCGACTATGCCCAGCAAGATGTACCTGACGGCACCTATCCGTTCCGTTTTGTGACGGCATTGCAGTCAGCCAATATTGACTCTATTACGGGTGAAATATTGAATTCTGACGACCAAAGCGCCGATCCGACGCAGTGGAGCATTGAAAAGGTGGCCGATACCAACCAGTATGTCAACCTGCACCGTGCCACAGTGGCTATCGGTGACGGAGAATTTGTCTGCGAAGATTGGGAGAAGACGGTGTTCTTCTATCCGAACCCGTTCAAAACGCCTACAGGCACGATGGAAATTACCAAACTGCCTGTTCCGGGAAAGATGTCGTTTAAACTCTATAACTTGGCGGGCGATTTGGTGCGCGAAAGCGGTTATACCTGCGTAGATGCCAATAATATGAGTGTGGTGATGGGCAGCTCTATTGACTTGAGTCCGGACAACAATGTCAGCACGACAGTGTATGACCCCACTGTGCCGGGTAATATGCCCAATGTGCGCAATGCGGCCCTGCGCTGCTTCTGGGACCGCACCAACCAGCACGGCAAAAAAGTCGCCCGCGGCGTGTATTTCGGCCTGGTGGATTTCCGGGCCCAAAACGGCAGACAGCATTGCCAAAAAGTAGTCAAAATCTTAATACCCAGGTAATTAGGAATTTATGAAGATAAAAAATACAATTCTGTTTGCTTGTTTAACTGTGTTGTTAGCGGCGCCGTCTGCGCATGCTATTAATGCCGACGCCGGTACCAGCGCGAGTGCATTTTTGAAGATTGACGCCGGCTCCCCGCGGGCACAGGCCTTGGGCAATGCTTATGTATCTATTGCGGAAGGACCGGAAGCTTTGTTCTGGAACCCGGCGGGGGCGGCTTCCGCCACGACCAAGGAAATCCAGTTTGCTTACCAGGATTACTTGCAAGGGTATGCTTCGCGCACATTGGCGTATTTGCACCCGATGGGAAAAACCATTATCGGCGTGACGCTCAATTATATGGATATGGACGGCTTTGATTTCCGCGGTCCGAACGGGGAATTGCAGCCGACTATTACCACCCCGGTGCAGAACTTTGTGGGCAGCTTGTCTTTGGCGCGTGGTTTCTTTGACCAGAAATTGCAGCTGGGTGCGACGGCTAAGTATATCAATGAAAAATTAGATACTTACCGCTACACGAACGTGGGGTTTGACATAGGCGCCAAAGCCCGCCCGTGGCAGTGGCTGGGGCTGGGTGGCGCATTTGTCAATATCGGTGACAGAGATGAAATGCCCCGCGGCTGGCGTTTGGGGGCGGATATCAATACGAAATATTGGACCCTGTCCGGCGAATATATGAAATATGTAGATGACGATGGCCGCTACGGCATCGGTTTAGAAATTCATATTCCGGAAGACTTGCTGCAAGTGGCCCGGTTTGACTTGCGCGTAGGATATTATGACCGCGAAAGCACCGGTTACAGCGAAAGTGAAAACTTGAAGAGTCTGGGATTGGATTCTACATCTAAAATCTCTTTCGGTTTTGGTATTTATAGTTCTGAGTTGTTCGGCTATGGAGCCAGCATAGATTACGCGGTTACGCCGTTTGGGGCGCTGGGTACTTCGCAGCAGATTGCGATAGGTATTCAGTTCTAAGTAAACCGCGCCGGGCGCAAGGTGCCCCGGAGGGGCAGTATGAAGCGATTAAGCAAAGCAGCAGGCCGCTGCCTGCGTGAACGGAAAGGACAAACGGCCGTGGAGTATGTGTTGACAGCCGGGTTTTTGTTTGGGGCGTTCTTGGCGTTTTATGCTTTATACTCCAACTTGGTGCCGCAACAGTTTGACCAGGGGGCCAAGCTTATTTTGACGACGTATGATGTGAGTAATTAATTTTAAAAAAATCAGGAGGAAGTTATGAAGTTTATTATTGCCATGCAGAACAAATTGAACGCCGTTAAACAAGCTGCGTTCAACTGTGTGAAAAAACAAGAAGGGCAGAACACCATTGAATACATCATCATGCTCGGCGTGGTGGTGGGTATCGCTCTGTTGGTGGGTACCTTGGTGAAGAACATGATGCCGGAATTGTTTGAAAACATCAAGAACAAAATCGTGGGCGGCATCAACTCTGCTGACTAAAGTAGAGCACAGAAAGCCGGATACTTATGAAACTCTTTCGTAGGAAGCGTGAGGGGCAGGTAACGGTAGAATTGATGCTTATTCTGCCGGTGCTGATGTTAATGATATTCTTTGTGCTGGAATATGGGAATATTGCCTATCACACGATTATTGCCAACCATGCTTCCTATGAATTTGCCCGTATTGGGGCGCTGGTAGGTGCGAATAAGCCCAGCGGCCGCGCCAATACAGGCACGATGAGAAACAAAATAAACATAGCCAAACAGAAAGTGTTTGGCGCCAATGCGCAGTTTATTAATGTGGCCGTAAAAGTACAGGCCACCGGTACGGATCCTATGTACCAACGCCATCGCCATGAAGATGTGATTGTGACGGTGACTTATCCTATACGCTTGGCTTTTCCGGGAACGAGCTGGTTACTGGCAGATGAGCCTAAGCGTAATGGTATACGGCGTATTAAAGCTGTAACCCGTATGCCGATAGAAAAGACATACGCCAGCTCGGATACGAAATAAGAGCGGCTGAAAAATTTTGGTTTTTAATTTACCGGGATGTAAAATTGAGGAGAAACAATGAAAAAAGGAATAATGCTTCCATTGGTATTGGCGGTATTGGCAGCGCTGGTATATGCGATGATTGTCAATAGTGCCCAAAAAAAACTGACTGCTTCCCAAAGCATGAAAACGGTGCTCGTGCCTATTCGTGACATCAAAGAGCGCGAGGTAATAAAACGTGATTATTTGAAAAAAGTGAATGTGCCCGCCGCGTATGTGCAGAAAGATGCTTTTACCTGGACAACCGATGCGGACTTTGCCAATATTGAAAATTCCATTGCGCGTATTCAGATAGCCAAAGGAAACCAAATTTCTAAGTATGCCGTTACCTCTCTTTCTCCGGAGGCCGGCCTCTCCAGCAAAATCCCGGTGCAGATGAGAGGCTATGTTATTGATGTGCCGACTAATGTGGCCAGCTTGATAAAGCCTGACGATAATATTGATATTTTGGTTACTTTTGAAGCGATTATGAAAAATGGCTCTCGCCAGAAAGTAACCATCACCTTGCTGCAGAATGTTAAAGTGTTGGGCGTGGGGTCCAATTTGGGACAAGGCTTAGACGCCAAAACGGCCGCCGCGATGCGTAATGAAGAAGAAGATGCCAACGCCTATACAGATACTGGCTCTTTGAGCTTGGCGCTTCCTCCGCGTGATGCGCAGTATTTGGCGCTGGCGCAGAATCAAGACGGCAGCGAAATCTCCGTTGTCTTGCGCTCACAGGGCGATGTGAACCAATACGTTATGGAAATTGCCACTTTTGATAAATTATTTCAATAAACAGGAACGATAAAACTTATGAAATTTACTTCTAAAATTACACTGTTTGTTTTGCTGTTGGCTTTGGCTGCGCCGGCTGCGTTTGCCAAGAAAACGCGTTTGGTGGCGGTCAGCGCTGATGTGGTGGAAATCAGCGGTTCTATGAACTCTGCAAAAGGGTTTGAGTGGAACCAAATTTTTGACTTTGAGGAAGCCAATATCCCCGGTATTTTATCGTTAGGGGAATTTGAGCGTAAAACGGCTGTTATTACGCGTTTGCGTCTGTCTGAAACAGAAGGGCGCGCTCAAGTGCTTTCCAACCCAAAAATTGTTACCAGTTCCGGCAACAGCGCTAAAATCACCGTCGGCGGTAAGGTGCCTATACCGGTGGTAAACAACCAGGGGGTTGGCTCCCAACTGGAAGAATATGGTATTTTGCTCAATGTGTTGCCCACCATTATTCCGGAAAGAGGCAATATTATTGACTTGCAGGTGCAGTTGTCCATGTCATCGGTGGACTATTCCCGCACCGTATCGGTGGGTACGTCTACGGCGCCTTCTTTTACTAACCGCGAAGTAGAAACCCATGTGGAACTCAACAGCGGGGAAACTTTGGTAATCGGCGGTTTAAAAAGCAGCTCCCGCAACGTGAGCGAAACGCGCGTGCCTTTCTTGGGCCGTATTCCGCTGATTGGTCTTTTGTTCAAATATAAAGATGTGTCCGAAGAGCAACGCTCGCTCTTCTTGTTTATTACTGTAGAAGTGGTGGAATAATAACTTATGGCAGAAATGCAATCTCCTAAGAATGAAGCCAAGATTATCGCTTTAAACAGCCCCAAAGAAGGCGCTGGAAAAACAACGCTGACGCTGAATTTGGCTTTAGGCTGGGCAGGTATACAAAAGCGGCCCGTGTTAATTGTGCCGCTGGATCCGCTGGCCCGCCAAGAACACAGCTTTTATTTGGATATTAAAAAACCAGTCAGTGTGGCGGATATTTTACGCACGCTGGGCAACGCCAATATAGCAGTGGTGGGGGGATTGCTGCGCGGGAAAGTGTCTATGTCTCAGTGGGGGGTAGGTGTGCTGCCGCTGGGTAATACGCGTGCGCAGGTGGCTTCTATCAGCCCTAAAATTTTGATTCCTATTTTATCCCGTTTATCTCAGACGTTTGATATCTTTTTAGATGTGGATTCTTCTTTTCCGATGCAGGCATTTTCATTTGATATCGCCGATAAGATTTTCTGGGTATCCAATGCCACGCGCACTCATTTAAATTCCACAGTGCAGCTTTTTAATGATTACAAAGAACAACGTTACCCGATGGAACGGGTAAGCGTTATTTGCAATCAATATGATATGCCCGGCTCCATTCCTTATGAAGAGGTGGAACGGTTCTATAACTCTTTAGGGCGTGATATAGACGTGTTCCTGCCGTGGGACGAAGGCATTATGGCGGCGTCTAACCGCAAAGAAGTGGAAATTATTTCCAATCCGCAATCAGAGTGGATTAAAGGGTTGCGTTTGGTGTTGGCTAAAATACGTGATTTAACCCCGGCGCCAAAGGATTGGACCGCTTCTGTCACAGATGAGGAGTTTACCCAAGCAGCCAAAGAAATATGGAGTCCCATCATGGCAGCCCCCGGAGCCGGCGGGCCGGTGGAGAGCCATGTGGCTATAGAGGAGGAAGGAGAAGGCAGCAAAACCAAGCTTTCCTTTTGGGACGATTTGAAACAAAAAATCCACAAAGAAGTGGTGCGCACGCTGGAAATAGAACGCATTGTAATTAGTGATGAAAGCACCGCCAGCGCCCAAACGCGCAAGCGGGTGTCTGCCATTGTAGACGATATTCTGCAGAAACAGCCTAATTTGCAGTTTTCGCGTGATCAGCGTACCCGGTTTGCTTCCGAATTATTAGATGAAATTTTAGGTTTGGGGCCGCTGGAAACGTTGATGAGAGATCCCAGCGTAACAGAAATCATGGTCAATGCCTTTGATAAGATTTTTATTGAGCAAAAAGGTAAATTGACCTTGACCAAATATAAATTTAGAAATAATGAACAGGTGGTGCAGGTAATTAAACGCATTGTGTCTCCGCTTGGGCGCCGTATTGACGAATCGGTGCCGTTGGTTGACGCGCGTTTGAAAGACGGTTCCCGTGTGAACGCCATTATTGCGCCGCTGGCCGTTTCGGGGCCGACGTTGACTATACGCCGTTTCTCACAGAAACCGTTCGGCCCGGAAGATTATTTCCGCTTTGGCACGATTAGCCCGGAATGTATGGAATTTCTGGAGAAATGTGTGCGTATCCGGAAAAATATTATTGTCTGCGGCGGTACCGGTACTGGTAAAACTACATTTTTAAACGCATTGTCCGGATATATTGCCGATGACGAACGCATCATTACTGTAGAAGATACGGCTGAGCTTCGCTTGCAGCAGCCGCACTGGGTGTCTTTGGAAAGCCGCCCGCCCAACGTGGAAGGAAAAGGGCAAATTTCTATTCAAGACTTGGTAAAAAACTGCTTGCGTATGCGTCCGGACCGCATTGTGGTGGGGGAATGCCGCGGCGCCGAAGCGTTAGACATGTTGCAGGCTATGAATACCGGTCATGAAGGATCTTTGACTACTATTCACGCCAATACGCCACGTGACGGGCTGTCCCGTCTGGAAGCTATGTGTATGCAGGCCAGCGCGGACTTGCCCATTTTCGCTATTCGTGAAATGATTTCATCGGCTGTAAACATGATTGTGCAGCTGTCGCGTTTTTCCGACGGGTCCAGAAAAGTAACCTATATTACGGAAATGCACGGCCAAAAAAATAACGAGATACAATCTACCGACCTTTTCCGCTATGTCCAAACGGGCGTAGATGAAAACGGGAAGGTGAAAGGCATTTTCGCACCGACGGGGAATTTGCCCACGTTTTTTAGAGATTTCCAAGCGAAAGGGGTGCCAGTTTCAGAAGAAATCTTTACGAAAGGAGCCGTTCGGTTAGATGAAAATGGCGAGCCGGATTTGTCTTCTATGATTCAGCCGCCGCAGCCACCGGCTAAACCGCAATAAAACGGTAAATTATGATGAAGAAAACTGCATGGTTCGTTTTATTAGTTACGTTGTTGCTCGGGGTGGTGACGCCGCGGGGACTTTTGGCGCGCGCCTTAGATAATAAAGACCGACAAAAAATTCGTTGTGCCATGTTCAAGATGGAAGTGTTGGGAAATTATTTTAATGTCAATAGACCCGACTCCCAGAAAGAGTTCGAATATCCCGCCGCTTGTGGAGAATCGTTGGCAGGCAAGAAAGTCACAATGCCTAAATGGTTCCCGGAAGAATTGAAACGCATGGACTCCGTCAAAGTCGTATATATTGAAGGGGAAGGCACATTAAGCGAAGCGACATTATGGTATCGTACATTTTCCAACGTGTATTCTTTCTTAGCCCGGGCGAATGATTCTTTGGATCGGAGCAAACCTGTTGTGTTGGAACAGCTTTCCCGCGGATATGTGGGCAACCGCATTAGTTTTGTGGCTAATTTAGACCGCTTAAATAAAGAGTTGGTACGTGGGCGGGAAGTAATCAGCTTAAAGGACAGTATGGAAGGGCGTGCGCGGGCTTTGTTAGCCACGATGGAAGTTATCAACCGGGAGTTTTACAGTACCATAGAATCGTTTACCAGCCCAGCCGCTCAAAAGGAAAACAAATACCGCCAGTCTGTTATGGCGGTGGTGACGTTGGCCAATCAGCTGTGGAGTGAGTTCCGTTCTTCTCCTATTCCTATGGATCCGCCCGACCCCAAGACCTTTTTGGTGACGGAAGGGGAAAGACTGTTTAATGCATTGCTGCTGGTGATAGGTTCTTTATTGGTGGCGTATGCGGTGTATTTGCTGTTAGAAAACAAAAAAGAATTTATTTTAGAGAAATGGGACGATTATCGGGCCAAAAGTGTCGCCTGGGCCGAAGATTTTAACCGCCAGTTTTTGACCATTGATGTTCGCTATATTGTGTTTGGTACGGTGGGCGTTTTTGCCTTATTTGGCCTATTGATGGGGATTTCCAGCGGCGGGTTTGGCGGGGTATTTGTCTTTTTGCTGTTTGTGGCGTTGGGCGCGGTGGTGTCGGTGCGTATACCGCCTATTGTGCTGGATAAACTCAAAAAGAGCCGGGGGCGCAAGATTAATGCCCAGCTGATGGATTCGCTGATTTTGCTTTCTAACTCGCTCCGTTCCGGCATGGATATTGTGCAGGGGTTTGAGTTGGTTGCGCATGATATGCAGCCGCCGATTGCCGATGAATTTGGCTTGGTAATTAAAAATTACCGTTTAGGCACTCCGTTTGAAAAAGCCTTGGAAGGATTAGATGACCGGGTGGAAAGCCGCATGCTTTCCTATACGATTAAAGCGATTATAATCCAGCGTCAGGTGGGTGGTAATTTGACGGTTATTTTCTCGCGCTTGGTAGAAAATATCCGCGAGGAGAGTAAACTGGAAGAAAAATTAGACGCGATGACCGCCCAGCAGAAAATACAAGCAATGGTAGTGGGGATAATGCCTGTTATCATGTTGGGAGTTATGTTTATGTTCCGCCCCGATGAAATGATTGCTTTCTATACTACATTAGTAGGATTGATAGTACTGTTTGGTTGTTTCTGCTGGATTATGATTGGTATGATGCTGATACAAAAATTGGGAGAAGTCAAGGTATAAGCCTATGAATGATGTGGTGTTTTCCTTACTGCTTAATTTTATTTTAGTCATCGGCGCGTTTTCTTTGTTCGTGGCGGTGTTTGCGTTGCTTTCGCCTAAACAGGAAAAAACGCAAATCGTTGACGTCGCCGCCCGGCGGTTTAAATCTTCTTCCAGTTTTGCCAGTTTACAGCCGGAAACAAAATGGCTGGACCGCTTGGCTGTGTTTTGCTTGAATACATTTCATTTAGAGAAGCCGCTGGAGCAAATGCACATGCAGCTGGGCAGCCCGGAAAAGCCGCAGCCGGTGGATATCCTGTATTACAAGATTATCTGCGCCCTGCTGTTGCCGGTGGCAATTATGCTGATATTCCAGACGGTGTGGGGCGTATTGTTCGTGCCTTTAGGCTTTTATTTGCCGGATTTTATTTTAAAAAGCCGCATTCAAAAAAGACAAGCTGAAATTTTGGGCAATTTCTCCACGACGGTGGACTTGGCGGCGTTGATTATTGAGTCTGGGTTGGATTACCTGACTGCTTTTGAGAGAATTATTAATATTGCCAAGAAGAAAACAATTTTGGAAGAAGAACTGGAAAAAACACTGAATGAAATTAAACTGGGGTATTCACGCCGTGAAGCGTTGGAACGTTTTGCCAACCGTACCGACGTGCAGGAAGTCCGTTCTTTGGTGGGGCTGATTATCCAGTCTGACGAATTAGGTACCAGTTTAGTGGATTTGCTGCGTAACTTTTCTTCTGATTTGCGCAGCCGCCGTATGAGCCGTGCGGAAAAATTGGCGGCACAAGCGTCTACCAAGATGCTGTTCCCGCTTTTTGTGTTTATTTTCCCGACGATTTTTATTTTGATATTGTCTCCAATGATTAAGGGCTTGCTTTCGCAGGGGCTCAGTTTTTAAGAGGATAAAATTTATGAAAAAATATCTTTTACTTGTTTTTGCCGTTTCCATGGCAGCCGCTGTATCGGCCGCGCCTTTGCGTCAGCCCAACCCTATCCGCCAGCATGGAAAAGAAGAAGGCATGCTGCTGGATTTGAATAAGATTACCTTGGGTACATTGAATGATGTGGAGGAGAAAAAACAGTATCTCTCCACAGTTCAGCTGGAAAAACAACGCATACAGAATTATATGCTGCGCCAAGTGTATGAGAACGCCTATACGCTCTACCGCCGCGGGGATTACCAGCGCGCCCAAGAACTGGCACAAACCATTTTAAGTATTGATCCTAACTTTACCCAAGCTTCCACCTTAGCCAAACAAGCCGGACACATGGGGGCGTATGGCACGACATCTGAAGCTGAAGTGATAGAAGCCAAATTCCAAGAAGCCAGCAGAATGTATGATTCGGGCCGTTTGGTGGAAGCAAATGAAAAATTAGATGAAATTTTGACCATACAGCCCACTAATTCTAAGGCGTTGGCTTGGAGAAAACGGATTGACAAGGATATCGCCCAGGAATACAACCGCCGCGGCAATGTGGCCTATAATCAGCAGGATTACCAGCAGGCGCTGGACAATTGGTATAACGCTTTGTTGATTCGCAAAGACGATCCGGCTTTGGTAAACCGTATTGCCCAGACGGAAAACTTGTTGCGTAAACAGCAGGTGAAAGAATCTATGGAAGAAGCCATGAATTATTATAATCAGGGGCGCTTTTTAGAATCTTATACTGTGTTTGAACGGATTACTAAAATACAGCCGGGTGATACGCGGGTGCAAAAATATATGACCCAGCTGAAAGATGAAATTGCCAACAGTTACTTTACAGCGGGGAACAAATCGTTTGGCCTGCAAAAATATGACAGCGCCATCAACTACTGGACTAATGCGAAGAAGTGGGGGGCTGATTCGGCCTATATGGACCGCTTGATTAAAAAAGCCCGCAACGCCAAAGAAGATGCTTTAAGACGCAAACAGGAAGCTGCCCGCAAAGCGGCTGAGGCGGCAGAGAAAAAGGCGGAAGAAGCAAGCAAGGTAGAAGAACCGATAGAAACCGTGACTGTGGAAGACAATGTTCTTTCTCCTTTGACGCAGGGAGGAACGGCATTCGGCCCAGACGGCAATACAGTTACACAAGGTATTGGCGCAGGAGCCACCCGTGTTTCTGCGGAAGCCAGTGCGGCCTCCCGCCAGAAATATATTGAAGGTCTTGATGCATTTAACCAAGATGACTATGAACGCGCAAGAGAAGCCTGGATTGTGGCTAAACAGCTGGACCCGGGCAATACCGATGCAGATTTGGGCTTGCGCAAAGTGGAGGAGCTGACCGGTATTCGGTAAGCGGAAACGAATATGAAACTGACATCTAAGTGGACTTTGTGGTTTGTATTAGTATCGCTGTATGCGGCGATTGTAGGCGGCGTGTTCTATTATAAAATGTTCGTCTATGTGTTTGATAAAAAACTGCAAAATGAAATGGTAGAGATGGTGCGGTTTCGTGCGCCGTTGCTGGTGTCCAGCTTGTCCGCCCGGCCCAGAAGCGACGCTTCTTTCCCGGAAGCGGAAGTGATGAAGGCGTGGCAGAAAAATGATGACCGTATTAAAAGCTTGGTTTATCTCAATGATGACGGCTCTATCCGTTGGCATGAAAACACGCAGTTTTTGAAAATGTCTTATCCGGAATATAATAATGCCGTTGGCGTGCCCACTTCCGTGGTGGCCTTGGCCTTGCGGGACCGGCAAGTCAAGGCTATTATGTTTGATGACGGAAACTATTATGATATGGCGGTGCCTATTTTGGCTAAAGATACGGTAGCCGGGGTGGTAAATATTACGGTTTCTAGACAAGAAGCGAAAGCGCTTATCCGCCAGTCCATGATACGTTATACTGTAGGCGCATTTATCATGATCTTGCTTATAGGCGGAGTGTTGTATGTGTTTTTGCTTTTAAAGATTATCCGCCCGTTGGAAGGCTTGAGAGATGGGGTAGATGCCGTTTCCTTAAACCGGCTGGAGCTTCCTTATTCGCCGCGGCCAGATGAGATAGGAGAGGTGGCTTCTTCCATTACGGCGTTATTGGGGCGTATAAAAGAGGATATTAAAGGACTGGAAAATGTAGAAATAATGTCCTTGGAAAAAGAGCAAAAATGGTGGAAAACAATTTTGGCTGTTACCGTACCGCGTGGCGCGCGCGCTCTGGTAATTGATGAAAACAATAATATTCTCTATACCAATTTTGAGATGAATATTAAAAAGCAGGGTCCGGTGCATTTGCTTGATATTTTTGACGGCAGACAACAAAGTATTATCCAGGTGGTGGGAGAAGCTTTGGAAAATCCTACCAAAGTGCTGCGCGGCAGCGTGATTAATAAAGATGTTAAATGTACTGTTAAGGCGGTCCAGCTGCCAGATGACGCGGGCAAAAACCGCATGATACTTGTGCTGGAACCCGAAAAATCTTTATAATGAATAAGGGGGGTGCCCCCTGGGAGAGCGTATGAAAGTAGAAATCAAAAAAATAGGTGTTTTGAATGTGATTTTTTCTGTATTTCCTGTAGCTATTTTTATCATCATGCTCATCAGCGGTATTATGGGTATGTTTAGTCCAGATGTGCCTTTTAATCTTTCGTTCCTAATGAATATGATTATGTCGGCCATCACCAATACTATATTGTTTTTGGTGTTTACGATTTTCTTTTTGTGGACCTACAACATTCTCTGTGGAATTGGTGTCCGCGGGGTCTGTGTAGAATTGGAAGATAAAGAATAATTTGGGTAAGGAGAAATGGGGATGAAAAAAACAATTATTTTTGCTGCATTTTTTCTATTAGCCGTGGGCGCGTTCGCCGCGGCCAAAACGGCTGCAAAAACAACAGCGAAAACAGCGGCTAAAGAAGCTGCTAAACCTACGATAGAATTCGTAGTGGTGGAATCGGAGCAGTATGACGCCGGGAAACAGGATCCGCAGTTGGCCCCCGGTTTGGCCGGATTTTTGGGAGGGGAAGCGCAAGTGACTGCCTTGACTTATGAACAGGCCCAGCAGGATCCGCAATTGGCCAATTTAGACTACAGCTTTTTGCCTTTATATTTGATTAAGAAAACGCCGCAATTGCGTACCAAATTGGAACAGCAAATTGCCGCCGGTTATGTACAGGAGAATGATGATTATTTGATTTTCCCTCATTTAACCCGCACCGGCGTATACCGCGAAAAAACGGCCCAACCGGGTGTGCTGGAAGTGTTTGTCATGTCTCAGTGCCCGTATGGCGCCATGGCGGAGAATTTGATTATTCAGGGCCAAAAAGCCGGGAAAGTGCCGGCTGACAAGACGATTAAGCTGCGCTATGTCGTCTCATATGATCCGCAGAGCGGATTTCAAAGCTTGCACGGTTCTGCCGAGTGGGAAGAAAACATTCGTCAGCTGTTAATTGCCAAATATTATCCTACAAAGCTGTGGAAATATTTGGAAATCCGCAACAAAGACTATCGTTCCAGCCGCTGGGATAAAGCGATGGAAGAAGCCGGCATCAACCCCAAAAAGATTATGAAAAAATTTGATACGGAAGGAGTTGAATTGCTTAAAGCGGAAGCTGCGTACGGAGACGAATATGGCATAGGCGCTTCGCCCACTTTCTTATGGGAAGGCAAAGAAGTGCTGGATTTTGGCGGTGTATCGCAGAAACCGGGTTTTGAATTTTTAAATCCTGCCCACAATCGGCAGCCGGGAGCAGCTGCGGTGGCAGGCTCCTGCTAAATACACTTGTCTTTATATGACCGGCGGGGGCTTGGAGTTTCCGGGCCCCCGCTTTAAGGTAAAGAGCTTAACAAAAGTCGGTAACGCAAGAAATGAAACATAAAACGAGCAGTCTTTTTTCAAAAGCCATTTTAGTATTGAGTCTGGTGTCGGTGGTGCCGGTTTTCTTAATCGGGTGGCATGTGCTGCGCGTGGATAGCCGTGTATTGCAGAAGGAAATATTAGACAAACAGCGCACGGTGGTTTCTCAGATTGCTTCTGTATTGGCGGAAGAAGTCAGCCGGAAGGCACAGTTTTTTGATGTATTTACCGATTTGCATACGGATTTTGGCGGACATCCCTTTATTAATAAAGAAGACATTGATTATTTGCGCCAAAAAAATCCTGAAATTACGCATATTACGGTATTGAATCCGCATGGGCGTTTGCTTTTTTATTCCAGCGATGATGACGCGCGCTTCAGCTATGCGTCAGAATTGGGCAATATTTTGCGTTCCTGTGTGGAAGAAGGAAAGGCCTATGTCGGGTCTATTAACCGTAGCAACGGGCGTTTGTATGCGCTGATGGCTTTTCCGCTGCGGGAACATTTGCAAGATGCGGAGACGGTGGGAGTCTTGGTGGCGGAAATGGACTTGGCCGATTTAGGGCAGGTGTTGCGGGAGTTGTATCCGAAAGATATGTTTGTGGCGGTAGTAAGTGCCGATGGAAATTTGATTTCTTATTCCGGAGCAAAAGACGGCTTGGCGCTGGAAGCGGATAATCCGCTGCGTTATGAGGTGCGTTCTTGGGGAGTGAAGTTAAAAGGCAATTCCGGCGGGGAAATCCGGTTGGATAATGGGGAATCTATTTTGCTGAGCCGGGCCAATGTGCCGGTGTTGAATTGGACTGTTTATGTGGAACAGCCTGAAAATACTATTGGCAAATTGTTTTTAGAAAGCACTTTTCATTCTGTGTGGGATATATTGCTTATCTTTTTGGCAATGGCCGTGTTTTTGGTATTGGTGGCTTATTTGGTTATTATCCCTATCGTGCGCCCGGTGCGCCGCCTGCAGGAAGCCGCCGTCAAGTTGGAAGAACAAGACGATTATATGCCCACAGAAAAAGATGTATTGATTCCGGATAATGAAATTGGTCAGTTGGCCCGGGTATTTCTGCATATGGCTACTGTGCTGCGGGAGAGAAAGAATGCTATTTTGGCTGCCCAGCAAGAGCTGTCAGCTATGAACCGGGATCTGGAAGTGCGCGTACAAGAGCGGACTGCGGAGCTGAAAGCGGCCACTGATGAACTGGTAAAATCCGAGCGGTTGGCGGCGATTGGGCAGATGGCTTCTATCATCAGTCATGAAATCAGGAATCCGCTGGCGGTAATCAGTAATGCCACCCGTTTAATTAAGACCATAGAACCGCCTTCCAATCCGAAACTGATTAAGCAATTCTCTATTATTGAAGCGGAAATTAAACAAGCAAATAGTATTATCAGTGAGGTGCTCGGCTTTGCGCGCAGTCGGGAGATGATGTTGAGCGTGATAGATTTGAACAGTTATCTGCATGATATTGTGGCCTCGTTCCCGGTGCAGTGTGAGGTGCGCTTGCGTGAAGAATTAGATACGGAAAGCGTGCGCTTGAAAGTAGATGCCGAAGAAATTAAACAAGCCATTCGCAACCTAATTGCCAATGCGTGCGAAGCTTCCCCTGCCAAAGGAACCGTTGCAGTGGGGAGTAAAGTGGGCAAAAAGGCTGTTTGCATTTATATTGCCGACGAAGGCCCGGGTGTGGCTGAAGAGCTGAAAGAAAAAATATTTTCTCCTTTCTTTACTACGAAAGCCCGTGGTACGGGATTGGGTCTGGCGGTGGTGCGTAAAGCGGTCAGCCGGCACAAAGGCAAGTTGTTCATACATAATAACCCGGGAGGGAAAGGAGCCGTTTTTGAAGTTTATCTGCGGATTTACCGCAAAACCGGAGATACAAAATATGGATAAACAAGTAAAGATTTTGGTGGTAGATGATGACAACAACCTGCGGGAAACGCTGGCGGATTTGTTGGAAATTGAAGGGTATAAAGTGTATCAGGCCGGAGATGGAAAAGAATGCTTGGATTTGGTATCTACCGAATTTTTTAATGTGATTTTGATGGATTATAATTTGCCTGATGAAACCGGGTTGGATTTAATTCGCAAAATCCGTTCTTTCAACCAAGACAGCCAAATCTTGATGATTACCGCTTACGCTTCTTTGAATTCTATTATGGAAGCTATGAAAGAATCTGTCTATGATTTTTTGATTAAACCGGTGGATTTTGATTATTTGAAGCGTACGATTAACAGAGCGTTGGATAAATATTTCTTGGAACGAAGCAACAGAGAATTATTAGCTCAGTTGAAATTGCGCAACGCCGATTTGGACCGGTTAAACAATATGAAGTCCAAGTTCTTTTCCATTGTATCGCATGATTTGTCCAACTCATTAATGACGCTGAAAATGAGTTTTGATATGTTGAAAAAGAAAATGACTCCTGACCCAGACCAAGCCAAGAAGATGTCTTATATGGACGAAAGTATTGGACAGATTGAGCATTTGATTAAAGATTTGGTGGATTGGGCGGCAATAGAAAAAGGCAAACTGCGTATAGAAAAAGGGAACTTTGAACTGACGGCCAGTATGAAGAAAACCGCCGAAATCTTTAAGGATAAAGCCAGTAAACGCGGTATTTCCGTAACGTTTGAAAGCGTAGGGGAAATACCGGTGTTTGCCGATGAAAAACGCATTCGTCAGGTTATTTCCAACATCTTAGAAAACGCCGTACGCCATACGCCTGATAACGGCAGTATAAAAGTAACTGTAAGCAAACTAGACGAAAAAAATGCTAAAGTGTCGGTAATGGATTCTGGCGACGGGATTGACCCGGCGCAAGCTCCGGCTTTGTTTACCAGCTTTACACAAGTGGGGGACAAAAGCCGTGTGGGCCGGCTGGGATTGGGGTTGTCTATCGCCAAAGATATTGTAACCAATCATGGCGGTCGTATTTGGGCCCAAAGCCCCGGGCTTGGCAAAGGGGCGTCTTTTAATTTTACTCTGCCGGTAAGCGGCAATTAATTTCACGCAGTACGGGAGCGAAAACACATGAATAAGAAGAAAAAAGTCAAAGTACTGATTGCAGATGACCAGACTCTTTTCCGAGAAGGCATTAAAGACGTGCTGACCGGTGAAAAATGGATAGAAGTGGTGGGTGAAGCCGCCGATGGAGTGGAGGCGGTGGCGCTGGCCAAAAAGCTTAAACCCGATGTGGTGCTGATGGATATTAAGCTGCCTAAGTTAGACGGTATTTCCGCCACCCGGCAGATTCGCGCCTCTGCGCCGGAAGTAAATGTGCTGATGCTCTCGTCTTTTGAAGATGAAGCGCATGTATTAGACGCCATTCAGGCGGGCGCTAATGGTTATTTGTCTAAAATGCTGCCGGCGGTGGAGCTTGTCAACTCCATCAAAACGTTTACCGCGGAAGGATTGATGATTCCCCAGCAGCTGATGGGGAAACTGCTGCACGGATTGCGCCGCATGGGTGAAGGCGGAATGCCTAGCCAAGCCACTTTAACTAAGACGGAAATTAAAGTGATGGATTTGCTGGGGAAAGGCATGAGCAATAAAGAACTGGCCAAAGAATTGGGCTGCAGCGTAAAAACGATTAAGAATCATTTAAACAGCGCTTTTCATAAACTGGGAGTAAGCAGCCGTACGGAAGCGGTGGTCAAAGCAATTGAAAAAGGGCTCATTTCTTCCGAGGGGACCCGGTTTGAAGACGAAGAATAGGGATTTATGCGGCGGATAAAAGCAGCGTGGCGTGCAGTAAGGCAACGCAAAGGACAGGCTTCCATTGAGTATGTGCTGATGTTGGGCAGCATATTGGTCATTCTGTCTGCTTTTATTACGGCATTCCACCAAGATATTGTCCGTTGGTTTTTTATGTTTATCGGACAATTGCTGACTGGCTGAATATGGGCGCATATGGTGTGTTTTTTCAGACAATTCGCAGCCGGCGGGCGCAAATATTGCTGCCGGCAGTGATGCTTGCGCCTATTTTTATGCTATTGATTTATTTGCTGTTTGAGACGACTAAATTGTCTATGAGCAAAGTGCAGGAACAGTTTGCCTTGGACAATGGAGCCTATTCCCAAATGTCCGCCACCAGCACCTATTTGAATGCGGTCGCTTATGTGAACGGCCCGGCCCCTTATCGTGTTATGCAGACGATGACCTACCAGCTGACCCCTAAACAAACATCAGAAGATGACGGTGAATACACCATTTTTGATATCTTTTATAAAGCGGGGGCCTTTCCTTCGGTAGGCCCTACCTATTCGCTGGGGCCTAATGGGGCCGTGCGCAATCCGCGGCCGTCTGCTGAATCTACGGATTGGGGGTTCCGCTATTATGGGGACAAGCGCTCCTCCTGGGCCAAGGAAGATCCCAAAGATTCTTATGATGAAGATGAGCTGTATGTGCTGACAGACAAGAGTATAGCGGACAATTATTTCTTCAGTTCCACCGGTATGGCCACATCTTCTTTTACGGAATATGCGACGATATTTATCCGCACGGGGATTGTATATAACTCCCAAACATATGTGTATGATGATATTTCCAAAGATTCCCGTATGTTTAGGCAGAGCTATTATTTAAATACGCGCAGTTGCCGCAAATCGGAATGCGGTACCCAGGCGGCGCAGACCTTGGACCGGTATGTTTTGAAAATGAATCCTTTTGAAGTGCCGTACGGAAAATTGCGTTTTTATGTAACGGGAGACTTTGCTGGATCTACCATGTCATCTGGAGCGTACGCCATTGATTTCAAAGATACTTCTATTGCGGATCAAAAATTATTTCAGTTTGCTTATTTGGATTCCGCCAGCCGCTCCAAATTGCGCCAGCTGGCCCGCGGAGTTACGTTGAAACAGAAATATAAATTGCCGGCCAATCGCTTTAATATAGATGTTACACAGCGTTACCAACCATATGTGCGTAACACGATTACGGTAAGCTGTCCGCGGTCCAGCAATAACTGCGTGTGGCCTAATCCGTTGCCAAAATACAGTATAAAGGTGGGGCCATGAGATATCCTGTTTTTTCTAAGAAAGGCCAGGCTACCACGGAGACGGTATTGTTGTTTCCGGTGTTGGTGATTTTTATATTGTTTATCATTAAAATTTTTGGCCTTTTGGTGCTGAGCCAGAAAATGAATATCGCCGCTTTTTATGCTGCGCGGCGTTTTCAGTTGCAGAGTCACACCACCTCTTATCTGCAAAGATGGGACCAGCGCTTTCTGATTAAAGATATCACGAATAAAGTGGAAGATTATTTGGGCGTGAATAATCCGGGAACGAAGCGTTTGCTGAGCGTCAGAGACGTGAAGCTGAATTTTGACCGTTCCGGCACATGGACCGTAATGACGCTGACGGTGAATACGCGCCCGCCGCGTATTAAATTTTTGTGTGATTATGATAAATTACAGCTTTGTCAAAATGACATGAAGTGTTTAAAAGGGTTTGATTTTTTGTGTGAGACAGGCGGCCAATTGCAAGTTATTAAATATATCGGTCCTAATGAACGCGTGCTGCCTTATACCCGGCCCGAGGGACAGTAAGGGATCAAAAAGCCTCTTGACAAAATTCCAAAAAGGCTTTATACTGATAGTAGCGCCGGGTGCGCTTAAAATGAAACTCTGTGTTTGAGCGTAAGCTAAGAGCTTACGGGTCAGCAAGAGTGAATTTTTATATATATGTAAAAGGGGTGACTTATGTTCAACCTGTTTAATAAGAACAAAGTCCGAGCCGGTAAACAAAATAATAATGAAGATAAAAAACCAGCCGGCGCGGCCGCAGCAAATGCGGCAGCTTCCAAAGCTAAGCAGCAAGCTCCTTTTGCTGCTTTAGGCAAAACATGGGCCAAGTTGAATAATATGGACCGCAAGCAAGCCTATACTTGGGGGGCGATAGCCGTAGTGGTGCTTGTGGTCTTGCTGACACTGGGCTCCGCCATGGGCTCCGGCGACAGTGAAGATTTTTATGAGTTTGAAACCCGCGGGTATGACTTGGCCAATATGCCTTTCTCCAGTGATGAAGCGGAGCAGTATCTGCTTGCTTCCAAATATCCAGATATGCAAAACACTCAAGCGCCCGGATTGTACTCCTCTAAAGATAAAGAAGAACGTCAAGCCGAAGACGCCGCCGATGAGGCTGCCCAGCTGGAAAGTGTTTCTTCTTCCGCATCAGAATATGTGCCTGGGCGGTATTATGGCGGGGGTGGGTCCTCTGGCCCGCGCGGCACTACTAAAGTGGGCAGTTTAAATAGCGCCAGCTTAAAGAGTGCCAGTGGTTCCGGCGTGAGCGGTACGTTCGGCCCCAGCGGAGATTTTTCTAATTTTAAACGTCAGAATCAAGCTACAGAACAAGGAACAGCCACCGGTCCGGGCGACGGCAACGCACGTAAAGCTTTGTTTCAAATGGCGGTGGGAAGCCGTACGGCGGCGGGTGTAAAAGATGACCGTTTGCTCAATGCTAAAAAAGCGTTAATGGGCGGTAATATTAAAGGCAGTGATGCCTTCTTGAGCGACAGCGGCGCAGTGGATTTGAGCAAAGCGGGCGGATTGAACTTAGATGAAAATGCCCCTATCAGCAGTATGGATCCTAAGGATTTTAATGACGCATTAGAAGATGCTAAGGAAGAAGCGGAAGACGACGCCCTTGAAGACGAAGAAGATACTTGGTTTAGAGATCTCATGCGGGACCTGGCCCAGCAGGCAGTAAAAGATTTGCTCAGTTGGGGTCTGAATTCCGTGAAAGATTCGTATCAAGAAGCCCGCGCAGATAGAAAGATGGAGCAGCAAATCGCTGCTCAAGTGGCTGATAAACAAATGAACGATTATAACGAATGGCTAAAGAATGGCCAGGTGGGGGATCCTCCTTGTGATCCGCCGTATGAACAGATAACCGGCGATATGCAGGTGTCCGTGGACAGCTTGAAAGGAAACAATCAGGCGCAGAGACGGGCGGGGGTTAAGTATAACGCTGATACAAACACGTTTGTAAACCGAAAGACAAACGCTGAAATACCTGTGACGGAAGATGGAATGGTTACTCTGAGCGATATGGGGTATCCTGAGAAGAAGATAAATAGAATTAACCGATCATTGAGAAGCATCGGTATAGAAGAAAGTATGAACAATAACCCGGCTTTCCGTGCGGAAGTTGCAGCACAGAAAATGGCAATAAAAGGAAGCTATGGGACAAGTTCCTCTTTTACCCAAAGTGGACAGTCGGGAGAGAGAAGAATGATGAATGGCTTTCTCTATGAATATCAAAATAACCGATGGGTAAAAGTAGAAAAATAAGTGAGGGAGGTCTTTATGAAATGGATTTGTTTTGTTAAGAATAAAGCGGGCAAATTTGCTCTCTCTGCTATGCAGGCGGTAGGCCTTTCCGCCGCGGTGGGAGTGGCCGGTATCGCAGCTTGGCAAATGATGGGCTCTTCTGCTGAGCCTTCCCTCAATACCGTTTTTTCCTCCAATGACCAAGAAGTGGTATTTGTGGCCAGCGGAAGCGGCGCGGGGAATTATGGCGGCAATTATGGTACGGGCGGGGAATTGCAGTCCGGCATACGGACCACCTTGTCCAAAGATATGCAGCTAATGCAGGCGGATGCGGCCCGGCTGGAGCGTGAACAATCCGCTTTGGAACAGCAAGAATCCAAAATTGCCGCTTATAAAATGGACGGGGCGGCTGATGGATTGGGTATGACCGGCGGCAACGCAGCCAAAGAGTTGACAATGAATGCCGGCGGTGCGGATATGGGTGCTTTACAACAACAAATTGCCAACTTAAAAGCCGCGGCTCTTTCACAACAGCAGGCCGCAGTCCAACAAGCGGCTGCCGGCAGCGCAGCCTCAGCGGCCAGTGCGGCTATGCAAACGCCGGGTGCGGCTATCGCGCGGGCGTCTGGCAGTAATTTGAATTCCACCCCTTTACAGGCGGCCCAGGGGGCTCAAGGGGAAAATGGCGTAAGCGCTGGCGGTGTTTTGGGTGGGGCGCAAGTGGCAGATGCGGCGGCCATGACAGGTTCGTCTGGTTTGATGGGAAGCAGACAGGGCAGCAGCAGCGGTTTTGGGCGTGCGTTGGAATGGCAAGGCGGAGACCGGAAGATGGAATTGGCTTCTTTGCAGAAACAGTCTGCAGAATTAACCCGCAACAAAAACCGCGCCGCCAACGAAGGCTCCAAAATTTTCTTGGCGGGGGAACGTCTTTCTTCCGGGATTCGCTTGGAAGGCGATACGATAACTACAGGCGGTGCCAGCTCGGCTGATTTTTCCGGGGATAATGAGCTCGGCGGGTTGGGCTCTGCGGCCAGTTCAACGCAGGAATTATTAGAGATGTATGAGAAGTCTAAAGAAAATTTGCAAGATGAAATTAAGAAATACAAAAATACGGTGGGTGCTACATGTGCTGCTGCCATTATCCCTGGCTTGTGCTATGCCTGGATTTGGAGCTCCCACAATAAAATACGCGATAAAGTAGATAATTTCCGGGATCAGTGGAAAGACAGCTCGTTTGAATTGACCAGTACGCCGGCCCCTTATGCCGACAGCGCCGATACGGTGGTAGATGCTATTTATCATTATGCGTGGGCTGGAGTGATTGGTTCTCCGTGGTGGGCTGGCAAAGCGGATAATAAAAAACGTTGGAATCAAGTATTTGGTTCTTAATATTACGGAATAAATAGCAGTCATTTTATGTTTTAATGAGGAGGCTTTATGACATGGTTTACTATTTTGCGCAGCCGTGCCGGCGCCGTTAGTTTAAGTCTTGGCAAAGCGGCAGGCTTGGCGTTGACGATGGGGGTAGTGGGCTGGAATGTGTATAACTATGCTACAGACCGGCCAGCCGCCAGCGAAGAACGTGTCCGTTCTTTCAGCGAAGTTTTGGCTTCCGGTGGGACTTTGCCATATGATACCAGCATGAATATTTCGGCCGGAAATACCCAGTTCGCTTCTGCCGAAGACATCGCTGCCCAAGAGGGGTTTTCTTTAGACGGGGGCGATTCCGAGGTGGCTGATTTGACGGGCGCTTTGAGCGGCATTTCCGTCAAAGGCAGTGCGTTAGGCGTCGGGGAAGATGGCTTGGGTATGGGAAATCAAGCGGCTGTGGAAGTAGGGCCCGATGGCAAACCGTTGCAACCTGCCGGAAATGAGGCAAATATGACTGCGGCCGTAGGAGAGGCCGCCGCCCAAGCAGCCGGGAAAACAGTTATTCATAAGTTAGGCGAGGCAAAAGAAGGCGATTTACAGAGAGCTTCTATGGCGCGTGTTTCCGGTGGCAGTTCGGCAAGCGGCGGCAGCTTTGGACCTTCTGCTTCTTCTGCCGCTTCCAGACCCGCTTCCCAAGCGGCGCGGACAGAGGCCGCCGCGCGTATGGACCCTTATGTGTTAAGCGGATCTATGCCTAAAGGCAGTATGATGGTGGCTTCCGGCAATAGCCCTATAGCCAGACAGACAGAGCAGACCGAGTTTATGGAAGGCAGCCGCAAAGGCAGATCTTTTGGCGGCGGAGCATCTAAAGAAGCCCGGAGTTTGCGTGACATTGCCGTGCGTTCTTCTAAAGTGGCCGCCAATGCCAACCGCTCCGCCAACGAAGCTTCCAGCTATACTTTCTTGGCCCAAGAAACACAGGCCGGCGGTTTGGCGGTAATCCCTGAGGAAATGCGTTTGAATTCCTCCAGCAGTTCTTCTCTTGATTTTGAAGATGATTTGAATAGAAGAGAGGCCGGCCTGCAAGCGGCCACTGATGACGTTGACAATACGGAACAGGAACGCAAAGCGCACAGAACCCGCTTGAAAAAAACTCTCTTTGGAGTACTGGCGATGACTATTCTGGGTGTGCTGTCCATCGCTACTATTTTACAAGCTGAAACCGTGACACCTTGGAGCTGGGTGGCTGCGGGGGCTATAGCTGCTATTTTGGTGGCGGCTATCGGTTTGTTCATGATAGATGCAGGCAACTATATGAGCAAGTATGGTTCGGACAGCTGGTCTATTGCCTCTATGGCCGCTGGTGTATTGATGTTAATTGGCGTTGGACTGGCTTTCGTGAAGAAAGTACAGATGTTTTATAAGAAAATAGCCTCATGGTTGACTAAACATATGGGTATAGATAAGGGAGTGAATGCAATACTTGGATCTGGTGCCAGCACTGGTATGACCTCCACGGCGGAGTCTTTTAAAGAGAATTTCGTTGGCGGAAATGATGATACAAGCCTGAAAAATGATTGAGAGGGCCTATGTCTAATATAGATAAAAAACTGAAGGCTATTTTCATTGGCGGGGTTTTGTGGCTGTTGCTCATATCTTTTTGCGTATTGCTGTTTCAATTCTATGTGGAGAATAAACAAGCCCAGCGGGAACTGGAATATTTGAAGGCTCATCAGCGGGTGGAAGCAGCTAAAAAAGAGCGTTTCCAAGAATGGGAACGAAGACTCAAGCAAAACCAAATGCAGCAAGAATATCGCCAAAACTATATAAATGGACAAACCGCCAATCAGTAAGCGGGGCTGTTATGAAAGCAGAAGAGAACAAACCATTTATGCCCGATGTGACAGCCGCGGGGGAGAGAAAAACAGCTCTCCCCGCCGCTGCATCACCTCAAACGCAAAAACGTTATAACTGGAAACGCATTTTGCTTGGGTTGGTCCTTGTTTTTTTCTTGTTTTCTATTATATTTATAATACCGGTGGGTCGTATACCGGTGCTTCGTAATTTAACGTGGTTAATGGGGTTTAGTACGCAGGACACCCAGTCAATGAGCTTTGGTCGTGCGCTCTTGACGTGGGCTGGCGACAGTGAACGCCGTGCCCGGCCAGGCAGCTGGTCCGGGAACGATGAAATATCGCTCTTTGACAGAAATCAAATGCCCGGATTTAATGAGGGCGGCCCGCAATCAGGTTTGTTTGATTTGGACCAAGTGAACGCTGCCCGCTGGGCCCAGGGATTGCCGCCGGAAGGTTTGATGAGTGCTTGGGTGGGAAATGAAAACGATCCAAACAGAGCGGCTGTAAATAAACCGATTAATGATTGGAGCGAAGATGCCAAGCGCAATGAAGCCAATAAAAACGCCCAAGAGGTGTATTTCGGCACAGATGCGGAGTTAGCCTCCCGAGCTGCCGCCCAGAAGACTGTCGGGTTTGCGGACTTTGCAGATCGCTTATCCAATAACAATGTAGTAGGGGCGGCTTCAGTGGATTGGCTGGGATTGGCGGTAGACAAAGCTTCTGCTTTGGTGAGTGTTCCGGTGGCGGAGGGTGTTAAGGAAATAAGCAAAACTTCCGTTCCTTTGAGCAATTTGGGAGGAAATTTGAAGGCAGGGCAAAAACCGCAGCGGGATTTGGCGATGATTTGGCTGATGTCTTTGGCTGCCAATAAGGCTCCGCAGCTTATGCTGAAGAAAAACTTGGCTATAGCCGGTCATATGGCCATGGATATGCCCAAGAAAGTGTATGACTCTGCCGGACAAACGACAGGGGTATACATATCCGGAGATGAAGTAATGGCCAATTTTGAAACGGCTAACCAGATGTTGCTTGCGGAAGAAAAATGCCGCGATATTTCCAGTACGGCCAATGAGGTGGTAAAAGCCCGTTTTGAGCAGGCTACGGTATTGGTGTCGTCTCTGCGTAATGTGCCGAAACATTGCGGAGACGATATGCAGAGCTGGAGCGCCAATTTGAGAAGCGTAAAAACAAATTGCAAAGAAGTACAAGATGTTTTTTCCGGTATGAAAACTTTTTGTGGGGCTAAATTTAAAGAAGGGCGCTGCGAAACGGCACGCTTAGACAGCTATGAAAGTTCGTATAATGAAATATGTGAGGGGTATGAAAATCTTTCCGATGAGGAAAAAGCACTTAGAGACCAACAGCTTGCGCAGGCTGCCAGTGATATTGATTATGAAGTGCGTGACAGTTTTAATTTGTCTGTAGACGGAGAAAAAGCCGGAGGAAATGATTTCTTTCCGGAAAGCACATTTGAGTAGTTGGCAGTATTCGGTCTTGATGTGCCCGGGCGGCCATTAAGACCCAAGCAGTAACCGGTAAGTCCGGTATAGAAGTGTATCTTAATAGGAGACTGTTATGGCTGAGAATAAGAAGGATTCCTTCACGTTCAGCGATAAGATTAAGAACAGCAAGCCTGCTTTTAATCCATTCTCTAAACGTGTGGCCTCCAAAATCGGCAGCAACGGCAAACCGAAAAAGACGCTGTTTGAACGTACTAAACGTGACGCGCCCTTTTTCATAGCCGCATTGGCTGCGTTGCTTATGTTGCCGTTTCTGTATAAATACAGCGGCAGCGTGGGGGAGGGAGCTGCAATTATTCCTCCCGGTTCGGAGAGCTCTGTTTTTGATCCGGAGCGTTTTGGCTTTGAGCCTAGCGCAGAGGATCCCAACGGGCAAATCGCCCAGCTTACCGGGCGCGACCCGTTAAGCATGATTAAAGGCTGGGGAAGTGATGAGGCGGAGGCTGAGGATTCTTATGAAGACTTCAGAATCCAAGACGGATTAGATGACAATTATAATGTGCCTCCGGCTGCTTCATCTCCGCGCAGTTATGCCCCTGCGGCTACCCGTGCGGCATTCCAGCGTCAAGCGACTAAAATCAATGAATTGGGTTCTGCCTCCATGGCTACGCGTGGTGGCGGCGGCGGTGGTTTTGGCCGTTTCGGCGGAGCCAATTTAAAGAATGCGGCCCAGCAAGATTCTGCCGGCGCCCCCAAAGAGGGTATTAAACCGGTGGCGTTGCAGCCGTTGCGTGCGGCGGATAACCCGGCCCGGTCTTATTTTGGACAGACCGGCGCTAGCCAAGCGCGCGCTTCCCGCGATGCGCTGACTAAAGCAAATGCGGCCCAGGGCTTAAAAGACGCGTTGTTTACCCCGGCAAAAAGCGGTGCTTTCGGCGGGTTGGGCAGCGGCGAATTTGCTCCCGGCGGCGGCGGTGGTGAAATTAGACATACTTTGGATTATAAAGGCATCACCCCGTGGTGGTGGGACATGATGAAAGAACGCTCCCAGGAAGCTTGGAGATGGAAATATTTCCTGTGGAGAAAGAACTTGGTAGAGCCCTTGGTTAAAGCGTTGGCTGAGGTGTTGGCTACTTTTGGCAAAGGCTTGGCCTGCTGTGTGCTGACCGGGGAAGACGACTGTTCTATGGGCTCCATGTGGGGTACCTCCGAAGCGAGCTTCCAGCCCGGAGAGTGCGACTGCGGCAAAGCCGGTTCTGGTTCTTTCTCTGATGTCCAAAAGCTTCATGCCTTCCTTTATGGTGATGCACCGATGGGAGACAAGCCGAAATTGGACAAACTGTGCAAATCTAAGGAAGCGCAGGACAGAGGTTGTACTTATAAAGAGCCCAAAGGCGGCGGCGGCAATTTAGGCTTCTTTGCTAAACGGGCCTATTGTCTGGGAGCCACAGTGGGCGGCAATAACAAATCCGGCGTTTCTATGATGCAGGACCGCTATAATTGTGAAGCCCTTGACACTTCGCATAACTTTTCGTTCCAAACGCAAGGTGATGCAAACAAGTGGTACAAATATCATGCCGTCATCGCGAAAAACTATGTGCCTTTTGACAATGATGGCTCTCACTACCTCTGCGGCGGCGGAGACCGTAATATAAATCGCCAAATTGCAGTGGGTGTGAACAGCATTCCGTTGGGGCAAACCTCCAGAGCTGCCCAAGCGACGGAGCAAAATTGGCAAGGCGTAAGAGACAAAGGCCAATATAATGAAGGTCTGGTCCGCGATGATGTGAACGACGCCTGTGTAATTTATGTGGCGGAAGGCCCCACCTTGGATTGGGACGCTTTCAAGAGCCATACGATGACCTTGTTGGAACAGATGAAACTGAGAAATGAATCCGGATATGTTTCCGGAGAAGATGCATTTAATGCCTTACATTTGTATTTTGTGGAAGGCTATGCCTTTAAGCATCAAATGGCGAAAGGTTCCAACAAAGTAGATAACCAAAACAAAACGGTAAAAGTGCGCGGTATGCCGGTTGATGAGCTGCCGTTGAAATATGCGGACTTTGAGGAGTATTATGTCTTGCATAGAGGCAATACGGTAAAAGATAAAGAAAGCTACAGCAGCACGGAGCGTCACTTCGGCGTAAGTAATCAGACTGATCCAACTGGCGCTTATATCGGAGCTGATGGCAAACATCGCACAACGATGACCGGCAACGGCAAAGTCGATGCGGTGCGCGGATTCTGTGCTTTCTCTACGTTCCGTATTACCGCTGATGCCATAGATTCGTTGGAATCCATCTCCTCTGTGCTGGCGTTTAATCCTCAAATCCACGGGAAAACCGCCGGTAACATAGTGGTGACGCTGGAAATTCCGGAAATGGGCTGGAGCGGCTTGCCGTTGGTGGCGGGCGAAGTCAGCGGGACCAATGATGCGGCCCGCAGACCGTATGTATTCAAACCCACGCCGGAACAACAACAAGAAATGCTCAGAAAGGGCATGATTACTGCTAAATGGAAAGCGCAATTCCAGCATAAACTTTCCACTGACGACGCTACCTACGGAATAGGAGAAGTGATAGTTAAACAGCTGGAAGTGCCTATCGGCTGCGAACCGGGTACGGTAGATGTCTTTAAGAGCGGAGAGTGCGTATGGCAGCGGACTTGCCAGCAACAGCGTATTTGGAGTGTATATGAATTGATGACTCCGGATTGTATAAAAGCCGCTACACCCAACTTTAATTTTGCCGAGGAATCAGATGTCATTATCCCGGTGGTGGTAGGGTTCTTTGATGAAATCGGCGATATTCCTGACAACCGAGATGACTTGCTTAATCCGAATATTCGCTCTAAACGACAACAACCTACGACCAGAGCTTTCGGGCCGTGCGAAACGATGGGCGGTATAGCAGATGTTTATCTGAAATATATGGACCCGGAAACGGAAGCGCTGTTGGCGCAAGCCAAGAGTATTTATGATGCGGCCAACGAGGGAAGAAGCGTGCTGGCCTATTCCTTGGACAAGATTTCAGTGGGCAACTTAGTAGATGCCATTACTATTGTGCAAGGTGACGTACAGCTCAATACGGCCTGTATGTTGGGTAAGACCATAGGGGCAGCTTCTCAAGACGGAAAGAATGGCAATAATATGTTCGGCGCATTTGCGGCGTACATGGGTGAGGATTCGTCTTTCTTCCCGGCTTTGTATAAAAAAGTAAATGGCGAAGAAAAACCCGATCTCCGTTTCCTTGGTTGTTCAGGTGGCTCGGAGGTGAACAATAATAAGGCGTATCATTATGGCCATTATAACTGGAACCATATTAAACTGGGTGACCAAAAATCCGCCAGCAACCAATATGACCGGGAATATTTTGAACAAGAGCTGGAGAAGGGGCCCTGGAAAGGCGCTCCATTGAAGGATATTGCCCAGGCAGTTGGTTTCAAACGTGCTGAAGCGTGGCAAAGCAGCTGGGGCAAATATGGGCCTACGGATTCTATGGATCTCCATAACCGCAAGGCATACCATAGCGCTTATGAGAATATCTTCCAAAAAGAAGGTTCTTGTCAGCTCTCGGGCGCTACCAGCTATGCCAATGTAATGGCTTACATTGATGGGCTGTGCACCATTGGCCCGCGTGCCAAGCCGACTAACGGAGATAAATTGAGCTGTCAGCAGCGCTACAAAGCAGATAAGACGAATGCTCCTTCCCAGGTAAAGGACTCCTCTAAATAAAAGAGAATTCGTACATTATGTGCAACAAATCCCCCGGCGTAAGCCGGGGGATTTTTAGTTTTGTTGGGTTTGCAGCAAGTAAGCGTTTGGCTTTGCGTATCCGTACGGGAAAGAGGAGGAGCTCTCTTAGTATAGTTTAGGGGGGACTCCCGGAGAGAAGAATTTCTCTGGCATGGAGCCCGGTGCTGCTATGACGAAGAATCAATCTTTTTGTTTTACTTTTGTATTTTGGCATATGTGTGGGCGGAAGATGAGTTGAGAATACAGATGATTTAACGGAACAAACGATATTCTTCAAGAAAGTAGTTAGCAATAGTTGTTTTGGTATGAATGAAAACAGAAAATTATGCTGAAAGGTATTGTTGGCGGGGGTATGCTAACGGGAGCCGAAGCTTTTAGGGGGAGAATAGGCCGGGGCGGCCAAGAAGGTGCACGCCAAGCCAAAAACCTTCTGCGGGTTGCCGCAATATAGGTTTATAATAACGAATAATTTTGCGCTTTTAGCATCAAGAAGGAGTCAATCTTACTGCTTCCCTGTACTACCGAAACCGCCGTTTCCACGGGCTGTATCGGAAAGCTCAGTTGCTTCTTCAAAGTCGGGGTATAAAGTAGGCATGACGACCAGCTGGGCCACTTTTTGTCCTTTTTCAAATACAAATTCCGTATCATTAAGGTTGTACATGCACACAATTAATTCGCCCCGGTACGGAGAATCCACCAGACCAGCCATTGCTTTGACCGCCTTGCTTTCTACGGAGCTTTTGCCCCAAATTATACCGGAAGTACCCTCCGGTAATTCTATCGCAATGCCGGTATGCACCTGGGTAATGGCGCGCGGGGCAAGCACGGTGCGTTGCAAAGCAAATAAATCCGCTCCGGAGTCGGTGGGGTGGGCCCGTCTGGGCAATAAAGCATCAGGGTGTAATTTTTTTACTTTCATATTTTACATGAGTTTGGCGATTTGTTTTAATGCGTTGTCTGCATATACTTTGACGGAAGCCTTGTCTCTTTTCTCCATCTGTGTCAGCTGGGAAATTAAACTTTTAAGCAAAGTAATGTCAAAAGCGCGGTCTTGCGTGTAGAAGCGGGCGTCTGGGCTGGCTAATACGCCTGCCATATAAGCCGCCGCACGGGCCGAATTGATACGGATATTCTCATTTTTATCAGATAATCCCTGTTTGATGGGTTCTATGGCTTTGCCTGTCATGAAACCAAGCGCCAGCGCGTAGGTGGAGGCCGATTGAGTGGTATAAGATGTTTTGAGCCCTTTAGTAACCGCTTCTAATGTCCACTGGCTGTTTTTTGCCAAAGCGGAGGCTATGGCGGAGGCGGTCTGCTGATTCAGCTCGGATTTAGCCATTTTTAGCAATTGTTTGGCGGCTTCTTGCGTTTGCAGGTCTGCCAGCCATTCTGCGGCGGCGGCGCGTATTTGGGCGTCTTCGGATTGGGAAGCCGCTTTTATATACTTGAAAGTTTGTTTCTCATTGTTTGCCATCAAATTCATCGCCCGCAAAGCAAAAGCCGGGTCGTAAATATAAAGATTTACCACTTCGTCGGCATAGGTTTTAATCTCGGGATTTAAAATCGTGTAGGCTCCGGCTGCATAGGAGCGGACAGCATGGTCCTGGCTGGACACAGCATCTTGCAGTAAAGAAGAAAGCTCCGGGTGTACGCTTCCCATGGAGGTTAAGATAACCGCTGAGAATATTTTTTTAAGTACATCATTGTCTTTAATGATAATGGAAAGCAGTTTTGTTTCCTGTGCCGCAGCCGGTGCAATACGCACCAAGCTGGCGCCTGTTGCAAAAACCGTATTGGGATCTTTGGAAGAAGCGAAAAGGGACAATATCTGTTGGTTTTGGGCTGCTGTACGCGTCGGCGCTTGCAGCAGCGGCATCACGGTCGACAAATCTGTCTGTGCCCACGCAGAAAAAGGAAATTGCAGCAAAAACACAGAAACAACTGTAAAGATATATTTTTTCTTCATGTCCCCATTATAGCATTTTGCAGCTGAGCGTTTGGGCTGCTGAAAACGCGGCGGGGATTTATCAACTGGAAGGAAAAATCTTATTTGGCCGTTAGAGCGTGTGAGATACGCTCAGCGGATATGCTGTTGCGGCAAGGGCGCTGGTCCTCATAGACGTGTAACGCTTGTTCCTGTTGCATTACGACCATCTTTTTCCCGCCTAAAGCCAATAAAAAGCGCAGCGTAAAATGATTATGTATCATAACTGTCTCCAAGAATTTGAGTTTCCTATATATACTCTAAAGGTTTAAAAAAGACAAAACAAGGGTCTTTGGGCCCAGTGTGCGCTGGGCCTGAATGCTGGGTCTTTGCGGGCTTGTGAAGTATTAAAGGAGCTTGTTGTAGGTCGGCGGCGAATACGAATTCTGGGTCTTGGCGTGATAATATCATAAACAAGCCGTGATGCTGGCAGATGAATTATTTGATTGCTTTGGGTAAGCATAAGGAGCGTTTATCTGCGTATACAAACCGGGCTAAGCTAAACTTCTTCCGTCTACACAAAACACGCGGGGCTGCCCGGGCAGGGCTGGCTCATTGAGAGCATGGGTTAAAACGGAGAAAAGTGCAGGTACAGATGTTTTGTCTGCTAATCCCGCCTGCTGCACGAAATAGCGTAAGGCAAATAAGAGAGAGAAAACGGATAAAGTAAGTAAATTTTGTTAAAATAAACATATGAAAAAATTCTTCATTTTGCTGGTATTATTGCTGCCCGTTTGGGCATTCTGTGAAGAACCTTATATGGTCATTCACCCGGGGCGTGAAATATTTCTTAATTTCCCCTCTGCTATTATAGACAATCAGAAAACCGTGACTGTTTTCTTGCCGGAGCCGGCTGTCCCTTTGCGCCAGAAATATCCCGTTATTTATTTGTTGGGGGTGGGACCTTTAGAAGCGCCCGCCGCCAAAAAATGCGTGGAAGCTGCCCAGCATAAAGCGTTATTGGTTGGGGTTGATTTTACAGAGCAAGAATTGGCTGATACGGAAAAAATAACCGCTTTTATCTCCCGCGAATTGGTGCCCTATATTGACACAAATTATCCTACTACAGATGACCCGGCCTCACGCGGGGTGGCTGCCAGCGCAGAAGCCGGCGCGAAAGCTTTAAGCGCATTGCTGGCGAAAAAACATTTGTTTACCCGCGCCGCTCTTTTAAATGGAGGAACGGAGCCTGTGTCGTTGGCGGGGGCCGACCCGGATTTGCGTTTTTTGTTGGCCGGGAAGCAAGCGCAGGCGGTCGTGTGGCAAGAAACGCTGGAAGATATGAATAAAACGTATGGACCGGATTTTGTAACCGTTTTGGGAGAACAAACAAATATTTTAGACGTATTGGATTTGGATTATTTGTTGGCCCCGTCTGAGGAATTGACTGTCAAAAAATTGAAAAGTTCCTTAACTCCCGAACATTTGTCTGTAGAAGCGCAGGAGCCTGCCAAGCTGTCTGTAAAGGCGCAGCTGAACAATGGCCGCGTATATGATTATATCCCGCTTGTTTTGCGTTTAAGTCCCCCTTATTTAAATTGGAATCCTTCTGATGGGCAGTTGCTTCCCATTTCAGGGGCGGCGGCAGGAAAAGTGAAAATCAGTGCATTTGTGGATAACAAGAAATTTCAGACCAAAATCAAGCTTAAAAAATAAGCAAAAAAGCCTTTTTTGGCGTTTTTGAGATAAAATTTTTTGAACTTGTCAACAGTTTTTTTAAAAAAGCGGTTTTTTGAAGAAAAAAAGGAACAAACGGATTTCTCCGACGGGAATTTCGAGTAAAAAAGTTGTTTTTACCTATAGAAAAAAGCGAGTTATCCACAGTTTTTGCGGGTTATCAACAGGAATTTTCCCTGTTTAGGCTGTTTAGTCCCCCAAATCCCCCTTTTTGTACTGCTGTTTGTAGAGTAAAAGGGGGTTGTCCACAAGTTATCCACACTCTGTGAATAAAAAAGAATAAACCGAATAAAAGCTTTTTTTGTTAAATTTTGGGGGGGACTTTTGCTATAATGGGAGTAATCAGCTAAGCTGAAGGAAGAACAGTTGCTTTTATTTGTTAGGAGGCATTGCATGAAGATTTTTAAATTATTTATTCTGTGTGCTGCGTTAGGCGCATTGGCAGCTTGTGCGGCTAACCAACCCGCCCAAGAGAATATGTCAAACGAGGAGCGCGTGGCACAGCCGGATCCGATTATTCAAATAGAAGCGGATAAAAATGCAAAACTGTTGGCTCAGACGGAAGCTCAAATGGCGGAGAGTATGAAATTGCCAGATATTACCTATAAATTTGACTCTATCCGCCCGCCTGAATATGCCTATGAATTTTTGGACAAATTGGCCAATGTGCTTAATGCGCACCCCAGCATGAAGCTGATTATTGAAGGAAATACGGATATTATAGGGGATAAAGATTACAATTATTGGCTGGGTGCTTCACGCGCTTCAGCTATGAAATCTTATTTAGTCAGCCGCGGCGTGTTGGCGGACCGCATTCGTATCCATTCCTACGGCTCGGACCGCCCGCTTACGCTGGATACCAGCAAAGAAGGCCGTCTGACCAACCGACGCGTGCATTTTGTGCTGACGACGCGCGAATGGAACTCGGTTTATTAATGGCTGTTTATTGTTTTCTCCGATTTTTATTGCCCCGCTTAATGGCGGGGTTTTTTGTGTGGGATATCCGCTCCGCAGAATTATAAAAGACGCACGCTACAAGGCGGAAGGTTGTCTGTTTACATCTTGAAATAAAAATATAATTTGTTCTCCAAGAAGCAGCCCTTGGAGAAAAGAATTGTGGAATCTTCAGCGGACAATGTGCCCGGAGTGATTATGATGTTGGCAGGGGGTAGCACTTACGAGGTCCGTTTTCTTCTTAAAGCAGGGGCGGCAGAACTTAATCTGACGGAACTCAATTCGGCGGAGATTGGTCTGGGAAATTTATGGAGGAGTTTCTGGCGGGTCTTGGAAAAAGAAATAGTGCTGTGGCGCTGGCTCTTGCCGTAAAAGCGCCTGCTGGTAAACATGTGCAAAAAATGTCTTATTATGCCTGTTGCCCGAAGCCTGTCAAGCAAAATAAATGCGGCGCCGTAAGAGAGCTCTTCTGTAAGGGGCAAGGGTATCTGAAAAGGCTGCCGCAAAAAGTGCGCAAGCAGCATTTAATTAATTCTTGGCTTTTATTTGGCGTGCGGTTGAATCTAACGGGCTGACGCTTTGTTCTTTTAAATCAGCTTGCCATACCCCGCAGCTGATGGTGCGGGGGGAAAGATTGCCGGTGTGGGTGCCGCTTTGCACGGTGGCCCGACAAGAAACCCGAAACACATAATCTCCCATATGCCGGGCGGCATAGAGGCGTTCCCCAATTAAAAAAGAATAGCCTTTTTTATTGTAGGTTTTATTTAATTGGTAGAAATAGTTGTCAATGCGGGCTCCTTCCTGGCGCTGTACCAGTTGTTGGGCGCGCTGCTGTATAGCAGGGTCATCATCAGCGCGGGCGGCTTCTTCTTCAGCTTCCAAAGCGTGTTGGTCTGCCAAGCGGGCATTATGCCGCACCTGCAGCAGACGGGCGGAATTTTCTATTTGGGCCAGGCGGGCCGGGTCTTCCACCGTTTCGTATTTCAGTTTCACTGTCCCGTCAGAACGGATTGCCCCGCGCGGGGAAACTTTTACTCCGGTTGTATTTAACAGAGAAGAGTGGGAGACCTTGAGGGTGATTTTGTCTGGAGTATATTTTGTGGCGCGGCCGTAATAGGCTAAATCCCGTTCAAAATTTTTATTAAAATCCAAAGTTATTTCATCTTTATCGTTTCTCCAGCAACAGGCGTCTATGCAGCTCTGCCGCAAATCCAGTGCCGCTTCGGCTTGGGCAGGCACAAACCGCAGCCGAAATTGATAACAGGAATCAAATTGTTTTCCGTCAAAATCCACTTTTTTAGCGGGAATATCCAGCCACGCTTTGGTCGTGGCCACCCCGGAGTTATTAAGTGGAGTATAGCAACCTGTCGTTGCTGTAAACAGCATTGCCAAAAAGAGAAGTTTTTTCATACACTTAATTATAATAACTTTTCCTAGGCAACGCATGCGGAGGGGAATATATGTTAGCAGGGTTATTGGAAAAAGCCTTAACTTCTTTTGTTTTTTTATCCGATAAAATCCGTACTCTTACGGCAGAATTGCTCAGTGTGCTGTTGTTTGCGCTATTGGTATATTTATGCGCCAAAATCATTAAAACAGTAGCCCGTATGTTGTTGGGGGGAGCTTTTGCCGAAAAGCGTTTCCCTCGTATGACTAAAGCCTTAAAGCATGCCCGCTTGCTTAACGCGTTGGGATATGTGGTGTCTGCTTTGGCGGCTATTCATTTGTATCCAATGTTTGTCCCACAGGAAGGGGCTTTGCTGACCACTTTGGTCTCTCGGGTGGTGGGTATTTATGTGGTTTTTTGTTTTATGGCTTTGTTCGTTTCGGCCTTAGATGTGCTGGATTATTTATACGGGCGCAATCCAAATGTGCCGCTGCGCGGAGTATTTCAAGCCAGTAAGATTATCGTCTATTTGCTGGCGGCTTTGGTGATTATCTCTATTTTAATCAGCAAAAACCCCATGTATGTAATTACCGGTTTGTCTGCTGCGGCCGCGGTGTTTATGCTGATATTTAAAGATCCTATTTTGGGTTTTGCCGCCGGAATACAATTGGCCAGCAACCGCTTGCTTAAAATCGGGGATTGGATTACCATGCCTTCCCACGGGGCAGACGGTACCGTAATTGATATTACATTGACGACAGTGCGGGTGCAGAATTTTGACAACACCATCATCAATGTGCCGGCGTATGATTTGGTGTCTCAGCCGTTTCAAAATTGGAGCGGTATGGTGCAGAGCGGCGCGCGCCGTATCAAACGGGCCATTAATATAGATGTGGAAACAATTAAGTTCTTGGACCGCCCTTTATTGGAACGTTTGCAAAAAATCCAGTTAATCTCCGGTTATTTGCAGGATAAAGTCAGCGAGGTGCGTGCGTTTAATGAAAAATATGGCGATAAAGAGAGCTTGTTAAATGGCCGTCATCTGACTAATGTGGGCACTTTCCGCGCCTATGCGTTGGCCTATTTGAACAGCCTTTCCACAATAGATCATACCCAGACGTGCATGGTGCGCCAATTGGACCCTACCACGGCGGGTCTTCCATTGGAAATTTATTGTTTTACGGCTACGACGGATTGGGGGAAATATGAAAATATTCAATCAGATGTTTTTGACCATTTATATTCCGTAATGGCGGAGTTTGACCTTTATCCTTTCCAGCAGCCGGCCGGAAGAAATGTTACCTTGGCGGCTACTAAATTCGTGCAAGGGGCCCAGCAATCCGCCCGGTAAAAAGAGAAGTGGTTTCTAATAGCTTCGCCTTTCTAAAAATATGGACAAAGCTATAGCGCCCGCCGGATTGTTCTGCTTCTTGTTTTATAACAAAAGAATTTTCCCCGTAAAATCCCCCGGCTGAACCGGGGGATTTTCATTAATGAAACAGTTTGCCTAAATTCCGTTTGGTTTCTGTTTTGAGTTTATGCCGCAGCCGCCAAAGCATATAGAGGTTGGGCAGCGTCATCAGCGTCATCATTAGAACAGTCAATCCCCACATAAAACGTGTGCTTAAACCTATTTCAAATGCATCGGGCGAAATAGTCAATCCCAAAGAAAAAGCCGTACCCAATCCGCCTCCTGCCGCGCAAGTTAATACATATAAAATGCGCCATGGTTTGGCCCAGCGGCCGCCAAAAAGGAACTGCAGGGATTTTTCTCCGTAGTAAGACCAGCCGATGATGGTGGTGAACGAAAAAATAATTAGGGAAAATATGAGTATCGGCGTACCGATATAAGGCACCGTTTTGAAAGCGCTGTTACAAAGGTTGGCGGCATAGACGTTAGGATTTTGCCAGTCTCCTGCCAATACGACCACCAAGCCGGAAAGAACGCAAATAAATACCGTCCAAAAGACAGACGTGGCTGAAATAATACCCATGCGTGCCGCTCCGCTGGTCCGCCCCGCAGAAGCGGCTATAGCGGCGCTGCCCAGGCCGGCTTCTGTACTCATTACACTGCGGGAAACGCCAAGGCCGATGGCGTTGACGGCGGCCGTAAATAAGGCATATACGCTGGTCCCGGCGGCGGCCCCCCAAGCGGCTTTGCCGGTAAATGCCCCAGCAAAAACGGCCCATATGGCGTGTGGAATTTTGGGCAGATTCATCATGACAACCACTATGGCTATCAACAAATATACGCTGCCCATAATGGGGACCAGCCATTCGGAATAAGCCGCAATCCGTTTTACTCCCCCGATGGTAACTACTGAGGTAAAAATAGCCACCAGAAAGCCAATAATCCACGGATTTAAACTGTACCCTTCACGCAAGACGTCTGCAATGGAATTGGCTTGTAGCAACGCACCTGCCACCAAAGCCATACAAATGGTGCCTGCGGCAAATAATATTGCCAGCCATTTCATTTTCAATACCCGCGTCATCACATACATGGGGCCGCCTACATATTCCCCGCTGCGCTGTACGCGGTATTTTACGGCGGCAGTACATTCGCAGTATTTGACAGCAAAGTTGAAAAGCCCCGCCACGACCATCCAGAATATGGCTCCGGGGCCTCCTTCCGCTACTGCGGTGGTAACTCCCAATATGCTGCCAGTACCCACCGTGGCGCCCACCATCACCGCCAGAGAACCAAAACTGCTCACCGTGCCAGCGCCATTGTCTTTTTTAATGGAGAGGCGAATTGCTTGGAATGTGTATTTTTGGATAAACCCCAAATGAAAGGTAAAGTAAATTCCTAAGCCGAAAATTAACAAAATCATCGGCGGTCCCCAGATAAATCCGTTGAGGACATTAATATAATGCAGCAGCGCTTCCATGAATACTCCGGTTGGTAAAATTAGGAAAGGGTATACAAAATATTGTATCAAAAAAGATTTTCTTCGTCTTTTTCCTCTTGCCACAAGAGTAAAAAAAGTTTAAAATACTGGCAGACGGCAAGATATAATTTATACAATATTATCAGACCACAATGCCGTACACAAAAGGAGACGGGTTTATGAAAAAACTTTTTCTGTTTGCCGCATTCGGGGCCTTGGCCGTTGGCTGTGCCTCTTCCAATCAAGTACAAAATAATCAAGAAGAAGGACTGACTGACCAATATGCCAAATACCAAATTGTGGACCAAGAGTTTGACAATTTGATGGTGCCCAATGACGGCTATGACCGGGTGGTCCCCTATGAAGAACAGGTGGGCAGCTCTGCTTTTATTCAGAGCAGCAGCCGCAAATCGGAACAAAAACCCACCCGCACGATGACGGTGCAGAAAACGGTTGTTGACGGAGAGGGGAACCCGTTGCCGGCTGATGCTTCCGCCCCGATAACTGATCAAGAAGCTTTGCCTGACGAAGGAGAGGAAGTTTCCTATTAATATGTTTGTGCCAGATGCTGAGCAGCAGTCTTTATTGGAAAAAGAAGCCCATAGACTCTATGGGCTTCTCAGTTCCGTGTCCCATAATAATGGTGAAAAATGGTCTTTGCCGGATTGTTATAAGGCTGCTTTTTATACGCTGCGCATTAATCGGCTGAAAAAAGAAAAAAATGCCATTATACTAGCCCATTCCTATACCGTGCCGGAACTGGTGTACGGCGTGGCGGATTTCAGTGGGGATTCCTATGCTTTAAGCCGCAAAGCGGTTGACACTCAGGCAGACATTATTCTGTTTGCCGGGGTGTGGTTTATGGCGGAAACAGCTAAAATTTTAAATCCTTCCAAACGGGTTATTATTCCAGCGGGTCATGCCGGGTGTACCTTGGCTGATGCTATTACGGAAGAAGAAGTGCGTTCTTTGCGGGCGGCCCACCCTGGCGTGCCGGTTTTGTGTTATGTGAACAGCACCGCAGGCGTTAAAGCGCAAAGCGATGTCTGTGTTACTTCGGGCAATGTGTTTGATATCGCGGCTAAGATGCCGCAAAAAGAATTGATTTTTGTGCCGGATTTGCTGATGGCGCGTAATTTGGAAATTGAACTGGCCAAGCGGGGCGTGAAAAAAAAGATTATTGCGGCTGGCGGGTCTTGCTGTGTGCACAACAAGTATAAGGTGGAGCATGTGTCCGTCTTGCGCCGGAAATACCCGGGTATTAAAGTGTTGGCCCACCCGGAATGCCACCCGGAAGTCTGCGCTGCGGCCGATTATGTGGGCAGTACCCAGGCCATGACGGATTATGTGGCCCAGTCCGCCGATAAAATTTTTGGAGTGTTGACGGAGCAAGGCTTGGTCAACCGCTTGGAAGCGGAGTACAAAGATAAGACTTTTATCGGAGCGTTTGGCATTTGTTCTTATATGAAGCAGAATACGCTGGACAATACGATGCGGGCTTTGCTCAATCCCAGCCCGGATCAGGAAGTACAGCTGCCTGCTGAAGTGATAACGCAAGCCCGTAAATCTTTACAAAATATGTTTGAGATGAGCCGATGATTACAGAAAAAATTATACAGTTGGCCTTGGAAGAAGACTTGGGCCTGGGGGATATTACCTCCGACACTATTTTTACGCTGCAGGACCGTGCCCGCGCAGTGATAGTGGCCAAAGAGGATTTGGTGCTGTGCGGTCTGGAAGCTGCCCGGCAGGCTTTTTGGCTGGTAGATGAAGAAGTGTCTTTCCAACCGCTTAAAAAAGACGGAGATTGGGTAAAGAAAGGCGAAAAAGTTTTGGCTTTGGAAGGCCGTACGCTGAGCATTTTAAAGGCAGAGCGTACCGCACTTAATTTTATGCAGCGCTTGAGCGGCATCGCCACGGCCAGCCGAGAATATGCGGAAATAGCCCGGCCGTATGGTGTTATGGTGGTGGATACGCGCAAAACCCAACCGGCGATGCGCAAGCTGGATAAATATGCCGTGCGCTGCGGCGGTGCGCGCAACCACCGAATGTCTCTGGCCGACAGTGTGATGATTAAAGATAATCATATTGCGGCGGCTGGCTCCATTACGGCGGCTGTTCAGCGTATTAAGCAAGCAATTGGACATACGCCTAAAATTGAAGTGGAAACCACCAATTTAGATGAAGTGCGTGAGGCGCTGCAAGCCGGCGCCGATATCATTATGCTGGATAATATGACACCCGCCCAGGCGGCCCAAGCCGTACAGTTGATAGCGGGGCGTGCCATCACGGAAATATCGGGCGGCATTACCAAAGACAACTTGGCGGCTTACTGCCAAGCTAAGCCAAACGTCATTTCCAGCGGCGCGCTGACCCATTCTGTACCGTCTAAAGATTTAAGTCTTAAAATTACGGAATATCTCAAATAACGCCGTTTTGTCTTAGGCGTAGAAGGAGTTGTGTGTATGGATTATAAGAAACTATATTCCCAAACGGCTAACAGCATTAAAGCCTCTGCCATACGGGAACTTTTGAAGGTCATTTCCCGCCCCAATGTAATCTCTTTTGCCGGCGGACTGCCGGACCCCAATTTATTCCCCTCCGAAGCTATTGCTCAAATTATGAGTCAAGTGGTCAAGACTTCTCCTAAGGAAGCGCTTCAATATGGCACCACGGAAGGACAGCCAACATTGAAAAAGGAATTAGTGAAGCTGCTTAAAGATACGGAAGATATTGACGCGACGTTGGAGCAGCTGCTTATTGTTTCCGCTTCTCAGCAGGCTTTGGATATGGTGGCCCGTGTGTTTTTGAATCATGGTGATGCGATTATTACCGCTTCACCTACTTATTTGGGGGCTTTGCAGGCATTTGAAGCTTCCGGGGCGGACATATTCGGCGCCCAAAGTGATGAATATGGGGTAACGGTAGAAGGCATAGAGGCCCGCTTGCGCCAATTGCAGCAAGAAGGCCGGATTTGCAAATTTATTTATTTGGTGCCTGATTTTCAAAATCCCACCGGCACCACTATTCCGCAGCAGCGGCGCAAGGAAATTTTGTGCCTGGCGGAGAAATACGGCACATTAATCGTGGAAGATTCTCCGTACCGGCAAGTCCGCTTTGAGGGAGACGCGCCCGAGACTTTTTATAAGTTGGACCAAGGCCGCGGAAATGTGATTACGCTGTTCACTTTCTCTAAAGTGTTTGTGCCGGGTTTCCGTTTGGGGTATGTGTTGGCGCCGGCGGAAATTATACAGAAATTTGTGGTGCTTAAACAGGCGATGGATTTGTGTACGTCTCCCATTTTGCAGCTGGCTACGGCGGCCTATTTGAAAGGGGGATATTTGCTGGAGCATGTGAATGAAGTGGTGGGCATGTACCGCCAGAAACGGGATAAAATGTTGGAAATGCTGTCCCGGTATATGCCGAAAGAAGTAAAGTGGACCCGGCCGGAGGGAGGGCTGTTCTTGTGGGTAACGCTTCCGGAACATATTGATACCAGCGCCATGCTTGAAAGCGCTCTAGAACAGCAAGTGGCTTATGTGGCGGGGGTGGATTTTTATCCGCCGCGTGATGCACGCCGAAATGATATACGTTTGAATTTTTCTTACTCTACATTTGAACAAATAGAGGAAGGAATAAAACGCCTGGCGGCGACAATTAAAAAATATATCGCGTGCTAATCATTGCAACCAAAACCCCCGCTTTAAGGCGGGGGTTTTGGTGTTTGAAATTCAGCTCCGGCGGACTTATGCGTCACGCGTGAGAGAAATATCATGCTCTACTTTGACATGTCGCGCCACCAAGCAGCGTTTGGCAACTTCTATTAAGGCATGTTCGTATTTTTCGGGAAATCCGGCCGGAACATGAATGACGACGTTAATTTTATCAATCACGTATTCATTAATATTCCACACCGGATCCAATGTCAAATAGACGTTTTCCGGCAGGGCATGTTGTTTGAGAAAGTTAAGCACAAATACGCCGCTGCAACTGCCCAGGGAAGCTAAAAACAAATCAATAGGCGTAGGGGCGGAAGAATCGCCGCCCTGTTCTTTGGGTTGGTCGGTCCAAATGTCAAAGTCTTTTACGCGGACTTTCACCTTTTTATTTCCTTCAAAGGTAATTTTCATGTCTGGCTCCTTGCAGATAAATGATGGAAAAATAAACGGCTTATAAGTAGTATACTTATTTTTTGCGATATTTCAACGAAAAAATAAATTTTGCCGTCGGAATGAACAAAAAAAGAACTAACCTTGGCTTTTAACCTTTGCTTTAGAGGGTAATTTTTAGAAAGAAAAGCGTCTGTTCAGCAAAATTTGCCTCTTGTGTGCGGGGCAGGAAATGGCTTGGTAATGTGACTCCTCAAGCGGGGCATATGGCCTTGAGTGCATGGAAAAGGTATCAGTGTCTAACTTTATTATGCCGGCAAAATATGTTTATTGAAAGGAGTTGAACCTATAGACCGCATAACAACTCATTTTAAAGTGCAGAACGCACTGCTTGAAAACAGGCTGTGCTATATATCACTTCAAGTGCATTGGAAGGATACGAAACAAAAAATCTTGCCGAATTGTTAACCTAAGTGTTTAATTCGTCCTTTATATTTCAGAGCTAATTGCGTATTATATTCGTCATTTCCTGCCGCGTTACTGCTGCGGTAAACGGGAGGCGGAATGCCTTTGGCTGCTAATATTTCCGCCGCTTGATACAGTATCGTATGCAGTGCGGCGCAGGCGCCTATGGTGGAAATGGGAGCCATCTCCAGATCCGCCAAGGCTAAGCATGTTTCATTTTTGCTGGCACCATTATCTATTACAATATCCGCTGTTTCCCTAAGCAGGCGGCCGCTGGAATGGCGGCTTTTGCTTTGGGCATGGGCTGCTGCGGCGGTAATGGCTATAGTCAATACGCCCTTTTTTTGGGCATATAGAACGGCATCTATTCCCGCCGGATTGCGCCCTGAATTGGAGAAGACGAACAAAACATCTCCCGCATGTAAGTCGTGGCGTTTGAAAATAAGCGGCGCATATCCCTCCAGCCGTTCTAAATCCGTTCCGGTGTGGGCGCCGTGCTGGAACATGAGGCCCGGGTCTAAGATCGCATTAACGGCGGCAAAACAACCGCTGCGGTGAAAAGGTTCCAAGGCGGCGCTGCCGCTGTGTCCGCAGCCGAAGGTGTGGATAATGCCGCCGCGCGCCAAGCTTTCAGCTACCGCTTGGGCCGCTTGCTGCAAGGGAGCTTGTTGGGTGGTTTCTATATAGTCAAGCAAGCGGATAATTTCGTTAAAATAAGGGGTTTTAAAAGTTTTTTTCATATTTTTATTATAGCATGGCGCGCGTTTGTTTCTGTTGGGAAAGTAAATACATTATACATGTATTATTGACGGAGCCTATGCGCGGAACCTTTTTGCAGATTGTGTATCGGGGCGGATAGTTGTTGGTCTAGGCGCCGCAAAGCGCGCATAAAATAGGCAAAACAGCAAGGAAATGATTTTGCTACAATAAAGCCATGTCCTGTCCTCCCCTATTTAGAATGTGTTGGCTGGCGTTGGCGACGCTGTGTCTGTGCGCCTGTTCTTCTTCGTCTCAACTGCAAAAACGCCGGGCTATGTACTCCATAGAAAGCCATGAAACGGCCCCCCAGCATGTCTTTGTATATAAAGACGATGTATATATCAACTATGTCTATGAACAGACGCCGTTTTACTTTATAGCTTCTACCGTTCCCGATGAAAAAAATGCCGCCGGATATTCCTTGTTAAAGCCCCACCGGGCCTCAGACACGGATAAATATGCTGATGCTTCCCCTGTAGCGGTGGTGGGGAAAGAGTGGGGGGAATTGGTAAAAGATGTAATCATTTCTTTCTTGCCGGCTAATCCCGGAGAAGGACGTATCTTATTTGTACACACATATGAAGCCTTGCTTTACCGCCGTGCAGACGGAAGCGCTGATTTGACAGATTTAGCTTCCGCCCCGCCGGACGTCCGTATCATCGGCACGGTGGAAGGAGCGGAGTTTAACAAATTGCTTTTTGAAGAGCTGAAACACCAAATAGAAAGCTCCGGTACGCATTATACCCGCTTTTTATTGCGTTTGGACCGCATTCCTCTTACGCCGTTTATGTATGTGGATATAGAAAAGGGGTTGATGACGCCATTGCAGCTTCCTCCCTATTACGAGCTGGAAAAAGAGATGGGGCAGCTGGGGTTTTCGGCTACGTTTTTGTGGTCGTTTGTGGTAAAGAGCCATTTGGTGGGGATTGTGAAGGCTCCATTTACTTCTTCATTCCGGCTGCTTTCTTTGGCGGCTTCTTCGGTCTATACGGCTTTGCCGCCTCCCACCAAAGATTTAGACGGCGTGCCTCCGCTCAATATGTCTGGCGAAGAAATGAATTTGGCGGATTTTAATGCCTGGTTGGACAAAAATATTACCCGACAGAATTATAAGGGGTCTGTAGAGTTACTGATAGACGGGGAAGAATTTTTTCCTCATTTTATGCTGGCGGCCCAGCGTGCGCAGCATTCTATTTTCACACGGGTATATATTTTCAGCACGGACCCCTATGGACTGAAAATAGCCGATTTGCTTAAAGAACGTGCCTCCGACGGTATAGATGTGCGCGTTCTGACCGATGAACTTAATACGGTGCTTAATTCAGCCAAAGAGCCGGCGCTGAATTATCCGGCTGATTTTGTCATGCCGAAAAGTATAAAGAGTTATTTACGCAAAGATTCCAGCGCCAAAGCGCGCACCCATTATAATACATGGGCTACGTTTGACCATACCAAAGTCTATTTGATAGACAGAGAATTGGCTTACACCGGCGGTATGAATATTGGGCAGGAATACCGATATACCTGGCATGATATGATGGTGGCTTTGCGCGGGCCGGTGGTGGGGCAATTGGTGAAGAAGTTTTATGAGGCGTGGTCTTTTAACGGCTGGGGCGGGGACTTTGCGGCGGCATACCGCAAAGTGTTTAGTAAAAAACAGCGCCGCGGAAACCGTGAAGAACCCGGTATGATAGATGTGCGTTTGCTCTACACCAAGCCTTCCCAACCTGAAATTTTCCATGCTCAGCTGGAAGCCATTAAACGGGCCAAACGGCGCATTTATATACAGAATGCCTATTTCTCCGACGATAGAATTGTAGGAGAACTGATTAAAGCGCGGGGACGCGGGGTAGATGTACGGGTGATTTTGCCAGGAGAAAATGATGTGGGAATTATGGACAGCAATAATCAAATCATGGCCAATAAATTGTGGAACAATGGCGTGCGGGTTTATTTTTATAAAGGAATGAGCCATGTAAAAGCCGCTCTTTATGACGGCTGGGCGGTGGTAGGTTCTGCCAATTTTGACAAAATGAGTTTGTTTGTAAACCAAGAGATGAGTTTGGGCATATCCGATCCGGATTTTGTAAGAGAGTTGGAAGAGCGACTGTTTGAAAAAGATTTCGCCCAGTCTGAAGAAATGGTGCGCGAACGAAAAGTGGGCTGGGCTTCTTTCGTGGTGGGAGCGCTGACAAATCAATTATAAGTCACGTCAAAAATAACGTTTGGGGAGGGTTTGCTTTAAAAGAAGCAGCATTTTGATACGGCTTATAATGTGCGTAATTGCAGCCAGATTCGGCTAATTTTTCTATCAGTTCTCCTTCTTGCAATATATATGTGAGATACCGTCAAATTCTTCTTTGGTGCCGTCTCATTTGATTGGAAAAATGTCAACAAAAGTCTCGTTTGGTATGTGTATAAAGCGTTTATTGTTCCAGCATGTTACTTGTCTGCGGGTAGGGCATTCTTCAAAACAATGTTTAATCTCTTTTTCCCTTGGGTAAAAAGGGCCCGGCTTTTAGTATATAGCGTTGCGGAAAAAAGATTTGCTCTATTGCCAAATCTTTTTTCTAGCCAGATTTTAAACCATAAATGCAGTATTTTGCTTTGATTTCTGAATTTATTTAAGGGGTTGCAGGGTTCTTTTATAGCCGTTGGCTTTTACTACTTTTGCCTTAAAAATGCGGCCGGGCGTTACGGGACCGGTGAACGTTACTTGCCCGTCAATATCCGGGGCGTCTTTGTAAGTGCGGCCGAAGGTTTCCCCATCAGCAATAGCTTCCAGCGTAGTGCCTAATAAGCGTTTATTAATGCGGTCAATGACGCGGCTTTGCGCTTCTTCCAGCCGCAGGAGGCGTTCCTGTTTTACTTCAGGAGGCGTTTGGTCCGGCAGATTGTATGCGGTGGTGCCTTCTTCTCGGAAGAACTCAAATACACCCATATTGTCGAATTCATAGTCGTTTACAAATTGCAGCAGTTCTTTAAAGTCCGCTTCCGTTTCCCCCGGGAAGCCCACAATAAAATTCGTGCGCAGAGAAATATCTTTTACTTTTTTCTTTAGCATATCCAGCGTTTGGCGTATTTGCGCGCCGCCGCAGTGTCGGTTCATGCGTTTGAGCACCGGGTCAGCAATATGCTGCAGCGGAATATCTATATAATGGAAAATGCGCGGTGTAGAAGCTATTAGATCTGCCAGCTGTGCAGTAACGCGGTGCGGGTAGCCGTACATAATACGCAGACGCTTAATGCGGCGGTTTTGCAGCAGTTTTTCCATTAGTTGAGTTAAACGGGGGGTGCCGTATAAATCCTGCCCATAAGAAGTGGTGTCTTGGGCAATAAGAGATATTTCTTTGGCGCCGTGCCGGGCCATCAAATCAGCTTCGCGCAAGATATCTTCCATCGGTTTGGAGCGGTACGGCCCGCGCAGAAAAGGAATGGTGCAGTAGGCGCAGCGGTTGTTGCAGCCGTCGGCCACTTTTAAATAGGCCGTGTGCGGCGCAGTCAAGCTCATTTTATATTCCGGCAAGTATAGCGTTTGGGGCAGCGGGGCAAGCAGCAGGCCGCTGTGTGCGAGAGTGTCTTCTATATGTTCTTGGCCGGCAATGGAAAAAACGAGGTCCGTTTCCGGGAAATCCTTTAAAATTTTCTCTTTATAGCGCTCTACTAAGCAACCGGTTACGGCTACGCGTTTGACTAAACCTTGTTTTTTAAGTTCCAGCGCTTCGCGTATGGCGTTTTCGGCTTCTTCTACTGCGGAGGCGATAAATCCGCACGTGTTGATGATTAGCACATCGGCCCCTTGCGGAGACAGCAAGAGTTCGTGCCCTTTGGCTATCAGCTGGGCGGAAAATTCTTCGCTGTTGGTTAAATTCTTAGGACAGCCTAAACTAATTAGAGAAAATTTCATACTTATATTTTAGCAGTTTTGGCGGAGGCTTATCCGTTGCGGCGTTGACAAGCACCCCTGCGTGAAAAAACAAAATCTGTAGTCAGAGAAAGAGGGGCAAGAGCGTTGTCTAAAGGGTTACAGCCGCTGGAGAGAACAACGTTTCCGCAGGGAGCATAAGAGGCGCCGCGGGGACCACAGGCGCCGCGGGGAACAAATTCCTCTCGGTAGAGCAAATGGGGATTGGAAATTTCATATTTTTATATGGGGATTTCAGGACCTGCAGTATGTAAAATAACAACGGCCCTACATAATGTCTCTTGGTACAAGGGGCGAGAAAAGGAAGTTCGTAAAAAATGCTGTTTGGTTTTTCAGTATGGAGAAAGGCGGGGTATGTTTTTCGGGCTGGAGCATAAAAATCCCGCCGGTTAGGCGGGATTTTCAGAGAACAAACGGTTAGTTGCTTTCCGTGCTAAACTTAATATCGTGATTTAGACTTTTGTGTACGGGGCACAAATCCACCACCGCCAAATAGCGTTTACGCATATCCGGAGTTACATGCTCTGGAAAGGTTACTTTTAAATGAACGGCTGTTAAGCCGCCGGCATTGGGCGCAAATCCGCCGCTGACATCAATTGTAGTGCCGTTCATATCCTGTCCGGTTTTCTGAGCCACAACGCTCATCATCGTCAGTGTGCATGCCCCCAAAGCGCTAAGCAACATATCCCCCGGAGTAACATAGGTGCCGGTATTGTCATGGGCGGTATGTAAAATATCGTGAGTTCCTTCTTTGTGCATTTCCACCCGCATATTGCCGGTGTATGTGCAGTGAATCGTGTCTGCCATGGTATTCTCCTTTAATGAATGTGTACAGTTGTTTTAATATCTGTGCGTAAACTTTGGTGTACCGGACAGGCATGTATGGCGCCTGCGTAGCGGTCTTTCATTTCCCGGGTAAAATGTGCGGGAAAGGTAATGTCTAATATAAATTCTCCCACGCGGCGCGGGTTTTGGACCATAATTTTATCTATTTGTATTTTCATGCCGGTTAAATCGTCTCCGGTATGCTGGGCCATTTTGCCCATAATGGTTTCTATGCATGCCGCTAATGCGCCTGCCAATAAATCAGTGGGGGAAAACATACGCCCTTTGCCGCCGTTGTCGGGGGCAAATCGGTGCGTATTTTGGCCCCGCTGGGGCCGTGGATCAGCTCGGTTTGTCCGTCTCCTAAATAGACTGCGTTTAGTTGAGTCATAAGTCCTCCGTTGAGATAGTTTAACTTTTTAATGTATGGGCGGCAAGCTGTAAAAAAGAATTACAATAAAGAAAAGGAGCGTTTCGAAAATATGACACTTAAAATTTGTCAAAGCTGCGGTATGCCGCTGGGAGAAGAAAAAGAACTTTATGGTACGGAAGCAGACGGCTCTGTGAACGCTGATTACTGTATTTATTGCTATCGCGACGGGGATTTTACCGCAGATGTCACAATGGAAGAAATGATAAACTCCTGCCTTCCTTTTATGCTGCAAGGCCACCCGGCACTGGTCCCCGCTAAAGCGCGGGCTATGATGACGGCAGTCCTGTCTCAGTTGAAACGTTGGAAAAAGCAAGACGACGCTCCCCAAAAGATCTAACCTAAACAAAGCGCATACATCGGGCGGCAGTTTTATTTTTGGGTGGTACTCCAAACGTCACAGGGAATCTCTTTAGACAAAGAATAAGAAGCACAGCTGGTGGAATAAGAACCATCTGATTTTTTAATAGTATCGTAGCGCAGACAATTCTGTTCTTTTTGCATGACGTAGGATACACAGTTAACGGAATAAGAGCCGTCTGTGTTGGGGGTTGTTTTATACGTTTGGCAACGCATTAGCTTGGAGGGAGAATAGGACACACAGTTCGTGGAATAAGAGCCATCAGTATTGCGTGTAATCTTGTACGCCTCGCATTTCATATCATCAGACTGAATATAAGAAACACATGTGGTGGAATAAGAACCGTCAAGGTTTGCTGTAGTCCTGTATGAGCGGCAGGGGTTTTCTCTTTTATTGCGGTGGGAAGCGCAAGTAGTGGCATAGACTGTTGGCTTAGTTTTGGCCGAGGAAACATTTGAGTTCACATAATGAAAAGGACCCGAGTCGCCAAGCTCTGGCCAAGCACAGGCAAAAAAGCAAAAAGAGAAAAGGGATAAAAAAAATATTTTTTTCATAGGTGTTTTCTGACTTTATTATAACTTTAGATATGAAAGATTGGCAATAGATTTAAGGATAAAAGAGGCGGATAATAAATTTATTGCATACAAGGGTTTCCTGCCGCGGCCGGCTGGGATATGGCGGTATTTGTATAGATGAGGCTCTTGGTGAATGATAAAGAGTTACCGAATTAAATCCAAGCAATCTGCTTGTCACGGCCCAAAATGCGAGGTTTATAGCCGCGTGGTGGGTTATCTGCGCCCGGTGCAGAACTGGAACAAAGGCAAAAAAGAAGAATTTTCTTTGCGGAAAAATATGAAAATATATTAGAAAGGAAGCTCATTAAAAAAGGGGGGTTCTGGTAGCGTTTTTGGTAGCGTTTTGTAAACAAAAAAGCATTCCCCTCGTTTCTTATTGTTTCCGTTTTGTGCCTTTCCTGTATAGAGGAAACGGGCATAAACAAGCCCCTTCTATTGCTAGAAAGGGCTTGTATAGTAATGCTCCCCGAGTAGGACTCGAACCTACAACCTACCGGTTAACAGCCGGTCGCTCCACCATTGAGCTATCGGGGAATAAATCGTTTTACTTCCGATATAGTTATTTTACTTAAAAAAAAATGGTTTGTAAATAGTGCGTTTTCTTGTATTGGAAAAGGCGGCATTGTTCCCTGGTTGAAAATTATATAAAATGGGGAACGAAGGGGGAAAGTATGGCTCAATATAAAGACTATTATAAAATTTTAGGCGTAAATAAAAATGCCTCTGACGCTGAAATAAAAAAGGCGTTCAAAACGGCCGCGCGCAAATATCACCCGGATTTGCACCCGGAATCCCAAAAGGCGGCCATGACGGAAAAGTTCAAAGACGTCAATGAAGCGTATGCCGTTTTGTCCGATAAACAAAAGCGTGCCATTTATGACCAAGTTGGAGAAGAAGGATATCAAAATTATGCCCGCGGAGGTGGTGCTGGCGCCGGGCAAAGGACTCGTTCTTCTTATGGAGGAGCTAATCCGTTTGGCGGCGGTTACCAGCAATATAGCGGCGGTAATGGAAATACTTATTATAATTTCAGCTCCAGCGGCGGCGGCGATTTTGGCGGTGGGGCGGATTTTAGTGATTTTTTTCAAAGTATCTTTGGCGGCGGATTTGGCGGCATGGGGGGCTTTGGCGGCTTTGGCGGTGCGCGGAGCGGTGCCCCCAGCCAACGCAGTGGGGATATGGAGGCGGAGCTGGCCCTTAACTTGGAAGATGCCCACCGCGGCGGTCAAATGCAGTTTACGTTGCCAGGCGGTCGCAACGTGACGGTAAAACTGCCTGCCGGCGTGGGAGAAGGGAAACGTATTAAGCTGAAAGGATTAGGCAATCCCACCCAGCGCGGAAACGGAGATTTGTATTTAACAATTAAGATTCGGCCTCATTTGACGTATCGCTTGGAAGGAGATGATTTGCATGCCGCCGTTACTATTATGCCTTGGACTGCTGCTTTGGGCGGGACTATTTTTGTTCCTACATTAGATGGGCCGGTCAAAGTGAAAGTGCCGGCGGGGACCCATGGCGGCAAAAAACTGAAGCTTAGCGGTAAAGGGCTCAACGTCAGAGGAAGCCTTTATGTGACGTTGAATATAGATGTGCCGCATTCGTTAACAAAGGAACAGAAAGAATTATTCAATAAATTGGCTCAAATCAGCTGACGGCTTCTGTGCCTTGAAAAGACCCGCGTTTTGGCGCGGGTTTTTTGTTGTCTTGTAAAGGGCTTGACTCATTTTTTTTTTTTTTGATAAATTTTGCTTATGAACAAAATTTATCAAAAAAACCTTCCGCCCAGGCAAAACGCCGGGTTTACGCTTATAGAGCTGTTAGTCGTTGTTTTAATCATCGGCATTCTGGCGGCAGTTGCCCTGCCGAAATAGAAAATAGTGGCTGTAAAGCGTTGTTTTTACTGCATTAAAATTTCTTGCTAAAGTCTTGGCAGAAGCACAGAAGCTTTTATAGTTGGCGAACAGAAGGCAGCATTGATTTATTTTTGGCGTCAAATTGTGTCATTAAATAGCGCAATTGTGGGGGAGAGCCTGCTCAATGACAGCCAAATTATCATTTGGTTAGACTCTAACATAAGTCATGTGGCACAAAAGCTATCAGACGTTTGGCAAAAAGCGGGTGTGGCTGTTGGGTTTTCTTATCATCAACCCTGGTTTTATTGGGAAGCGGAGGCGTCTTTTCCAGTTTTTGTTTGCGTCTGTGCAGTGGAACAATATGTGCAGGCTTCATGTAGCAAAGGCAGCAAAGCAGCACTTTTTTCGTCTGCACGGGCCAAATCCGGCAATGTTTTGCCTTGATAGACGCGGCAGGGGTTAGCCTTATATTTCAAAAGCGTTTGTACAACGGCAGGGTTTTTATTTTCCGTTACGGCATAGTACAAAGGGTCCGTCTGCCAGCGGGTATACAGATTAGGGTCGGCTTCTCTTTTAAGCAGATATTCCAATAAGGAAAGGCGCTGCTCTTCCGACGGAAAATCAGACACAACGGCCAATAGCAGCGGGGAAGCCCCCGTATCGGTTTGTACATTGGGGTCGACCCCGGCCTGTAACAATTGGATAGCGGTTTGGGCATGGCCGTCTCGTATGGCCACAAACAGCGGAGTCCACCCCTGTATATTGCGCTGGGCGGGGTTTTGGCCTTGTTTGATTAAATATGCAATCACTTCCGCATTACCGCCGGAAGCGGCGGCCAGCAGCGGGGTAAATTCGGCGGATTGGTAGTGGCGGGCAGGATCTGAAATATACATAACATAATGCAGCGGGGAGCCGTTTTCTAGTGCGTTTTTGACGCCGATTAAATCGCCGTCATAAGCGGCCCAGATGAGTTCTTCAGCCCGCTGGGCCTGCAGCGCTTGTTGGTAATAAATGCAACAAACTATCGCAGCAAAAGCTACTAACAAAATGCCGATTTTTTTCATACAGATTATACCGGGAAATTTGAACAGCTTATAAATTATATAAAATCCATATTATATTTTAGAGATAAAAAATTCTCCGATATTTATCGGAGAATTTTTGCAAGGCTCTGTTAAAACATTTATAACAGTATTTTTGCAAATGTTTTGCTCTCTATTTTTTATGGCATTTGCGCTGGAAAGATTTTTTGATAGCTTGATAAATGTCGCGATATCCTTCTGCGTAATTTGCTTTTGTGTATCCTTCCGCTATATTCTGATAGCCTTCTTTTAATGTGGAGTTTGCTGCTTTGACTACTTGCACAACTCCTTGTCCAAGTTGGCGATATCCTTCTATATAATCTATCTGCGCAGGGGCAGGGTTTTGGGAAGAAGAAAAAAGGGAACGCCCTTTTTGGTAGCCTTTTTCTTGAGCGGATTTATACGCTTCCAGAGAAGGACAGGAAGGATAATCCTCTTGCCATTTTAGAAGGTGCTGGCAATAAGCCAAGGTGTTACTTAACAAAGAATCTTCCGTATCGGGCAGAGCGGCCTCCTTAGTAACGGCACGTGCAAAGCCCTGACAATAGGCCACCCCTTCTGCTGCGTTGTGAAAGCAGTAATCATGCAAACAAGTGGCCGGAATTTGGCGGGCAATGGCTTCTTCTATTTCCTTTTTAAGGGATTCTTGTTCTGGTAAACGTTGAGCATTCACGGGAAAAGATAGCACCAGAATACCAAGAAACAATATGGAAAGCACTAGTTTTTTTCTCATAAGGCGCTCCTCTTTATAATAAAGACTTCTTACCTATATTATGTGATTATATTTTTTTTAATACAAGGGCCTTTGGACCTATTTATGCGGTACAAAGGACCTAAATTTAATTATGTTTTGGCGGGTAAACTTACTATAAAGAAAATACGATTCCATGGGCAAAAATATAAAAATCTATTTTGCCTTAATTGTTTGCTGTTTATAGCTTGTTTTATTGCTTTTTAGTTTTAATGGCGCGCAAATAAGCCTTTTCAATGGCGCGGGTTAAAGAGTCTCTTTGATGTTGTTCTTGTGTGTTTAAACGGGGCGTGTTGCGCGAAAGCTTTGCCTCTTTTCTTTTTTGTACAGCTTCTATAAGGGGGCGTATGCTTACAAATTCTGCTTCCGTCTGATTTTGAAGGAAATAAGATTTTTTGGACGATTGATCCTTGGCCGGGAGCGTTTTGTTTTGTGTGGCATTTTGCTGGCGCAGCCGGTGTGCTTGAATAATCGGTTCTATGCTTACATAATCAGGCAAAGGAGGAGTTTGGGTGCGTTTTTGAAGCTTTGTAGTCTTTTGTTTAAATAAGCCTGTACAAGAAATATAACCGTCATTATAAGCAGGAGAGTCCGGGCCGGTTAATGCTTTTTGGGCAAAAGCAGGAGCAGTAATCAACGTCAAGGTAAGTGCAAAAATAATTTTTTTCATAAAATCTCACTATGACAAATTTCCATCTTCAAATATAATATAACAAAAATAAGATAAATACAATAAAAGTTGAACCTGCCAAAAAGACTAACGTCCCATTTTGCTTTTCTTAAAATAGCTGCTAATAAAAGCCGCCTATTGGCAAAACAGCCGTTTCTTATTATAGGGGGCCGTATGTCTATATGCGGTATCAAAGGGCGCTTTATAAGCAAAATAGTCAATGTAGCAGAAAGGCTTGACTCTTTTTTTTTTTGATAAATTTTTTTTATGGAAAAAAATTATCAAGAAAGGTCTCTCAAAAGCCAAGCTTTCGCCCAACTCTATCAGAAGGCAGGATTTACCCTTATAGAATTGCTGGTAGTAGTGTTAATTATAGGCATATTGGCGGCGGTTGCATTGCCTCAGTATGAACGGGCTGTGGGGAAAGCCCGTCTGACGAAATTACTAATTCAGACCAAAGCCATTGAAGATGCCGAAAAAATTTATTATATGGCAAATGGCAAATATACCGATCAAATCAATGATTTAGACATTCAGCTTATGGGTGGAAATCTGACAGATCAAAAAAACGGGGTCGTATATCCCGGCGGTTATTATATCTATATTATCTCTGATCAGGAGGGTGATGCCTGGCATGTGGAAGCAGGCGGAGGAACCCCCTCTTTGGGCGTTGTACTCCAGCGTATGTTTGGGTGGAATTATGACCGCTGTGTAGTTACGGGGACTGCCAAAGCGGGAGTAGGAGAGTATTTATGTGAAAGTTTGGGCGGATATAATAAACGGGTCAGCAGCAATACGGGCTATACAATTTATGATTTGCCTAAATGATGAATCTAAATCCGGTATATCACCAAGCGCTCCGCTATGGAAGGCGGAGCGTTTTATCATATAGAAAATATTTAATTGGAATAGAAAGATTTTCTGTTTGGTGCAGCCAATTGACGGCGCTAGAACCCGAGACATCTAGGCTGTTTAAAAACACCACCAGCAACGGGAGATTGATTTCCTTTAGGATAACTTGCCGTGTGAAATTGTTTTAGATTGAGTGGGCCGATGAGCCTGTTTTTGTGTAGTTTAGGAAATACTCCCGGCGTGTGCGGCAGGGAGCTGGGGCTGGCTTAGAGCGTTCGTTTTACTCCCTAAAATCAATAGCCGGAGATTTTGCCCTATAGGTTTTTAGTAGCTAGTTGATAGAAGCCGTGCTGAAAAGAATAGGATAAATGCCGGAATAAAAATGACTGCACGGCCATATTAAAAACCCCGACTTGCTTCTTAGGCAAGCCGGGGTTTTTGTGTACCTACAAACTATTTTTCCACTTTTACAGCCGGCTCAATGGCGGCCAGTTGTTTATACAGGTCGCGTCTCCAGGCATATTCGGATTCGGCGCGTTTAATCAACTCTTTGGCGAGTTCCGGATTATCGCGCATGAGCCCTTTGAAGCGGTTTTCGCCGCTCATATAATCCGCCAGCGGCAGTGTGGGGTCCGTCAGCGGGCTGTCTACATGCAGCGGGTTTTTGCCCTCGTAGCGCGCTTCGGGGTTGAAGCGGTAGAGAATCCAGCGGCCGGCCTGCACCGCGCGTTTGGCTTCGCCCATACCCTTAGACATATCAATGCCGTGGGCAATGCAGTGAGAATAGGCGATTACCAAAGCCGGGCCGTCGTACGCGTCAGCTTCCGCCAGGGCCTGAATGGTCTGGTTCATGTTGGCACCCATAGCCACCTGCGCTACATAGATGTTGCCGTAGGTCATGGCAATCATGCCCAGGTCTTTCTTCGGCATGGTTTTGCCGCCCGCGGCGAACAAGGCTTTGGCGCCCAACGGGGTGGCTTTGGACATCTGACCGCCGGTGTTGGAGTATACTTCCGTATCCAGCACCAAGATTTTGATGTTCTTGCCGCTGGCTAACACATGGTCCAACCCGCCGTAGCCGATATCGTAGGCCCAGCCGTCGCCGCCCAAGATCCAGACGGATTTGCGCACCAGATAGTCGGCAAAGCTCAAGAGGCGTTTGCCTTTTTCGCAGTCGGTTTTTTCTAAGATGGCTTTGAGTTCGGCTACGCTCTTGCGCTGTGCTTCCACATCGGCATCGGTTTTTTGCGCGTTGTTCAAGATAGTGTCCACCAAAGCGGCGTGGTCTTTAAGGCAGCCTTCTTTGACTTCGTTTAACAGGGCTTTGGCGTCGCTGTTCAACTGATCATACGCTACGCGGATACCCAAGCCGAATTCGGCGTTGTCTTCAAACAAGGAGTTAGACCAAGCCGGCCCTTTGCCGTCGTCGCGTTTGCAGTACGGTGTGGTGGGCAGGTTGCCTCCGTAAATGGAGGAGCAGCCCGTCGCGTTGGCCACAGCCAAGCGGTCGCCAAACAGCTGGGTTAAGAGTTTTACATATGGGGTTTCGCCGCAGCCCGCGCACGCACCAGAGAACTCAAACAAAGGCTTTTGCATTTGCGAACCTTTGACGCTTTCTTTCTTGGTCTTTACTTCAGCTTGTTTGAGGCCCAGGAAGAAGGCAAAGTTATCAATTTCATTGTCGCGCACTTCCAGCTGGTGCACCATATTGATGGCTTTCTTTTCCGGGTTCTCTTTATTCTTGGCGGGGCAGTTAAAGATACACGCACCGCAGCCTGTACAGTCTTCCACCGCTACTTGCACTGTAAATTTCAAACCAGCCAAGTCGGCTTTGCCGTCGGCAGATTTGAAGGTTTTCGGCGCGTCTTTAAGCGCCGCGGCATCGTAGGCTTTAATGCGGATAGCCGCATGCGGGCACACTAAAGAGCAGAAACCGCACTGAATGCAGGTATTGGGGTCCCATTGAGGCACCTGGATAGCGATATTGCGTTTTTCATACTGCGTGGTGCCGGTGGGATAGACGCCGCCTTCGGGCATGGCAGAGGTCGGCAATTCGTCGCCGCGGCCGGCAATCATTTCTCCCAGCACGTCTTTGACAAACGCCGGAGCATCGGCCGGTACGGGGGCTTTGGTGTGCAGATTGGAAGTTACCTTCGCCGGATATTTTACTTCATGCAAACCGGCCAAAGCCGCGTCAACGGCTTTATAGTTTTTCTGCACGATTTCTTCACCTTTTTTGGAATAAGTTTTCTTGATGGCTTCTTTAATGTCGGCAATGGCTTTTTCCGTCGGAATTACGCCGGCAATACCGAAGAACGCCGTCTGCATAATGGTGTTGGTGCGGCTGCCCATGCCGGTGGCCAACGCAATGTCAGAAGCGTCAATGACGTACACTTTGAGTTTTTTGTCAATGATTTGCTGCTGCACTTCGGCGGTTAAATGGTTCCACACGTCTTCGGCGGAGTACGGAGAGTTAATCAACACCGTGGCGCCGTTTTTGGCTTTGCCCAGCACATCGTATTTATCCAAGAAGTCAAACATATGCACGCCGATGAAATCAGCGGATTGGATTAAATACGGTGCGCGGATATAGTTTTTGCCAAAGCGAATGTGGGAGGTGGTCATGGAGCCGGATTTCTTGGAGTCGTACACAAAGTAACCTTGTGCAAAGAATCCGTTGGCGCTGATGATTTTCATCGTGTTTTTGTTGGCGCCTACCGTACCGTCAGAGCCTAACCCGTAAAACATAGCGGCGAAAATGTTGTCGCCGGCTTTGTTTTCCAGTTTGGTTACGGGCAGGGAAGTGTGGGTCAAATCATCATTGATACCGACAGTAAAGTTCTTTTTGGGTTCTTTGAGGTCCAAATTGTCAAATACGGCTTTTACGTCGGAAGGGGTAAAGTCTTTAGACCCAATGCCATAACGCCCGCCGATAATAAGCGGCGTGACTGGGAATTTGGCCTTGGCTTCTTCGGTCAAGAACGCGGCGCACACGTCTTGGAACAAAGGTTCGCCCAGGGCGCCCGGTTCTTTGGTGCGGTCCAACACAGCCACTTTTTTGACCGTATTGGGAATTACGCGGATAAAATCGGCAATGCTGAAAGGGCGGAACAGTTTGACTTTGAGCACACCCACTTTTTGACCTTTCATCGCTTCAGCGGCAATTTGCGCCACGTCAGCGCCGGAGCCCATGACAACGACCAGTTTTTCCGCGTCAGCGTCGCCGACGTATTGGAACAGGTCGTATTTGCGGCCGGTTAGTTTTTCAAAGGCGGCCATTTCGTTTTTCACGATTTCGGGTACGGCATTGTAAAATTTATTCACGGCTTCGCGGGATTGGAAGTACACGTCTGGGTTGGCGGCGGTACCGCGCACGGTGGGGTGTTCCGGGTTTAAACCGCGGGCTTTATGTGCGGCGATGGCTTTTTCGTCAATCATAGAAGCCATCTGTTCTTTGGTCAGGGGTTCTACCATGTTCAGCTCGTGGCTGGTGCGGAACCCGTCAAAGAAATGCACGAACGGCACGCGCGCTTTGAGCGTGGAAGCCTGCGCGATTAAAGCCATATCCATGGCTTCCTGCGGATTGTCGGAGCACAGCATGGCCCAACCGGTGTGGCGTACGGACATTACGTCAGAGTGATCGCCGAAAATAGACAAGGCGGTTGTAGCTAAAGCGCGGGCGGACACATGGAATACGGTCGGGGTCAGTTCGCCGGCAATTTTGTACATATTCGGAATCATCAAAAGCAAGCCCTGGGAGGCGGTAAACGTGGTGGTCAGTGCGCCGGCGGTTAATGAGCCGTGTACTGCACCGGAGGCGCCGCCTTCAGATTGCATTTCTGTTACGACGGGGACATTGCCCCAGATGTTGGTTTCGCCTTTGGCGCTTTTTGCGTCGCAGATTTCACCCATCGTAGAGGAAGGCGTGATAGGGTAAATCGCGATAACTTCGTTGGTGGCGTGCGCGACGTGGGATACTGCCGCGTTGCCGTCCATAGCGACTAGTTTGGCCATAGAGTAAATCTCCTTTTGGTAATATAAAACGAGTTTTCCGCCTGGCTGTCAGACGGTAGGTTAAACAAGGTGCCGTATAAGCAGGTCTAAGCGGTATTTAACTACTCATACATTGTATAATTTTAACCTTGCGCGCGCAAATACGCGCGCGTAGGAGAAAAACAAGCTGGGAGCATATTTGGGCTGTGCTTGCGGGCTGTAGCGTTTGAGAAGGTTTGCCCGGCTGGAAGGCGTGTTTTTTCTGGGCTTAGGCTTTGTTTATACAATAAGCGCAGCGGAGATTGGGGCGGTTGGAAGTGCTTTTTTTGATTTTGTTTGAGCCGGGCCGCGCTTGAATTTGATACACTAAACCTATGACTACACACGCTTTTCGCCACTTTCTTTATTCCCACCGTTCCTTGTGCGTTGTTTATGAAACGCTGCGCTGGCTGTGGCATAAACTTTTCTTTTTCGTGCATAGCCGTACCCCCGTATGGTATCGTTTTGACCAAAGGCACCCTGCGGGAGAGCCGACCCGGGAAACAGTGCCTTTTGACGCCGCATGGTACCGTATCAAACGCCCGCTCTACCGTCATGAACACGTCTACTATGACTTTGAGAAAGCATTGGCGGTTAATCCGCAGGTTAAGGGACTGGCGCTGATCTTTTTTATGGGGATAGGGGATTATCTGTACGCAACGCCAATGATAGAGGCTTTGAAACAAAAATATCCGCAGCTGCCTTTTTACGGCTATGTGGGAGCGGATTTTGACCGCAGCAATTCTCCGTTGGTAGGCAAACTGCTTCAGACAAATCCCCATATAGAAAAGGTGTTTTATTTTAAAGGACAGCGCCACCCGCTGATCTGGAAAAACTATGATTATGAGGCGGCTTTTGCAGATATTCCGGAGGGCTTTTTGGCGGTGCCGGTATATTATGATTACAGTGTGCGTGTGCCGCACCGCGTAACAAGCTTATTTGAAACTTTTAATCTGCCGGTGCCGCAGCAGGTGCCTGCGCCTAACATGTATTTTCCTGCCCAGCCTGCGCCGGTGGTACAGGAGTATTTGTCGGATATTTCCCGCCGGGCAGAGGGCACAAAAGGCATTGTGTTTTTACAGTTGGATTCGCGGGGGTCAAATTATGTTTATCCGTATATTAGCCGTTTGGCGGAGCAATTAATCAAAGAAGGATATTTTGTCATGAGCGTCACGAAAGGAGGTCCGCTGGCAAACCCGGCTTATTGTGAGATAGATATTAAAAAGTTCACGATTAATGAAACGTGGCATTTATTGTCTTTGCTGAAAGAAAAATTTCCGTTGTATATCATTGCGGTTAATTCCGTTTTTTGGGCGGCTTCGGCGGGACTAAACTTGCCCAATTTGGGGCTGCAGCATTGGATAGACAAAAAAGTGCATAATTTGTGGTATCCCAATATAGAAGTGGTGACGGATTATATTTACCCGCTTTTGCCGCGGGAAAAACAAATACCGGCCCCGCCGGAAAGCTATACCCGCCATAACAAAAAAATTATTGATTATAAACCCGAGTGGGTCGTGAAATGGTTTAAAGAAAAATTCGGACATTGATTTTAGCGCTTTTTTCCCGCCGCGTAGTGAACGCGGCGGGCGTTTTTTGGCATACGCTTGTTTTTTTTTTTTTTTTTTAAAATTTGGCTTTGGACAAAATTTATCAAAAAACATTCCTCGGCGGCAAAAACGCCGGATTTACGCTAATAGAGCTGTTAGTCGTTGTTTTAATTATCGGCATACTGGCCGCTGTTGCCTTGCCGCAATATGAAAAAGCGGTGGAAAAATCCCGCGCGCTGGAAGGCATTATGCTCGTGCGTTCTGTCGCCCAAGCCAACGAACGTTATTATTTGGCTAATTCCACTTATACAAAAGACATACAGGAGTTGGATTTGCAGTTTCCTGGAGAATATAAAATGGTGGGCAATACTTCCAGTTTGGAAACGGATAATTTCTCTTGCAGAGCCACCAATAGTCTTGGTGTTGAAGCGGTGATAGCTTTATGCCGGCGCCGCAATTCGGATTATTCCTACTCTCTGGAAATTCTTAAAACAGATTCGGCCCAAATAATTTGCGGCGGCAGTAATGATAAGGGAGAGAAACTGTGCAGTATGCTGGGCCGCAAAAACGGGAGCAGCTGGTATTTATAAAGCCAAAATATAAATGACAGTGATGAAAAACCGCAGCGATATGTTTCGCTGCGGTTTTAATATTTGTTTTTACAGAATGTTCGGGTATGGAGGCATTATTTGTATTTGTTGTAACTGACCATTTCTGCCAGTTCTTTGCGCGGGCGCGGGGCAGGTGCCTCGGCCGGATAGCCAACGGCAATTAAATGTTCAATTTTTTTGCTTTTAGGCAAGTGCAAAAATTTCTCCGCCTTATTGCTGTTCAGCCAGCCTATCCAACAGGTGCCAAGCCCCAAATCATGGGCGCGTAATACGAAATGTTCGCCGGAGATGCCTTGGTCCACTAAATAAAATTCTGTTCTGCGGAAGAAATTGCCTATGCGGGCGGTAAAGTTGCCTTTGTCGGACACTACGGCAATTAATACGGGCGCTTGGGCGGCCCATTTGGTCATGGCATACACTCCGCTGAATGCCTCTTTGCAAAAGTCTTCTTTTATTTTGGGATCATCTAACACTACATAATGCCACGGCTGGGAATTACAGGCCGAAGGAGCCAACCGCGCCGCTTCCAAACAGGCGTTTATTTTTTCACGCTCTACCGGTTTATCCAAATATTTGCGCACGCTGCGCCGTTGGGCGATGACTTGTTCCAATTCCATAGTTTCTCCTCTTGTTAGACTACTTTAATGGTAGCAAAAAATAGTTTGGCTGGGAAAAAGTATTTTAGTTAAATAAAAAGCTTGTTTGTAAAATAAAAAATTAATATATAATGTTTAAAAATAATAAAATTAATGTTTTATAATTAATTGTATGCTTATGCAAAATATCTAGGTCAGATTTCCGGGGGGAAATGATGAGTGAGAAAGAAGACTTCACCGCTTGTCAATGTGATGAGAAAGCGGCAGGGGGTATGGCTGCTTCCAGCGTAGCCAAATATTTTAAAGAGAACCGTTGGAAAATTATTTCTTTTTTTCCAAATGCCAAATGTGCCGGCCGAGTAAGCAAAACATTGCGTGTAAACCGCAAAAAGCGCAAGGAGCCCAACCTTCAAAATAAACCTTCGTAAAGCCCCCATAAAGCCGTATAACGCAGCCCGCGGCTGAGTGCGGCAGCTCCAGCGAACAAAAGCGGACTGGTGCAGGATATCCCTGCCGTTATGGCCACCGCATCACCGATAAGAGGCATGCCGGTTAACAGCAGGCTGCTTTTCCCGTGTCGTTGTAAAATCCGTTCAGCGCGTAATAAATATTCTTGTTTAATGGGAAACCACTTTTTCTTTTCAAAAATACGTATGTAGCGGCCCATATAATAATTCCCCAAGCCTCCCAGCACGCTGCCTGCTACGGCGGTGCACAGCAGCAGCCAAGGGCGGTACTGATCCGTGGCAAAAAGAACCAATAGGAGAACGTCTGTTTGCGGAGGAATAAGAGTGGCTGATTCAATGGATACAAGAAATAAAATAATCAAAACATGTATTTCTGCCATAGACTTCTCTTGTAAATAATTTATTTTTAGAATAGTAAATTATGTAATCGTCTACATCAAAAAAAGTAATTAGTTTGTACTCTTTATAAGGGGGCTGTGTAAAAAACGCCATCATGTGCTGTTGTGTGTTTTAAAAGGGGTACGGAGAGAATGATGCTTTTGCGGGCTTCAAAGCTATATTTTATTGGCAGACTGATCGATAATGTTGCAAGGTTGGGGGAAAAAACATTTGATTGGATTGGGGCGGCGTGCACCTGTCCACAACGAAGCCGGAACCATACGGCGGCAGTGTCGGGCTGTGGCGGATAAATAGTGCGTAGAGGGGACTGGAATGAAGTAGCGGCCCCTAATAAATCAACTTGTGGGGAAACGGATTGGGGTAAGGTAATTTTAAAACCCTACAAAAACGGGAAAAGACGGGAACAATTGCGGTATATGGGGTTAATGGGGTGATGTTAATGCAATCTGCCAGCAGGCCTTTTTTTCTTCGTATGAAAGAGACGCGTACGCCGGGCTGGTGGAGGGCAAACGGAAAAAGCGGCAGGAAGGCACTCCAAACGCCCGTTTGTAATAGGCAAAAGCTGCCGCTCCATTAAACAGCAGGGTATGTATGTGGGGAAATTGCTGGAAAAGAGCAGGAAAACAGTTGGCGGTTGGGCGGGTGATTTGGGAATCTGCGCTTCCTGTGCGCCGGCAGGAGCTTAAAGTGTCCCATAAGCCCAGCCCGTGGGAGAGGATAACGGCCTGTTTGTCAGTATAATCTTTGGGCGGGCGCCCCGCTTCAAATACATCAAAAATGATACGCCAGAACTGGTTGCGCGGGTGTGCGTAATACTGCCCGGCGGCTAAAGACACCCGCCCCGGCATACTGCCTATAATCAATATTCGGGTGTGGGGAGCGACCAAAGGAGGAAAGCTTTTTGGCATAGTTATTTCTCCAGCAAATGTTGGTAAATGTGCCAATCTATAGGCAGGAAACAAACAAAATAAATGGTGTTAAATGCAGAGGGATTGCGGGAAATAAATTGTTTTACGGTGCTTAAAGCAGTTTTGGCGGCCAGCTCATGCGGAAAACCATAGGCGCCGGTGGATATACAGGGAAAAGCGATGCGTTGAATGTCATAACGCCGGGCTAGCTCCAAAGAACAAGTGTAACAGCTGCGCAGCAACATTTCTTCATTCTGCTTTCCTCCATGCCATACCGGCCCCGGCGTGTGAATAATATAACGTGCCGGCAAAGCAAAACCTGGCGTAATCTTGGCTTCTCCAGTACGACAGCCGCCCAAAGCGCGGCAAGCTGCCAGCAGCTGCGGTCCGGCGGCATGATGTATGGCGCCATCTACCCCGCCTCCGCCCAAAAGAGAGCAATTGGCCGCATTTACAATAGCGTCTGTATGCAGACGGGTAATGTCGGTCTGTAAAGCAGTCAGTTCAGTCATGGTTTTATCATAGCAATTTTCCATGGGCCTTTCGGCCCTGTTTTTTTGGGTCTTAGGACCCTTGTGCGTGAGATATGTAAACGCATATACTAAAAATATATGATGCGCCGCATTATCTCATTACTTCTTGCAATACTGCTGGTAGGGCAGAGTGCAACTGTTGTTTGGGCTGAAAAACGCCCGGCTAAAACTTTTTTTGAAAAGTCCGGCTGGCTGGACCACCTTTCCAATACCATGCGCCGCGTGGCACAACAGGGAGAAGCCGGAGCTTACCGTTTATACAAAAACCCAAATCCTTCCCCTCGTAATGCTTATGAGCGCGCCAATATACATCAAGCCAATCTGACGGATTTGGCTATGTATAAAAACAGTACTGTTTACCGCCAGGCCAAACAAATCAGAGATGCTTTTTTGCCTAATGCGGAGCCTGCCTCCCCGGCGACGGAGGAGAGCTTGACGCCTGAAGATTTGCGGGAAATACGCTCCGCCGTCGCGGAGCTGATGGCTTTGTACCGCACCAAAGGCCTGTATTATCCTATTGTTGTTCAGAGCGTGCTGGAAGTGGCGCACCAACTGCTTCCTTTGCAAAAACAGTATTGGTTTTTCTCCATACAGGATATTAAAGATTTGAAGGCTTTGTATCGGCGTATTTTGACTGCCGAAACCCAGTGCGGGCAGGGCGAAGGATACCGCTTGTTTTGTGAAGGCAGAGCAGACGCATTGGAAAGCTTGGCCTGGCTGGCGCAAGGTGATCAGGACGCCCAATTGATGGTACAGGCACTCAAACAAGATTTGCAGCAGCCCATTATTTCCAGAGAATTGTTGGCGGCGGCGTCGGCCTTGTTGGATATGGAAAAAGAGCGGTTTTTGGAGCCGGTATTAGAAGAAGCGGTGAAAAGAGAAGGAGATAACTTTTGGCAGAAAATAGATGTTTTTATGACCGGGTGGTGGATTGACAAAATACAATTTAGCCAGGGGCGTTATTTAGGAAATGTGTCGGCGTTGGGTGTATTGCCTGAGGTATATGAGGGGGCTGACGGAAATGTGTGGGAAGAATTGGCCCGTATGTTATATAACCAAGGCAGCCCCAGTGCAGATTCAGCCCGTTTGTTGGCCCGCTATGGCTTGGGTAGCTGTGAAGCCAAATTACACGATTTTGACGGCGGCAAAATGATACAGTCAGACGGACACGCCGTGTACACGTCTGTACAGTGTCGGACCCTGCTTCCGTTTTTGGCTGGGGCTTTGGCCAGTGGGGTGAAAGAGGGCGCGCCGGAAGAATTAAACGAAGCGGCGCAAAGTTTGCATCTTTCTGCGGCGGCTTTAGTAGCCCGTTTATATTTTGAGAATGTGATGGGGGATTTGAATGCGGAAACGGAATTGCGCTTGGACCAACAGCTGTATGGCGTATTTGAACAAGACATTCGGGCCGCAGAAAAGAAGCGTCAAGAAACTTTGGCTCATAACCAGCGTTTGAATAAACAAATCCAGCAGCTGCAGAAACAGCTGGACTCCTCTTTTTTGCCTTATGACGCCCAATCTGAAGATTCCCAGCTTCCTTTCAGCCTTGATGTTCGCTTGCAAATTGCCGCATTGGAGAAACAGAAAGTACCCGTACCGGCCCGGCCGGATTGCGCGCTCAAGCCGTATGACCGCCAAAGCGATGTTTACCGACGCAAACAAACAGGACAAAATGTATACCGCGCCGTCAGGCGCGTTTCGGGTGCGGTAGACGTAGGATTGGGAATTTATTATACATTGGCTCTGCCGGCGATGGCATGGAAAGGGGCCCAGTGGGGAATTTCTTTGCGTAATGGAATACAGGCCGTGCGTGCCGGACATATAACGGCTGAAGCGCGGCAGTTAGCGGCATTGTCGGGGCGTTTGAAAAAAATACGTTCACTGAGGCTTTCTTCGGCGGCAAAAGCAGTTAAACAGGGACTGGAAAAGGCAATTGTTTCCATAAAGCAAAGCCCTATCATCATGACGGATTTGCCGCAAATGAATGTTGCTAAGCTGTCTTTTGCCATGAACGGGCCTCAAGAAATTAAAATGGCGGCCGCTGCAACGGAACCTGGCAAAGCGGGAGCGGCAGTCCGGCAGACCAAAGCTCTGACGGCGGCAGGAAACAGCGTTCGCGGCGTGGGGGAGACTGTGTCCGCTGCGGGTAAAACAGCTGCCGCACCTCAAATATCTACTGCTTTTTTGCGTCGTATGCGCCTGCAGTTTGAAACGACTCCGGCCACCGCCCAGCATATTGACTGGGAGCATATGTATTTGGCGGCTTGGGCTACTTTGCAGAAAATGCAACAATTGACTGATACATATAAAGGTTCCCTTACGAATGTCTTATCTGTGTTAAAACAAAATCCTGCCAATATGGGCAAAACACTGCGTTTGGCGCGGGATTATGCCCGTATGGAAAAAGATATAGCTTTTTATCAGAAATTGCGCGCGGAAGCGGGGTTGCCCGCCGATAAAATTACGGCTTTTGTCGCTGAGCAGAAAGGCGTGCTGGCGGCCAAAGGGCGGATGCAATTGGCGGGGCAATATATTAGCTTGCTGCAAAAACGTTTTGCACAGCTGCCGGCCGGAAGCTCCACAGAGAAGGCGCGCCTAGTTAAAGAAATAAAAGCCGCTTGGGATATACATGATGAGTTGGCCGCTCCGGAAGTATTGGCTTGGCCGAAAGACGGCGTAGCCGGTGTGCCGGCTATGCGGCGGCGGTTGACGGAATTGATAGAATCGGGTACGCTTTCTGCTTTACAAAAGCAGGAGGCGCGGCAGTTGTTGAATAAATTGCTGGTGACTGTGTTGGATAATGACCAACAGGCCATCAGCCATTTGCGTATTTTGAATATTCCCTTCCTGCAGAAAGCGCCTAATACTATATGGATTTGGGGAGACGACTTCTCCGGAAAGGATTTGTTAATTCGCAAGACTCCGCTGGGGTTCCCTATAGACCAAATAGTGCACAATAAAGTATTCCCTGATATTGCCCCTTTGTTGCAACAAGGCAAAGAAAATGTGCTGTTGATTAATGGACACGGGTATATCTCTACAGGAGAAAACTGGAAATTAATCTTGCGCAAAGCCCGTGTGGGGGAACGCCGTCCGCAAGCTACGTTGACGGCTGAAAAAGTGATAGAAGCTGCGCTGAATTCTGATGTGGCGCGCACTTCGGTATATATTCACAGCTGCCAGTCTGGTGCGGTGTTTAATGATTTGAAAGATTTGTTTCAAAAATTTCCTCAGGCTGCTAAAAGAACCGAATGGTTTACCAATATGGCTCCGATGCAGGCGGTGTCCGTCTATGAAATCCCGGCCGTTGGAGTGGGCAGCGGCGTAAGAGAAAGATTATTGAATAAATTATTGCTTCAAATTATGAATAACGGCAATGGGTTGGCTGCGAGGGCCTGGGTAGGCGGAAGAGAAGTGTATCCGCTGCGGGCCAGCGTGCAACGGCTGGCGCGTGAAATAGAAGCGGCTCCTCAGGCGCAGAAAGCCGCTTTGTTAGATTTGCAGAGAGATTTACAGCAATTGTTGGATATTGCTGATGCGTCTGATATATATGAACTTCAAAAAGCGATAGGCGTATTTAGCAGCTACCACCCGGGGAATGTGCTCCGAGGATTATACGGAGGGGAAAAAGAATTCCGCTGGGGCATAAAACAACTGCCTGATGAAAGAGGAAATATTAACTTCTTTATCTTTTTGAAACCTCAATGGGTGGATTATGTAGCGCAGACCGCCCAGGAAATGTTTGCGTTGTTTAAGGAGCCTTCTTCTTCGTGGAGCACATTAAGCCACACGGAGGCCGTCTTGTCTTCTGTGAAACGGCTTAACAAAGAATTTGTACGGGCCCCGCAAATATGGGAGCGTTTGACAGAATTACAAAAGAGCAATCCCGATGCTTGGAGAAACACGTTGCTTGGTAATACCGCTATACGGGATTTTTCGGAAAGCATAGAATGGGGGCGCAGCGTGTTGCGTGATTTGGAAAGCAAGTGGACTGGGCGCGGCATTACCCAGCTGAGTGACCTGGAAGGGCAACCTTCTTTGATGCGGCAGGCTTTGCAAGATGTTTCCAGTTTTGCCCAGCTGGAAAAACAGCTTGATGCGGCGGAAAAATTATTTTCTCTGTATAATCAGCAGGCAGGTTTTGCTACTTGGCAGGCCCCCAGTGCCGCACCTAAGCTTTCTGCTTTGTTTGCTGTGCAGAACAGGGCTGCTTTGGCAGAGAAATATATAAGCTATTTGTCAAAGAAGCGCCGTCATGCACTGCCTTTTATGCGTTCTGCGGTGGAAAGGGAATTGGCCCAGGCGATTAAATGGAAAGATGCCTTTGCGTTAGATGGCGTATTGCCTTGGAGCAGTGAATATTTGCCCTCTGCCCCGGCCTTGAGGAACTATTTGGAGCTTTTAGGGGAAAATAAGAAAAACTTTTCTCTGTTACAGCGCATGGAATACAATTCGCTGAAGCGGGCTTTGCACAGAAACGTGTTTTTTGGCGGGGAGCGCTTGCTAGAACTGCAAAACCGCATTTTCTTTTTGCCTCAAGCGCATAAGACTCCTAACAGTGTGTTTCTGTGGGGAGATGACTTGCTCCCGCGTCAAGCGTGGGAACGCAAAACGCTGGTTGGGTTTTTCCGCCCTAAAATGGTACGTTTTGTGCCCATGTCTGAAGTGTTGAAATCTTTTAAAGCCGGGGAAGAAAATGTCTTGTTGGCGCATGTACACGGCGGTATTTCGCGCAATGGTACATGGAAAGGAATTTTGGTGGAAGGAATAGAACGGCCCACGTTGACTTTTTCCGCGGAAGAAATCCTCCAGGCATTGCCTCAGACGCGTTCCTTATACAGCTCTATTTATTTAAATGGTTGTTTTTCCGGTACATTGATGGAAAATGTATTGGCTTTAAAATCTCGTTTTCCACAGGAAATCGCCAAGAGCGATTGGTTTGTAACGGCAGGGCGTTTCCAATATACTTCGGCGGAAAGTTTGCCGGCGGAAATAACCAGCGGCACCACCCGTAAAAAGCTTTTCAGCAAACTTATAAGCCGCATGCGTTATAATGGAGACGGCCTGGCTGCCCGGGCTTTAATAGAAGGAAAAGAAATTTATCCGCTGCATCAGAGCGTCTTGCGTTTGGGCCGCCAAATACGCAAATCGGCTCCGGAGGAAAAAGAAGCGTTGGTGCGTTTGCAACAGGAGTTAACCCTGCTGGAGAAAGTGGCCGATGCCCGTACGAATAAAGAATTGTTGCATGCGCTGCTTTCCTTGGAAGAGGCCCGCCCCGGCACCGTGCATAACATTAAGTTGTGGCAGAATAGCACTGCCCTTATGGGACTACAATCCCGCCCAGCACACAGAATAGGTCCTGATGGTTTTGGGTGGGGGGTAGACCTTTCTAAAGCTACTGTGGACCATGTGCCGTTTGTACAGCTGAAACAGCAATGGGTTGATTATGTGTCTGACACCGCCCAAAAGCTTTTTGAGCGTGTATCCCAGTTGCCGGCCGCTGTCAAACCTGTTTTTGAGCCGGAGGCTTTCAAACCTTTATTTTCTTCTAAGACGTCGGAATATATTTTTACCCATCGCCGGTTGTCGTTGATGACTGAGGGAATTGATGAAAGTTTCTTTAAAATTCCTGTTCATATCCCCAGTTCCAAAGAAATAAAGTTAAATCGTTTTGCGGCCGATAAATTTGAACGTGAATCTATATTGGCGCGATATATAGATCTGACGGAAGAATTTGAGCGCATACGCAAAGAAATTAATGTGGCGTTTTATTATGCCAAGAAAAATCCTTCCGCCTTAACTGCGATGGAAAAAAGGGCTTTAGAGAATGATTTGTCTTCTCTGCGGAGCCGACTGCTTATTTTCCAGCATGAAGAATTGAAAGGAAAGCCCGTGCAGTCCATGGTTGACTGGATAGAGAATGCAGGAGAAATTTTGTTCCCTATTCAGAGAGGGCATGTGCTGGATATGCCCTCATTCCCGCGTCCGGACCGGATATATAAACACAAAGAATTTTTCTTGCGGGATCCTAATGGCAAAGCCTTTGACACTCCTCAGACTTTTTCTTCTCCGAAAGCTCAAAAACATTGGCTCTTGAAGCAAGAATCCCAACTTCCTAAACGGGTGGCGGTATTAAATGACGATGAAGTAGTTTTGGGAAATTATGATGAGTGGATTTCCTCCGGGAAATTGGGCAATCATACGCAATGGACATTTTATTGGACTATAGATGATTTTATGAAGGATTTAAAAAACGGAGAGAAGTTTGATTTGATTATTAGCGATTTAAATTTTAGCGATGGTGCGGCCCATTATTGGGTTGCTGTGTTGCGTACTCAAGGAGAGATTCATACTCCCATTATTGCTTCCAGCAGTTTCCCGGAGCAAGCTATAGACGGTATGCGCTTAATGCATGAGGGGTTTGATGGATATTTGTCAGTGACACATCTGTCGTGTGAATATGGGGCGGGCAATCTGCTGCGCGCTCTGAATAATTATTTTAAATACCGAGATGCAAATAAGTGGATTCGCTGATAGTTTATAGACAAAACCGGCTTTTGGGCCGGTTTTTTGTATATGACAAACCCCGGCAGCTGCGGGGAATATCAGATAAAAACAGCTCTTGGCGCAAGCTGTTTAGGAGGCTAGGCTGCTTAAGGCCTGAATGTCTTGCGCGGAAAGCTCAAAGTCAAAGACGTCTAAATTTTCTTTCATGCGGCTGGCATTGGCGGCTTTGGGCAGGGGAATCACGTCATTTTGGATAATCCAGCGTAGCACAATTTGGGCCGGGGTTTTGTTATATTGGTCGGCCAGTTTGCCGACAAGCGGCGGCTTTAGCGCTTCTCCCCGCATAAGCGGGCTGTAAGCTTGCAGTTTGATTCCGTGCCGGTCGCAGTAAGCTTTCAATTCTTTTTGTTGGCAAAGCGGGTGGTATTCCACTTGATTTACCATGGGACTAATATCCCCTTGCTGTATTAATTCCTCCAGATCTGCTATTTGAAAGTTGGATACTCCAATTGATTTGGCGCGGCCTTCTTTATACAGAGTTTCCAGCGCTTGCCATGTTTCCAAATTTTTCTCCGCCGGCCAGTGAATCAAATATAAATCCAAATAATCCGTACCCAGCTTGTGCAGGGAAACGTCAAATGCGTTTAACGTGTCGTCATAGCCATGTTGGTTGTTCCATACTTTGCTGCTGAGGAAAATATCTTTTCTCTTTAACCCGCTTTGGCTGAGGGCTTGGCCTATGTATTGTTCATTATTATAGAAGGCAGCCGTGTCCAGCAGGCGGTATCCCGCGGATAATGCTTGACGAAAAGTATGTACCGCTTGGACAGGATCGTCAATTTTGTAAGTGCCAAATCCGATGAGCGGTATTTCGTGTCCGTTTTTAAGTCGTGTGTATTGCATGGTATCCTCTGGTGTATGCTCCAGTTTCGTGCAAAACCCGTTAGCAGATTATATAATAAAAAAACGGAGGGTTTATGAACAAATCAAAAGTATATTTTACCAGTATGCGTACTAAATTGGGAGAAGGACTGCCTAAAAAACTGCAGCGGCTTATCAAAGCAGCCGGCATAGAAAAAATTGATTTTAAAAATAAATTTGTCGCTATTAAAATCCATTTCGGAGAGCCGGGCAACCTGGCTTTTTTGCGGCCTAATTATGCCACTGCAGTGGCGGAAGTGGTCAAAGAGCTGGGGGGAAAACCGTTCTTGACCGATTGTAACACGCTGTATGTGGGCGGCCGAAAAAATGCGTTGGATCATTTGGCCTCTGCCGCTTCCAACGGCTATACGCCCCAAACCACAGGCTGCCAAATTATTATTGCAGACGGATTGAAAGGGACTGATGAAACTTTGGTGCCTGTGCATGGTGGAAAATATGTGAAAGAAGCCAAAATAGGCCACGCCATTATGGACGCGGATATCATTATTTCCTTGAGTCACTTTAAAGGCCATGAATGTGCCGGTACGGGCGGCGCTTTAAAAAATATCGGCATGGGCTGCGGCTCGCGCGCGGGAAAAATGGAAATGCACAACGCCGGTAAACCTTATGTACATACGGAGAATTGTATCGGCTGTGGGGCGTGTGTGCGTATTTGTGCACATGATGCTCCGCATATCAAAGACGGAAAGGCTTCTATTGATCATGCCAAATGCGTAGGCTGCGGCCGTTGTATCGGCGTATGTCCGATGGACGCGGTAACTGCACCCAATGATGAGTCTAATGACGTACTCAATAAGAAAATCGTGGAATATTCTGAAGCGGTTTTGCACGGCCGGCCGCATTTCCATATCAGTTTGGCCATAGATATTTCTCCGTATTGTGACTGTCACGCCGAAAATGATGTGCCTATTGTGCCGGATATTGGTATGTTTGCCTCGTTTGACCCGGTAGCTTTAGACACCGCCTGCGGCGACGCAGTCAACCGCCAGCCTGTCATGCAAGGCAGCCTGCTGGCGGAACGCAGACATACCCACGGGGACCATTTTACCGATTTGACCCCCGCAACCAACTGGCGCGTATGTGTGGATTATGCCCAAGAAATAGGACTGGGAAATACGGACTACGAATTAATAGAAATTCAGTAATGGAGCCGGCGGCCGCCGCCCATGCGCGTGGCCGCCTTTTTATGGACTTTTACAGAGATCCTTTTGCCAAAGTTTTGAGCCAGGTAACCAAACAGCTGCGCCATGTGGGATTTCCTTTTCTGTTGGCTATAGATGGGGCTTGTTGTGCCGGGAAGACCACCTTGGCGCAAGCTTTGGCGAGCAAATTGGGCGCGCCGGTGTTTCATATAGACGATTTTTATTTGCCTTTTGCCCGCCGTACGCCCCAGCGCCTGCAAATGCCGGGCGGGCACATAGAATGGGAACGTTTGGAACAGCAAGTGCTGGGTCCGGCGGCACAAGGAGTCTCTTTAGTCTATCAAGCCTATGACGCACATAATGACAGCTGGCGCGCAGAGCGGAAGATATCTCCTCAAAAAATTTATATTGTGGAAGGAACGTATAGTTTGTTGCCCCCTCTGGAAAAGTATTACGATTATAAAGTATTTTTGAAACTGGATACGGGCAGCCAATACCGTCGCCTGCAAAAGCGTGAAAGTAAAGAGAAATTAATCGGTTTTATCAACCGCTGGATACCAGAGGAAGAACGCTATTTCCGGGATTATTGTACTGGCAGCTGCGCTAATCTTGTTTTTGACACTTCCGATAGAAGGTAAATCAAAAATCCGGATTATAAGCCCACTGTAACAGCGCCTGGCGCTGGCGGGGGCGGCATTGTGTGCACCCGGGCGGACAGTGTTTGTGCACTTGGGCTGCGTGGCGTTTGAATGCGCGCCAACGTTTAATTTGCACAGAATCTATTTCCGGCAGGCGGCGTCCTAAATAATAGCGGCAATACCATTGGAACCAGCCTCGTACGTCTGGACCGATAATCCAGCCTTTCTCTCTCCAAACGGAAAGAGGCAGGCGGGATTTCACTTGAAATTGGTTTAACGTGATGTCCGGCCCGTTGGGAGAGAGACGGGCGCGGATAAACCAATCTGCCGGAAATTCGTTTTGACAGTCGGTCAAATAATGCCCTTCAAATACGCCGCGCATAAGCATTTGCGCGGGAGTCAGTTCCGGGGCAAAGTCCGCCGCAAAATCCCGCCCCGGCCTGCAGGTGAGCTTGTAGCGGTAATTTTGTTGCATTTTGTCATGGACTGTAATTACCAGCCCGGGAAAAAAGTCTTTTTCTGTTCGCATATTCATAGCTCTTTATAACAAAAAAGAACAAATAGTGCTATGAATATTTTGCAGTAAAAACCCCGCCTTGCAGACGGGGTTTAACAAGGAAACAAAACGGAAGCTGCTTCATTTTAATCCTTGCGTTGTTTAAGTAATTCTTCCATAAGTCCCGCAGCAAAGGACACTTTTTCGGCGCATGGGCGCACCTTATAGTATTGTTCTGTGCGTTTCTCAGGTTCCGGGTTTTGCGCGCCGGGCAGCCCCAAAAGCTCACGGCAGATGATGGAACCGTTCTCTTGTTTAAATTTTTCCGCCAATTCCTGTATCAGCGCATAATGGGCTGTTTTGGCGGCGTGGTCTTTGGGGTCTGCCGGACCGTATTTGAGTCCGGCCGCCATAAAAAGCCCGCTCACTGCCCCGCATACTTCACGCAGGCGCCCCATACCTGCTCCAAATGATGATGCCAAGCGCAGCGCCTGCGGTTCGTCTAAATTCAATTCCTCTTTAAATGCCAGCAGCACGGACTGGGCGCAATTATATCCGCTTTTAAACAGAGCGGCAGCTTGTTCTTTTTTATTCATATATTTATTATAGAATTTTTGAGAATGATTGAAGGAAATGCCCATTCTGAAAAGGACCGCTGCTGCCGTGTGGGGCACTATATTATTCTTTTCCGTATATATAATCGTGTGCATTGTTTTATGAAAGATATGTGTTTGCAATAAATTTATGAGTTGTTTCTAACGTCGCTTATAATTTAGGACAGTTAAAAAATAATTTATAGGAGAGAGTGCAAGTCAAGATAATGAAGGAAGAATGTCCGGACAGAAACCAATTAGCGCAGAGCCGGCGGCCGCCCGGCATGGTATCTGTTGGGTATGGCAAAGTGCTACAATAAAAACATGAAAGCCATTATTGTAACTATAGGTGACGAGATATTGCTCGGCCAAATTTTAGACACCAATTCCCGTTATGCTGCGGCGGCTCTGGCACAGCTGGGGATAGAAACCGTACAAATGCTTTCCGTATCCGACACCCCTCAGCAGATCCGTACGGCGGCAGACCAGGCTTTACGGAAGGCTGATGTAGTAATTATGACGGGTGGCTTGGGGCCTACGAAAGACGATTTGACGAAAAAGACACTGGCTGAATATTTTAATACCCGGCTGGTGTTTAATGAAAAAGCTTATGCTTGGGTAGAAGAATTTATATCACATTATCCACGCGGCACCATGAATGCTTACAATAAAGACCAAGCTATGTTGCCTGAAGAATGTGTTCTGCTGCGCAACCGAAAAGGGACCGCCTGCGGTATGTGGTTTGAGAAAGACGGAAAAATATTGGTCTCTTTGCCCGGGGTGCCTTTTGAAGCGGAAGATTTGCTGCAAAAAGAAGTATTGCCCCGTTTGGAAAAGCGTTTGGCGGGGGATTTGGTCCGCTATAAAATGCTGACGGTGTTTGACGTGGCGGAATCAGAATTGGCGATGGGACTAGACACATATGAAAAAAGGCTGCCTTCCGGCGTGTCATTGGCTTATTTGCCTTCTGCGGGGTTTGTGCGCTTGCGTCTGACAGCTAAGGGAAAGGCTGTATCTTGCTTGGAAAAATATTGGGGATTGTTAAAGGAAAATTTAGTTGGTCGGAAATTTACCGACAGTGCACAAGGCGCCCCGGAAGAATTATTTGCGCAGAAAATTATCCAGACTCGCGCAACAATAGCAACCGCTGAGAGTTGTACTGGGGGCAATGTGGCCCGCTTAATTACGGCTGTGCCGGGTGCTTCGCGTTATTTCTTAGGCGGTGTTGTGTCTTATGCCAACGAAGTTAAAATAAATATGCTAGGCGTCAATGCCGAAGATATACGCCAATACGGCGCAGTCAGTGAAAAGGTGGCTTTGCAAATGGCTCAGGGAGTGCGTAAGCTGACGGGAGCGGACTTTGCCGTAGCTACTACCGGGGTAGCCGGTCCCGACGGAGGAAGTGTGGATAAGCCGGTCGGTACCGTCTGGATTGCTGTAGCAGGGCCGCATGCCGCACAGGCGCAGCAGTTCCATTTTTCTGCTACGCGGGAGCGTAACATCGCCAAGGCCTCCACAAAAGCGTTGGAATTATTGCTGGAAGCGGCGCAGCTGGGCAGAATGGACTGACGCTGTGGAAATGTGTTTTGAGGAACTGTCATACTAAGAAAAGCCTCTTGATATAGACGCCGAACAAATAGTTACTAAAAAAGACCTCCGGCCCGTAAAAACCGGAGGTTTGTTTACACAGGAAGAAGATACGCATGAATCTTCCATATATATTAACACAGACAAGGGTGATTTTATTGCAATTTTCTGTTTTTTTAAAAACAATCAAGCAGGAGGAGTGTATTTTTTGATAAAATAAACATATAGAAGATTTTTGGATCGGTAGCTTAGCTGGTAGAGCGCCTGCTTTACACGCAGGAGGTCACAGGTTCGAGTCCTGTCCGGTCCACCATTTTAAAAGGCACTCCGCAGGGGGTGCTTTTTTGTCTATAATATTTAGCCTAATATATCCTACGAAGCTGAATTGCACAATTAAATAATCTGAAAAGAGTCTATCACTTTATAGTGCAGTTATTTCGTGCCATTTTTTCAGTGAAGAGATGGGCATATCCCATACTGGAATTATATTCTTGTTATTATTTATATTTGCATTGACGAACAAATCTCTTTTAGGGAATAGGAATCCCAAAAAGGGGGCCTGTCCCCAACAAGATTGTCCGAATACATTCATAGTAGTTTTTTGTTTTTTCAGATAACATTCAATGCTGCAGGGTGAAATTTCTAACTAAGAAACGATATAATCTAATACATAAATGAATAAATTTTTTGGTAGCGTCTTCCAGAAATATATTTAGACATTCTTTCCAATGCGTTTTTTTTTTTTCTTTTATGCCATAATATAAAAACAGACTGTCAATCCGGGGGAACATATGGAGAAGATGATTTTACAAAAACAACGTAATTTTTTTGCTGGCGGTCATACTTTTTCCGTAAAAACTAGGCTGGAGTATTTAAAGAAATTAAGAAAGGCCATTATTCAACGTCAAGATGATATTTGCCAAGCACTTAAGAAAGACCTAGGCAAAAGTGAAATGGAATCTTATATGTGCGAGATAGGGCTGGCATTGGAAGAGATTACCTATTTTTTAAAAAATTTACATAAATTGGTAAAGGATCAAATAGTTTCTACCTCTTTTGCTAATTTTCCAGCAAGGAGCATCATCCGGCCTGTTCCTCGAGGTAATGTGCTGATAATCAGTCCGTGGAATTATCCCTTTTTGCTTTGCGTAGAACCATTGATAGACGCAGTGGCGGCAGGTAATACGGCAGTGCTAAAGCCCAGTGCTTATTCTGTTTGCACAAGTGAGATCATCCGACATATAATGGCGGAGGTTTTCCCTCCGGAGTATGTAAGTGTAGTAAGCGGAGGGAGAGCAGAAAACCAAGCCTTACTTTCTCTAAAATTTGATTATATTTTTTTTACGGGCAGTGCTTCTGTTGGCAAAGAAGTACTGCGCCAGGCAGCGGAAAATCTGACGCCAGTTTCTTTGGAACTGGGTGGGAAAAGCCCGTGTATTGTAGATAAATCTGCTAATGTGGCGTTGGCGGCTCGCAGAATTGTTTTTGGGAAATTTTTAAATTGCGGTCAAACATGTGTAGCGCCGGATTATATTTTATGCTCGAAGCATATTCAAAAAGAGCTGACAGAGGCTCTTTGTGCAGAAATTCAGCGTCAATTTGGGTTAGATCCGCTAAATAACGCAGAATATGGGCGGATTATAAATGAAAAACATTTTTATCGGCTGATGGAGTTGTTGGATAAACAACAAATAGTATATGGAGGAAGAAGCAATGTCAGCCTGTTAAAAATAGAACCTACTCTTTTGGGCAACGTGTCGTGGCAAGACGAAGTCATGAAAGAAGAAATTTTTGGCCCGGTGCTACCTATATTGTCTTATGTATCGCTGGAAGAAGAGTTGGAACGGATTGAAAGTCGTCCCCACCCGCTGGCATTGTACATATTTTCTAATGATAAAAAGCGTATCAATCAAATTACACGCTGTTGCCGGTATGGCGGAGGCTGTATCAACGACGTTATTATGCACTTAACGACACCTCATATGCCCTTTGGCGGTGTGGGGGAAAGCGGAATGGGATGTTATCACGGCCAGTTCGGTTTTAATACTTTCTCCCATAAAAAAAGTATCCTAGAACAAAGAACATGGCTAGATTTGCCTATACGTTACCAGCCGTATGGCAACTGGAAAAAGCGTTTGCTTAAATTGTTTCTACACTAAAATTTCTAGAGGATCTTCCTTTTGCCAAATTGTGTAAGGAAAAAAGAACAAGCTGTTTATTCTTCCACTTTGGGGGTTGTCCGGGCCCATTCTTCCGCTTCCGGGCCCCAATTATCTTTTACTTCCTGTGGCATTTTGTAAAGCAAGGAGGTACATGTAGCGCTGACACTGCCGTCTGGCAACCGGATTTCTCCTTCCACTTGGGCTCTTCCTGTGCCATTTTTAATGACGCGCCCGATAGCCTTAAGCGGGGTATGGGTGGGGGTAACTTTCTTGTACACCACTTCCATTTTTAATGTGACCATTAAGCGGTTGAAATCATTGGAGAGCAAAATAGCTCGGCCGGAGGTTTCATCTAAAATGGTGGCCACGATGCCGCCATGCACTACGCCGGGATAAGAACAATAATCATCATTAAGCTCAAAAGAGGCTTCCACTTGATTCTCATCATAGTTGTTATACCATTCCATATGCAAGCCGAGTGGGTTTTCTCTGCCGCAGGCAAAACATTTTAAAGAAGTAGGCTGACGCAATTTTTTCATAGACCCTCCTTTTTTTTATTATACTTTTTTGCTTGCCCGAATTAAGCGGACTTGTGCGCTTTTTGCTACACTTTACATATGTCTAACGTAGAAAAAGAAGTTAAGTGGAATGCCATGCCCCGGGGCGCTTTTGTCCGTTTTGAACGCGCTTTGGCGCAGACTGCGGTTTGTTCTTCCCCAAAAGAATTGTCTATTACGGACCGGTATTTGGATAATGCGTCGGGAACGATTTCTTCTCAGAAAATCGCACTTCGTATTCGCAGACAGCAAAATAAATTTGAAGCTACGCTGAAAAGCCGCACCGCTTTGGTAAACGGGTGGGCCAAACGCCGCGAGTGGACTAGGCCTTTGCCAAAAGCGCGTTCATTTGCCACAGCGTTGCAAAAGCTTCAGGAGATGGGCCGTTGGAATGGCGTGAATTTGAATCATTTGAAGGTGCGTTTCGTGCTGCGCAATCACAGAAAGTGCTATGGGGTGTATTTTAAAAAAGTAATGTGTGAAGCGGCCTTGGACCGCTATGTGGTGACGGCGGGAAGCAAGCGGCAGGCGCGGCGCGAAATTGAACTGGAATTGAAACAAGGGCCCGAAAAAGATTTTGCTGATTTGGTAAACAGACTGCAAAGAGCCTGCTCTTTGCAGCGTGTTGAGATTTCCAAAGTAGCCGGTGCAGAAAAATTAATAAATGAAAAATAAGTCAAAAATTAGCTGAAACTAACTTTTAGAAAACCGCAAAAATAATTTTGCGGTTTTGTTTTTTTGCGGAAAATGTCAAGTTTTTTTTAATTTCTGAAAAAATATTTTTATCTTTTTTTTAGGCGTATTAAAAAAACTGAAAAAATATTTCTCAGTCGTAAAAAAAGCCTAAAACCGAAAATGACGGCGCCAAAGAGGGGGCTTGATTTTTTGAAAAAAATATTTTCAGACGTAAAAAATTTGATTTTTAAAAATTTTTGTGGTATTATTTTTATGAGGTTAAAACTAATTATCTTAGGAGAACAAAATGGCTGTTAAGAAAACCGTGAAAAAAGTAGCCGCCAAGAAACCGGCGAAAAAAGTAGCTGTAAAAAAAGCTGCCGTAAAGAAACCGGCCAAGAAAGCTTGCGCTAAAAAAGTTTGCAAGAAAGCTTGCGCCAAAAAAGCGACGAAAAAAGTAGCCGCTAAGAAACCGGCGAAAAAAGTGGCTGTAAAAAAAGCTGCCGCTAAAAAACCGGCCAAAAAAGTAGCAAAGAAAAAATAATTTAGTACCCCAAAAAGCCGCCCTTCATGAGAAGGGCGGCTTTTTTGTCTGTTGATTTCTTCAGAGCTTGTTTGTAACGTGGAGAAAACGAATATATATAGGCATCTTCTGCGCAGATGCCTGAGATGCGAAAGAGGTGGTTGAAAAAAAAGAATGCAATTTGTCGGCAGCTTGGACAGTTGCCGTTGTGCTATATATGGAACGGATATGGCCGGAGTGGACAGCGAACTTAAACTGCAAAAATCTTTTTTGTATGAGTAGAGCTGTCAAAGAGAAACCGATTGAACTGCTGTTGCATGAAACTAAGAGAATGGCGTGCGAAGTAAAGAATACAAGGAAGTTGTTCCCTTTCCTGATGTCTTTTTGGGTATATTTAAAGGGGTTGCTTGAAATCTTCCCCAATAATCAGCCGGACATCACAGATGGCGCTGTTTTGTTTTTCGGATTCTATTTCCACATTAATCCCAATGGCAGTGGTCATTTGTTTGATTTGCGCCAAACGGCCCGTATAATCTACCACCCGTGTTTTAGGTTGTGTTGGACCGGGGTAATTGTCGTATTGAAGAACATCTACTTGAAGAAGTCCTTTTTGATTTTGGTCTCTTAAAAATTGGGTCAATTCCAGCGCAGCTCCTTTCTTGCCTGCGCCGTTTAAAATCTCTACCAACAAGGGGCGGTCCTCCACTGCCAGCGGAGCCCGGTCTTCCACCGGTTCGGCGATATGGTCTAAAGGTACGGATTTTTTGGAGGGGGGGGTGGCGGAAGGTTTTTCCCCGGTGGTGCGTACAATAAAATCCGTCACTTCCATATGGCTTAAATCCATCGTATAAAGCAAAAATTCCGCCACTTGCAGGTTGGTGCGTTTGTCATGATAGGCCGAGATATAGTCCCAAATGGTTTGGGCCGCCAAGAGCGGATTAAAACGCCAAGAAGAAAGAGTTTGTTTGAATTGTTTCCAAAATTCGTTTCGTTGGTATGTTCGTGGAATATAGTAGCGAATTTGTGGCGTTTCTACACCGGCGGCGCGAAAAAGATTGGCTGCGTTTTCTGCCGGATCTTGCGGGATCTTACGGCGGTTGATAGTCGTAAAAACCGTTTTACCGGAAGCCGGATTGTAAGAAAGCAACATAGCCGGTTGTGTAAGCAGGGCAATATAAAGCGTTTGGTCTGTGCGGGCCGCCAGCGCGCGGGCCGCATAAGAGCTAAACTGGACATAAGCGGCCCAAGCGGTTAAGCCCAGCAATAAAAGCAGCAACAATTTGCCTATTAAGCGGCGCACTTTACCAGATGATTCCATAATTCTATCCCGGCAGGACAAAGCCATTTTTGGCTGTCTATAGTGAACCAAAGTTTGCGATTGGCCGCATAGAGGAGTGCTTTCTCTAAATCTTGCGCTGCCAAGGTGCGAATGACGAAGGCATCTTTGTATTTGCGATCCTTGGAAGAAATATCCGCCACAAATAGGATTTTGCTTAATGTGCTCATATGCAGGCTTCCAAGCGTGTGTTCTGTAATGGCGGCCAGCACTTCCTTGTCTTTGACGCCAAATTCATGTTTAGCCAACCAGGCCGACACATACGAATGCAAGAGAGACGGCTCAAAACGGCAGATATCTTCAAAAAAAGGCACGCTGATTTTATGTTGTTTGCAAAACGCAATTAATTCTGTACCGGAAAGCCCTTTCCCCGCGTCATGCAGAATACCTGCTTGTACTGCTTTTTCTGCGGCTACTTCATAAATATCGCTTAGTAAGGAACATTGTTCCGCCACTTTGACGGAATGCAAATAACGGTTTGGTTTTAAATGGGCTTTAAGCCAGCGGTGCACCTCTAAACCGTATAAATCATTCTTTAAAATAATATGCCCCACAGACTGGGGTACTTTGTCTTCCGGCACGGATCCGCTGGCCAAAATATGGGCCCGCACCCGCGTGGAGGACATTTTGGGAAATACACCCGGCAGAAATAAATGTTTAAAGTCCGCTTTGTGTTCGGCAAAGCCTTTGCGTCTGCCAGCCACCACTGTTGCATTTTCAAAAATATACTCCGGGTTTTTCCAAGCATGCAAATCATTCAAGCAATCTGTGCCCACCAGCAGATAAATATCCGGCTGGACATAGCGCTGACGCAAATATTGCACCAACTGATAAGAATAGGTTTTTCCGCCTCGTTTGCGCTCGCAGTCGTCAAAGATGATGTTTTTTCCTAATGAGGAAAAAGCCGCCTTCGCCATTTGCATGCGCAGGTTAAAAGGAGTAGGGGATTTTGCTTTAAAAGGGGAATGATACGCCGGAACAACATGCGCTACGTCTGGCCGGATAATTTGTAAGGCCTTTCTGAACATGGCGACGTGCCCTTTGTGTACGGGGTCAAAACTGCCCCCAAAAACAAGTACTTTCATAGCGTTTATTATAACAGTTTTATAGGAATAAGAAATATTCACCCTTTCATGCGTATACGCGAAAGGAACAGCGCTGCCATACCCACTATTAAAGCGGCTACAAAATAGACGGTAGCTGCGGCAATAATGCTTATTTTGGTGACGGCAAAAGCCAAAATATTAAAAAATAAGGCGGCGCCGGTAAACAATAAAAGCGTTTCATTCTTAGACAGGCCGATTTTCATTAACCGCAGGGCGGCATGGTCATTGCTGCCGCAAAGCGGATTTTTTCTTTTGCAAAGACGCATAAGGCAGACGAAGGTCGTATCAAAAAGCGGTATAGCTAAAATCAGCAGAGGCGCCAAAAACCCCAAATTAGAATGTTCGCTGTAGCCGCTTCCCATGGAGAGCGCCGCAATAATAAACCCCAGCAGCGTACTGCCGCTGTCCCCTAAGAATGTTTTTAAACGGTTGCTGTGATTATAGGGCCAAAAACCTGCGCAGGCCCCTAAAAGCGCGCAGGCGCCAAAATTGACGTAAATAAATTCTGAAGGGAGTGCTATAACACACAGCCCTAAACAACACACAACCGCTTGGCTTACGCATAAACCGTCTGAGATATCCAACAGATTAAATGCATTGGTAATGCCGATTACCCACAGCAAAGTTAATATGTAGGATAGGGCGGGGCAATTAAACAAAGAGATATGCACCCCGTAATGGATAAGTATCAATGCTGCGGCCGCTTGGCCCACCAAACGGACCGCGATGCTGATTCCCTGGGGTTTTTTAAAGTCATCGGCCAATCCTAATGCAAAAATCAAACTGCCCCCTATTAAAATACCGCGCAGGCTATGCAGCGTACCGGAGGGGAAGGCCGTAGTAAGGCGGATAAAAAGCAAACTGGCCGCCAAGCCCAATAAAATAGCGCTTCCTCCCACTACAGGGATAGGCGTATCATGCTTTTTCAGGCCGCAGGGGCGGTCTATTAAATACGCTCCGGCATAGCGGCGCAGCAACGGCAAAGAAAAGGCGGTGGCTGCGCAGGCAATTAAGGCGGAAAGAATATAGAGATACAAGGTGTCCATATATTTATCATATAATAATTAATAGCTTTGCGTCAGCCGCTGAAGAGGGAGTTTGTATGAGAAAAGTGATATTTTTGGCAATGGGATTGATGGGGGTGGCTGGTTGTGCTTCGTGGGGGTTGAAACCCTCTTGTGATACGGCCCGTTTGCAGTGGCCCTCCTTTTTTGCCCAAGAGCAAGTATTGGTGGCTTTTAAAGTGGAGATAGAAGCCGGGAACAACGTTTTAGACGGCATATTACAGATTAAAAAGCTGCACCCAGAAACGTATCAAGCAGTTTTATTTTCTGTTGTAGGCGGATATAAATTGATGCAAGCGCAGGTAACGCCGCAGGGAGTGAGTTTTGATTTTATCGCTCCTCAAGCGGACAAAACTCCTGTCCGCACGAAAGCCAGCCGATTTTTGCTTTTACTTCTGTTTCCTCCGCACCAATATCAAAACTGCCGGGAAAGCGGCGGCGTGCGTACGGTGGCTTATGGAGGGGAAGGAGGGGGGTATTATCAATACGTTGCTGATGCGGTGTATCCACAGACTCTGACTTACAGAGGAACATTTGGCACGGCGCATATGTCTTTTAACCGATATGTCTCATACAAAGCGGGCGCAGTGCCGCAGCAAATATCTTATTCTGACGGAGCTGTTCAGGCGGAAATGGTCTTGTTCCGCATGAAAGAGACTCTTTAAAAATGGTTAAGAAAAATCGACAGAGAAGCTAAGCCGCGGCCCCCGGCAGCGCCGGCGGATTTTTTCTAGGCTAACCTAGGCAATTTATTCTTCTGTTGTGTGCAGGGGGCGTTAGCGCTGCGGCGGCGGGGCGGCGGACACGAAAATGGTATTTGCATAAAGCTTCGGCTCTTTGCAGGAGAGTTGTTTTTGAAGGGTTTTGGGCGGAGGCTTCTGGTGCGTGTTGATTTTTTTTTTTTTTTTTATAAATTTTACATATGGGCAAAATTTATCAAAAAAGTATTTCTTTTTCCAAAAGTGCCGTCATGGGAAAATTTGGCGGTTTTACACTGATTGAACTTTTAGTGGTGGTATTAATTATCGGCATATTAGCCGCCATTGTATGGCCCCAGTATGAAAAGGCTGTGGTAAAAAGCCGTTATGTGCAGGTTCACGTGTCCACCAATGCTTTATATAACGCCTTGGAACGTTATTATATGACAAACGGCGTCTATCCGGAGGATTTAAATCCGCTGGATATAGAGTTTCCCGGCGGCGAACAAACTTCAGCTTCTAGAATTAGCTTTGAGAATTATGGCTGCAGTTATTATATAAATGAAGCTTCCGCAACGAACTCTATTCAGTGCGATTTTTCTACCCCTTTTTTTGTGGGAATGCGCATTTTTCTATCGGCAAATAAAAAGATAAGAAGATATTGTGTTACCTGGAACAGCACGGAAAAAGGGAAAGCTTTCTGTTCCTCTATGGGAGGCGTAAACCCGTTTGACAGTGGATCGGGACAATTGCATTATTTGCTGCCGTAAAACATTATCTAACAAAAAATCCCGCGCCGTATAGGGCGCGGGGTTTTTATGTGCTGTTATCCTTGGGTATTGTCAAATGGTTTTTTATTTATGAAACGTTCGGAGTGATCGGTGGCTTTGTCCAGCTCAGCTTTCAGCTCAGCCGCTACGCTGTTCATATCGCTTTCTTCGGTTACATAAATCGCTTTTCCATAGGTAAGGGCCGTACTTCCAAAAGGCAAAGGCACTCTCATTTTATCCCAAGACCCCACCTTAAATTTATGGCTCAAAGCTGTGCCTACAGGAATAATGGGCAAACCTGTCTTTTTGGCTAAAAACAAAATGCCTTGCTGTACCTGATAAATAGGGCCGCGCGGGCCATCGGGCGTAAGCATGGGGTGATAGCCTGCTTGGGCAATATTCATAAGTTTGATCAGTGCGCGCGCCCCGCCGCGGGTGGTGCTGCCGCGTACGGCTTTCATGCCGAATTTGGGCAGTACGCGGGCAATATATTCTCCATCATCACTTAAACTGATTAAAGAGCATATCTTTTGGCCGCGGTACGGATAGAGCAAAAAGAGCTGCTGGTTGTGCCATACTGCGTAGATAAAATTTTTCCCTTCGTTTTCCATTTCCAGCGCTTGAGGCGTTTTAAACCAATAGATGCGCGTTGTCCAGCCCAAAAACAGCGTATAAAAATAAATGGCTGCAGAGCCGAAAACATGTTTCCAGGAAACTTTCTTCTTTTCCAATGAGGTCGGTTTAGGCATTATTTTTTTCCTTTGCGTTTTTTCTTCTGCCAGGGAACAATAAATACCGCCGTCAGCAGCGGCTCAGGGGTTTGCGCATTTAAAGAAACCTCTATTTTTTCCGCTTGGATATGCTGCAATAAATGCGGCAAAATCTTGGCGGCGGTTTGCTCATCTGTGCGGGGGGCTTCTTTAAACAGCTTCGGTTCCGGCGCCAATCCCAATTTGGGGACATAAACAAATTGCGGATCTAACGCTTCGTATTCTTCTTTCTCTGCTTGCTCTTTCACTAACTCTGTGACAAACAAAACGGCTGTACGTAAAAACTCAAATAAAACAGTATAAGCGATGAGCTGTCTTGTGCCTTCTAAACCTTGTACATGTTGGGTTGCTTTGGCTCCCAGCGTAACGGCACAAGCGCTAAACATGCCTTCTGCAGCTATAGTTTGGGTGCCTAAATCCCACAAGGCATTTTCATTCAGTTCATATACCGTGCCCGGGTCCAGCAAGGCGGCCAGTTCCAGTATAAAATGGGCCAGTTCCAATTCCCCATTTAATCCGGCCGCCGGCAAATCTACTCCCAAACGTTGTATTTTGCGGGAAATTTCTTTCTGGCGCGTACTGATTTTAAATCGCTTTATTTTTCTCATGATGCTTTTTATAAAATCACTTTTTATATCAACCCTCTGCCGAGGAAAAGGTTCGTATAAGAAGTGCGTTTTTGCTCAAGGTAAAAGCCGGACACGGATTTCCGTGCCCGGCTTTTTAAACTTTATCTTCTGTTTCTGCGGCTTTTGCGTACGGATTTTTTGGAAGAAGCAGCCGTCTGAACTGGGGCCGGTTTGTCGGCTTTTTCCGTTTTGGGTGCTTCTACTGCTTTACGTACGGGCGCAGCGGAAACATTCTCTCTGCTTTCTCCGCCGTGAGACCACACATACACTAACGGCGTAGTCAGCGCCACAGTGGTGTAGAAACCGCAGATACAACCCACCAGCATGGCAAAGGAGAAGGAATTAAGCGCTTCTCCGCCGAAGAAGTACAGAATAAACAAGGACCCTACTACGGTAATAGAGGTAATTACCGTACGGGAAAGCGTTTCGTTGATGGAGAGATTAATCAGCTCTCCCAGCGAAGCGCGCGGGTGCAGGCGCATATTTTCGCGTATACGGTCAAAGATGACGATGGTGTCGTTAATGGAGAAGCCGGCTACAGTTAAGAATGCGGCTACTACCACCAAGTCTATTTCACGCTGCGTTATGGCAAACGCCACCGCCATGACAAACAAGTCGTGGAACAAGGCGATGACGCCCGAAGTGCCCCACAAAATATTGCTGAAGCGGAACGCGACATAAATGATGATGAACACCAAAGACAGAATAATGGCCCACACGGCGCGTTCTGTCATATCCTGCCCTACGGAAGGACCAACAAAGTTGGTCTGTTGCACCACATAAGGCACGTTAAGCGTGTCTAACGCTTTTTCTACACGCGCTTGCACTTCGTCAATATTGCCTTCGGCGCCTTTTTCACGCACGGCGTAGGTGTTGTCTCCATAGGACTGCAGTTCCGATTCACTGCCCGTTTGGGTCAGCGCTTCGCGCACTTTCGCCATATCCACGGATTGTTCAAATTTTACCTGCACCATGGTGCCTCCGGTAAAATCTACGCCCATGTTCAGTCCTTTTGTGGCAAACAGATAAATGCCCAGCACGAAAATCAAGGCCGAAATGGTGAAATATACTTTCCTATATTTAAGGAAATCAATATTAGTTTTAGGGAAAAAGGTCATCATAAGCTGATCTCCTTAGGGTTAGACGTGAGAATGAGCTCATACATGGCGCGCGTGACAAACACGGCCGTGAACAAGCTGACTGTCAACCCGATAATGAGCGTAACGGCAAAGCCTTTTACCGGGCCTGTGCCAAATTGCAGCAGACAGCAACCCACGATAATCGTCGTGATATTGGAGTCAAAAATGGCGGACCACGCTTTATCGTAACCCAGCTGGATAATGGTGGCTATAGGCTTGCCTAAAAGTTTTTCTTCTCTCATGCGTTCAATAATCAGCACGTTGGCGTCAATGGCCATAGCCAAAGACAAAATGATACCGGCAATACCGGGCACTGTCAGTGTGGCGGAGAAATAACTCATGACAGCCATCAGCAAGACTAAGTTCAATACCAAAGCGGTGTCAGCGATGAAGCCGGCCCACTTGTAGTAAATAATCATGAACAGCAAGATAGCAAGCAGTGCATACAAAGAGGCGCTTAATCCGGATTTGATGGAGTCTTCACCCAGCGTAGGGCCGATGGTGCGTTTTTCAATAATACGTACCGGAGCGGGCAGAGCGCCGGCTTTGAGCACGATGGTCAGCTGGCGGGCTTCGTCAAGCGTAAACGTACCGGAGATGCGGCCTTCTTTGGTAATGCGGCTTTGTACGACAGGGGCGGACTGAATGGTGTTATCCAGCACGATAGCCAACTGTTTTCCAATATTAGAAGCAGTTAGCTGGCCGAATTTTTTGGCCCCTTCGGCATTGAAAGAAAATGCTACTTCCGGGTAGCCGTTTTCTCCGTACATGGTGAGGTGGGCGTCGTCTAAATCGGCACCGGTTACTTTGGCCGTTTTATCCACCACATTGTACCCGCCGTCTTTGGTGCGGAAAATAGTATATCCTTCCGGCAAGAGTTTGGCGATTTCGGGTTTTAATGCGCCGTCTTGGTCAAAGGGTTCTTCCATGCTTTCCAGCTTGGTAATGGCTTCTTCTGCTGCGGAAGTATCATTCTTGACAATATGAAATTCCAACATGGCAGTTTTGCCGATAAGTGCTTCGGCTGCGGCTGGATTAGCTACGCCCGGCAGCTGCACCAAAATCCATTTTTCGCCTTGGCGGGTGATAGAGGTTTCACCCACGCCGTATTGGTCAATACGGTTGCGGATAATTTCAATGGCGCGTGCCATGGCTTCGTTGAGTGGCTCGCGGTCGCTGAGTTTGCTGACATCTAACTCTAAGAGCAGGCTGCTGCCTCCGCGCAAGTCCAACCCTAGGTTGAGAATGCGCTGCGGCCGTTCGCCCAAAGATTCCAGCTTTTCACGTTCGGCATTCGGCTTAGAATACCAACGGTAGTTGGGGTAAATTAAAGCCAAAGAACCCAACAAAATGACAATGATGACAATCCATTTAATGGCCAGCGATTTGGACATTATTTGGCTCCTCCTTTGTTAGCAGGCGTTGCATTGGTGCGGAACCCTACAATGCCCGATTTTAAAACGGTAATTTTAACATTTTCGGATATTTTCACTTCCACGGCATCATCTTTAAATCCTGCTACCGTGCCGACGATGCCGCCCGGTAGGACCACCTCGTCTCCTTTTTGTAAAGCATCTACTCTAGCCTGTCTTTCGGCTTCGCGTTTTTTTTGCCCGCGGCCGGACCAGAAAATCATGACCATGATAATAATAATCATGAGCATAAAGAACAGGTTGCCGCTGCCGGCTTGTGCTGTATTCATGCTGCCTCCAAAATTAAAAAGTAAATGTACGGATACCTAAAGATTTTAGCATATTTAAACGGGGGAACGGCGGCGAACTATCCCTGGGCCGGCCACATGGGGCGGCAAAAAGCAGAAAGGCTTGCTTTTTTTTTTTTGATTAATTTTGGCTATGAATAAAAAAGCAATCAAAAAACTTTTTAACAAAAAAACATCATCTCATGCCCAAATTGGCTCTTTAACAGGCATTTTACACAACCGTGCCAAAGGGGGCGTTTTACTCAATGTCTATGGATTTACATTAATAGAACTGCTGGTGGTAGTATTGATTATAGGCATATTGGCGGCGGTTGCTTTGCCACAGTATGAAAAAGCCGTCATGCGTGCGCGGCTGGTGCAGTATATTACGCGTGTACAGGCAATTAGCAAAGCCAATCAGTTGTATTATTTTGCCAATGGAGTTTGGGCTGATGATGTGCGGGATTTGGATATAGATGTAACGGCAGGCGCTGTTTCGTTTAAAAAGGCTAATTGGACTCAAGGAGATGAAAATGTGTCTGCTTATTATGAAGACGGCACCAACTGCGGCCCCAATACACAAGGAGGGGCCGGCTGCGCGGGGAATAACTTTTTTATTTACTCTTTGGAAAATCCCAGCGAAATTTACTGCCGGGGACATGATGCCTTGACGGAAAGCGTATGCCGCTCGCTGGCCGGCGGGGCAGAGCCGGTGGTGGCTGGTTCGGGGAGCCAAGGGGCTACCTACTTAATGCGTTTTTAATGCGTATCTTCCGTTAAAAAAGTGCGGATCAATTCCAATATGGGTTGGTCTTGGGGTTTGGCGGAATTAAGCGGTATAATGCGGAAATCTTGCGGGCTGTTGACCACTACATAATCTTCTTTTACATCAAAGATGCTGCGTTGTTCATCTAAAGCGAACAAACTGTGTCCGAAAAACCCTTTGGGTTGCGGCAAATTAAGCAGATCCATAATAGTCGGAGCGATATCCAGCTGGCTGGTCAAGTTATCTTGGTCCAGAGGCTTGGGCAGCGGAGTGCGCGTAATAATAACAAAGGGAATCCGGTCAAAAACCCGTTTATAAGGTTTAAAAAGCTGATTGGTGGGAGTGTTGGAGAAAGAAGGGTGGTCTGCCGTGACCAGCACCAATGTTTGTTGGTCAAAAAGTCCTTTTTCTTCTAATAAATGCAAAAAGTGTCGCAAATCCTGTCCGGCGCGGGCATAGGCGCGGGGCATAGTGGGTACATCATAAAAATCGGCGTCAATTTCTTGGTATTGCTGGTCTAAATAATCCAGCCGGCCCAGCGGCACATGCGTGTCCACCGTCAGTAGTGTGATAAATGTTTTTTCATTTTTGTGTTCTTGCAGATACTGGGCCGTGTATTCAAAAAGTTTCCGGTCAGTTAACCCCCACCAGTCAATATAAGGCTCATAGTCCGGCAAATCGGAGAAGAAATGCCGCCCGCGCACCACTTCAAAGCCTGCTTGATGAAAGAGCAGGTTTTCGTCCATATAATTTTCGTTGGCGCCGCGCAGAAAAACAGTATGAAATCCATGCTTTTGCAGCTCTTTTACAAAGGACAAAGGGTAGCCGTTTTCATAATTGAGTTTGGCGTTGGGGTGAGAAGAAAAAATAACTGTTAATCCATAAAGCGTAGAAAGCGTAATGGTATGCAGCGTGGTGGAGGGATATTGCTCAAACAGTTGGTCATAGGTTTGGCTGGCTGCCGGGGGAATAAGCGGGTTAAATCGGTGCATATATTTGGCGGAAAGTGATTCCGTGGCAATTAAAATTACACGTTGGTAATCCTTTCCTGCTCCGGTATTCTGTGCGGTAAAGACATTATATTGGCGGGCCGTGTCGGCGGTTTGGGTTGGCAAGGTGGCTGTAATGATGGCCTTTTGGGGGCGGGCCAGCACGGCGCGCAGTGTGTATACGGGAGAGGGGGGGATTAAGTAGGCGGTCAGAAAATCGTATGGTTTAGGCAACAGTGCCAATGGGTTTATATAATAGAGCGCCAAGAGCACCGCAACGCAGACTCCCAGCTGTTTAGAGGCGGTTTTTTTAGAAGGAGGCTGAAAGAAACGGCGTACGGAAAAAATACAAAAGAGCAAAAACAGGAGTAGGTAAGAGAGCACGCGCCAATCGGTCAAAAACGCGTAATCTCCACCTTCCATGGTCTCCAAATATTTGGCGCCGAAGCGTTCCTTAAAATACCACAGGAGTACCATGTCCGCCGTACAAGCCAAGTAATAGACATATAACAGGACAGGCAATACCCATTTATTCTTAATGCCAATAAGATTTAATAACGATAAACAGGCACCTAAGAAACAAAACTCCACTAACAGCCGTACCGCCAGCGCCGCCGCCCACAGCCCCGGGGCCGATACTTCCAGCTGATGCAGCCCAAACGCCGTCAACCCTAATGCCGGAAGCGAGGCAAGCAAAAGAAGCTTGTAATTTGTTTTAAACGAATTGTATAAATCGTGCAGCAAAGTCATGTCTTACACCCGGCAGGCGCAGCCTGTAATTTGATATACTTAATTATATAAATTTAAGCGGTATTCCCGCTGAAGGATACTTATGGAAAATACAGAACTACAAACCAAGCGGCATTCTTGTGCGCATATTATGGCCGCCGCTGTACAGCAGCTGTTCCCGGGTACCAAGCTCGGCATCGGCCCCGCCGTGGATAACGGTTTTTATTACGATTTTGACTGTCCCCGCGCTTTCACGCCGGAAGATTTAAAAACAATTGAAACAAAAATGAAGGAGCTCATCAAAGCCCGCATTCCATTTGAATGCAAACAGATGAGCAAAGCCGACGCGAAAGCATTGTTTGAAAAACGTGGCGAAACCTATAAGTTGGAACTGCTTGAAGATTTAAACGACGGCGAGATTACCGTCTATACCACCGGCGATTTTGTGGATTTGTGCCGCGGACCGCATGTGGAACATACGGGTAAAATTAACAATTTCAAGCTCTCCGCCATCGCAGGCGCGTATTGGCGCGGAGATGAAAAACGCCCTATGCTGCAGCGCATTTATGGTCTAAGCTTTAATGACAAAGACGAACTGAACGCATATGTCAAACAGCAGGAAGAAGCCGCTAAACGCGACCACCGCAAACTGGGCCCTGAGTTGGATTTGTTCAGTATAAATGACAATGTGGGCCCCGGGTTGATCTTGACCCACCCCAAAGGCGGCATGTTGCGCAAAGTGTTGGAAGATTGGATTAAAAACGAAAATATTAAACGCGGCTATGATATGGTTTACAGCCCGCATATTGCGCGTTTACATTTATTTGAAATTAGCGGACACGCCGGATTTTATTCTGAAAGCATGTTCCACCCCATGGAAGTTGACGGAGATAAATATCAGATTAAACCCATGAACTGCCCTTTCCATGTGGAGATTTATAAGTCCGGCTTGCGCAGTTACCGGGATTTGCCGTTGCGTTATTCCGAGCTGGGCACCGTGTACCGCTATGAACGCTCCGGCGCTTTGCATGGGCTGTTGCGCGTGCGCGGTTTCACACAAGACGATGCGCATATTTTTTGTACGCCCGAACAGGTGGAAGATGAGGTCAAACAGTGCTTTGATTTCGCTATGCATATTTTCAAAACGTTTGGTTTTGAAAAGTATGCGGTGGAGCTTTCTACGCGTGATCCGCAGCACCCTGAGCATTTTACCGGGAAGGTGGAAGACTGGGACCGGGCAGAAAACGCCCTGCGCCATGTATTGGAGAGCAATAATATTCCGTACACCACTCATGCCGGGGAAGCTGCCTTTTATGGACCGAAAATTGACATTAAAGTCATGGACGCCATTGGGCGGCTGTGGCAACTGTCCACTATTCAGTTTGATTTTAACTTGCCTGAGCGTTTTGATTTGGAATATGTGGCCCCGGAAGGCCGCAAACGCCCGATTATGGTGCACCGGGCCATGTTTGGCAGCATAGAACGTTTTCTGGGTGTAATTATTGAACACTATGCGGGGTGGTTCCCCTTGTGGTTAGCCCCGGTGCAAGCTAAAATATTGACGTTGACAGACGAACAAATTCCTTACGCCCAGGAAGTGGCCGCCCAAATGCGTGCTGCCGGTTTGCGCCCGCAGTTGGATATTCGGCCGGAGAAATTGGGGCTTAAAATCCGCGAAGCGCATATGCAACGTGTGCCTTATACGCTGGTTATCGGCGCAAAAGAAGCGCAGGATAAAACAGTTACGGTGCGTTTGCGTGACGGCAAAAACTTAAATGGTTTGCCGCTGGCGGAAGTAGTGGCCAAAATGAAGGAAGAAGCGGACTCTTTTAGTTTGGTAAACTTACTAAAATAGTTGCTTACAACTTTTAAAAACCCCTCTTGTATGGAGGGTTTTTGTATTGTTTCCGGGCTGGTGATATATGGAAATGCTTAGCAGCGTAATCTGCCGGCCTAGGCGCAGAAAGTTTTGTTATATAAAAATCCCCGGTCTGCTGGCCGGGGATTTGAATGAAAGATGAAGGATCTTAGGGAATAGAGTCCATGATTTTGCGGAGTTCTTCTTCGCTTTTGTCACGCACTTCTACAGTCTTTTCTTTGCCTTTGGCGCCTTTCACAATAATAATTTGTTCTTCTTTAACGGCAAAGAAATCCGCCAAAAAAGTTTTCATTATTTCATTGGCTGGATCGTCATCGACTTTTTTGTTTTTAATCTTCATCCGCAGTACGCTGCCTATGCGGCTGATGATTTCGTTGCGCCCCGAAGTCGGAATGACGCGGACCTTTATAATCATAATTCCTCCAAATGTTAGGCAAACAAGCGGCTGCCTACTCGTGGCAGGGTGGAGCCCTCCTCCACTGCCGTTTCAAAATCTGCGCTCATACCCAAAGACAAATACCTTTGAGGAAGGGAAAGCGGAAAATCCCGGTCAAACGCTTCCTTTACTTTTTTAAACAATGGCCGAAGCGTTTCTGTGCAATCCGTTTGGGGGGCTATGGCCAAATACCCGCACGGACATAAATTTTTCAAATCTTGCAATTGACGCACCAAAAGCGGTGCATTTTCCAGCGCTATGCCGGATTGACTTTCCCTGTCTGTTAATTTGATTTGTACCAAGACATATAACTTTTTGCCTAATTGGCCGGCATGATTATCCAAGCTTTGGGCAGTGCGAAAGTCGTCTATTGAGTCTATGAAATCAAACAGTTTGGCGGCTTGCGCCGCTTTGTTTCTTTGCAAATGTCCAATGAAGTGTTTAACCGTGGGGTAATTTGCAAATTCAGGGCGGGTCCAGCGGGACAGCGCTTGCTGAACGCGGCTTTCTCCTATATGACGTATATGTCCTGTGGCAAGCAAGGCCAACACTTCTTCGTCTTGGGCATATTTGGTCACCGCCATGAGATTCACGGAGTCTGTTTTTCTTCCACAGCGGCTGCATGCTTTTTCCAAGGCGGCCTCTACTGCTTGCACATTTTGGCTTATTCTGTCTGCCACATTCATAAAAACCCTTGACATATTATATCAAAATTTACTTAAATCAGCAATTTTCAGCTAAGTAGCCGTTTTAAGGTGAAGATGAATCGGGAGTTGAGACTGAAAGCGGGATTTGGCAGGATAGATAAAATTTTCTGAGTTTTGTGAGGTGGCCTTCCGCGGGAAACAACATAAAAAAGAGCCCTCCGCATTCCATGAATACGGAGGACTCTAGGTGCACTCATTCATTCTCTTTTCCTTCCCCGAATAAACAGCTTTAAGATCACAAGCCAGTGAAACATTCCCTGCAAAACCCACCTCAGCAACCGGACCGTTTCTCAGATGCCTCACACCCTTCCGGCGGAAACCTAAGCGTACGCACCGTACCCTGCTGCGGTCTTGCGGTTTTGTTTTCAAGGAACATTTATTTTTCTGTTTCTAAGCCACGTACTTATGCTTCACCGTTCTTCGCGGTATCTGGCTGGCGTGACCCGACCAGTTTATATGCCTTATGTCGTTTTACATCACCGGGCAAAACTAACACAGGGCACACATTTTCTGTCCTGCATATCCCAGCTCATACCGGGGATACTATAAGTATAGGCCTTTTTTAGCTGAAAACAAGGGGTATTCTGTCTTTTTAGACGTTTTTAATGCGTTTAAGTATGGTGCCTAAAATACGGCCCTGCAGCGCTGTTTCTTTTTCTTTGCCGTCGGGTGAAATAAACAGCAATTGATTGCCCTTCTTTTGGAGCCGGCGGACTGCATACTCTCCGGGTTTTGTCTCCAAGAATATCATTTTCCCTTCCGGCAAATCCTGCCCCGGTTTTATTAGACACAAATCATCGCTATCTGCCTGCTTTTCCCATCCAGTATCGGCCGTGCGTAATATATATTTAGCTCCTTGGGCATAGCGGCGGGGCAAGCTCCACCATTCTATAATTTCTCCATCATTATATTGAGGATAATAAGGCGGGACCTTGCTTAAAAACGGTAGTTGTACGCTGTTGCTTTGCTCCGGGAAATTGAGATTTTCTGTCAATATTTCTTCTCCTGTACGGTAAATGCACTCGCTCATGTCATGCTCTCTTAAAGAGCGGGCATGGCTGTGCAGTTCCGGTTCGGGATATGTGGTGGAGCGATAGTCAAAAAGTTTAAAAACGTCAAAAGCGTCTATTGCAAACAATTGCGCCATTTTTGCTACATATCCTTTAGAGGGGCGGCGTTTGCCGGTGGCCCATAAAGCGGTGGTGGCGGTGGAAACACCCAATGCTTTTGCTAACTTGGCCTGAGCCCCTCTTAAAACGCCGTTATTCCATTTTTCTAGTTGTTTTTCAAATTTATTCATATTTATCTCCCTATATAATACGCAAGAAGATGAAAAATAGAAAAAAACTTGACAAACACTAACAAAACTTACTATACTAACATAGGATGAAGCGTTCTTATTTTGTTTTTCCCTGTTTTCTGCGGACGGAAAGACGCCGGCTAGGTGTCTGATGGAGAAGGACCGGGGCTCCGGTCCGGTATCATGGCCCAGTGATATGTTGTTCTCCTCTGTCCCGACCGCATATTTCTTGCTGGATCTATGCGGTCTTATTCTAGCAAATAAATAGTAGTTTGAGTTAGTAAAGTTACAAAAATAGCTGGCTTATTGTGGTTTTATATAAATAGAAATAGACCAGAAACGTTTTGAAGTCTTTACTAACTCTGTTAGTTTTGGTGATTATGGATATTCTTTTGCGCGTGGTATTAACATTATTGTTGGCAGTGGCGGTGTGGGGTTTTGTCAGCGAATGGTATCACATGGAATAAATTGACGGATTCCGGCGCAAAAAAAGAATGCGCGGACCGACGGGAGGGAACTTGTTCCCTCCCGCTTTGTTCTGTATAAAACATGGTGCGGGGCGGAATATGTATTTTTCTAATCGGGGCAGAATAATTGGGCCGTAAAAATAGTTGGCGTGTGGCTGACAAAGCGGGAAAGGGGGATTGCTGATGAAAAGCAATGATGAGAAAAAAGGAAAATGGGATAAAATCCGGTTGGAAAACTTGATTTTTTATTATGGGGCCCTTGAAAAAAGTGAGATTTATGCCCGGCGTGGGGCATTGTATTGTACACAAGGGGGGACAATGCTAAAGGGGCTGCTGCATGTCTATAATCATTTTTTTAGCGGACAAAATCGGAGAAGGCTTCGGCGTGAATGGCGATGGTGGCGGTCTGTGTATTCTTCTTATGCGCAACAATATTACGCAGATGTGCAGCGAAGCGTGATAGGAAAATCTTTCCATTTGCCCGCCATATTACCCAAGCGGAAGGAAAATCGGTGTAGTGAAAGATATCGAGAAGACGCCTCCAAAAATTTCCGAACTAGCTGATGGAAAAGAAATTCCCTTTACAAGAAAAACAATATGTTTTGATGTGTTTCATAAATTACATATTGCCGCTAAAAAAAAGCTCCAGCTCTTCAATCGGTCCGCAAGAGTGGCAAACGGTGCGGCATACTGTTTTAAATCAATAAAATAATTAATACCGTTCCATTTTCCACAGAAGGCGAAGCAAATTTGTTTGATTGTTCAGTGGAAAAATGCACTGCAATCGGCATAAGTCCAAGGGCAGCAAATTTGTGCCGGTTTGATTGCCGATGCGCAGAGAAAAATGCTGTTTCGCCTGCTGTAATACAGCCGGGCGATGGGGGGTGGGCGGCGGGAAATAGAGCGTGTCCGTTTTTAATTTGTATATGTGCTGAAGGCGGGTTTTATTTTCAGTTAATTTCCAAATCGCAATTTCATCATTATCATCAGAAGCGCTGCTTCCGTCTATGGAAGAAGAAATAAATTCTATTCGTTCGCTTTGATGAAGTTGCTGTATATGAGCGGCGGTTAACAAGTCCTGCCAAGGACCTGTTTTTGCTTCCTGCCAAGCGTCATACTGGCCTATTCTCTCCGCTGCCAGCGCTACGGCTGCTTTAGCGTTCCATTTTTCCAATAGTTTAAAAACCTCAGTATAAATTGTTTCGTAACCGGAAGCGAATACAAGCAGGACAGGCTTTGGGGGAAGGGGTTGGTGAAGAATATCGCTGGGCAGTACGCATACAAACCCCCTCGCCTGGAGGCGAACTAACAATTTCTCTAATTTATTGATGCTAAGCCAATGACGTTTATCCCGTGTATTAGAAAAAGGAATGCCTATTTTGTTGATGAGCAGTATGGGCAAAACAGAGCGTTTGGCGGTAAACAGAGGCGCTAGCCAAAAAAGACCTGCCGCTGCGGCCGCTGCGGCCAAAACCCAAAGGTATATCATAAAGAGTCCTTGCGGGTAATATCCCAGAGTTTCATGTATTTAACAAACACATAAAAGGCGGAAAATGAAGCCCATAAAAAACCGCGTATTCCGTCTAAAAAACCACACTTCAGCACATAGCGTTTGAGAAATTCAAACGGAATGGTAATCAATACAAACAATAAAGAGAATTTGCGCCCTTTTTGCTGCATTTGGCGCGCAGCCAATGTCGTGTAGTGATTAAATTTATTGAAATAAGATTCAATATTGCTGTATGAATTATGCCAGAAGGGAGTATTGATTCGGCCCACCGGTCCGTCTACTCTGAGTTTTTCATGTACCAATTCGCCCTCGTAGCGAGCGGCGTCTTTACGGACTAAGCGCAGGTGGTATTCTTTGTCTAAACCACTGTGCTTCATGGGTTTGCCCAGAAAATAATTAGCACGCGGTATGGTAAAGCCAGCATAAGAAGTGCCAGGCAGAACATTTTTGATTTGTTGGCATAACTGGGGAGAAAGCTGTTCGTCTGCATCTAAGTTTAATGCCCAGGGGAAAGTGGTTTGCTGCAGAGCAAAATTTTTCTGATCGGCAAATCCGACAAAAGACCGTTGGTAGACTTTGGCTCCCAATTCTTTTGCAATTTGGGCGGTGCGGTCTTGAGAGAAAGAATCCACCACCACCACTTCATCAACCAATTCTTTTGCGCTCAAAATACATGGGCCGATATTGACTTCCTCGTTTTTTGTAATGATAAACAGGCTAATCTTTTGGGGCATAATTCCTCCTGGTCTGCGCTTCATTTATTATATCAAACGCCGTTGTATGCTATCAGAAACAGAAACCCCGCTTCTTTAGAAACGGGGTTTTAAAGGGGAACCGCTGCAGCAGGGTTTGGGACTGCAGCGGTTTGGGGGGTAAAGGGTTTTGTCCTGACACTTATAATCTAACATTTGAAAGCGAATACAAACAGGGCCATAGGACCCATTTTTGTATTTTTTTGTACCTAGAAGCAATTAGGCCTTTTGTGCTATAATTTTTTGGGACTTGGAGAGGAGAATAAGTGATGAAGATAAAGTTTTTAAGTTTATGCGTCATGCTGTTGTGCGCTTGTCAGACATTGCCAACGTCGGCGGAGTGGAAGATACGCGGAGACGGCTATTTTCAAGACGGCAAGCCGCAGCAGGCTTTGGCGGCGTATAACCGGGCTTTGGAGCTTAACCCGGACAATGGAGGAGTGTACGCGGCGCGTGGAGCGGCGTATTTTTTTACGGGGGATTATTTAGCCGCGCAAAAAGATTTTATGAAAGTGTTGGAAATTAATCCTTATGAACCGGAAGCTTATTCCGCTTTAGGTTCCACGTTGGCGGCTTTGGGTTATTACCAAGATGCATTGGAAGTGTTAAATATGGCTTTGGTGCTGGCTCCGCAAAAACCGGAAATATTTTTCTCTCGCGGCGGCGTCAATTTTATGTTGGGTCAATATGACCAAGCTGTGGCGGACTATTCTTATGTTTTAAAATTACGCCCGGCGGCTGACGTGTATAATGCCCGCGGTGCGGCCTATTTGAAAATGGGAAACCAGGAAGCCGCAAATAAGGATTTTGATATGGCAAAAAGCGGCCGCGTGCCGGAAAAATTGAATGACTATTCCATGATTGATTAGATGGGCATGACCGTCGCAGAATTGCAAGTTTTGCTGCAGTTTTGATATAATATACATATCCGGTTTATGTCACCGTAGCTCAGCTGGTTAGAGCGAGCGTTTCATAAGCGCTAGGTCGGTGGTTCGAGCCCACCCGGTGACACCATTATCCCCTTCTTAGGAAGGGGTTTTTTATGTCTTTTTTCCCGTGCTTGGGCCTATTTAAAAGAAAATCCAATATCGCCTCGTTGGCCTTTTGATTCCGCCTAAGGAAAAGCGAAATAGAAACCTATTACTGTTTTGCCCGTGTTGGCTGTGCTTGGTAGTAAGTGACAGCACGCCGTGCTCCCGGAGCCACAGCGCCAATGGCCTGCTTGGGGCGGAGACTATCTCCCCGTCGTAAAATTTGCTATAGTAACAGAAATGAATGAGAGCAATTTATTTGATGTAATTATTGTCGGAGCTGGTGCCAGCGGGCTGATGTGCGCATTGCAATGCGCTCGGCGGGGCAAGCGGGTGTTGCTGTTGGAAAAAGAACGTCAAGCCGGCCGAAAGATTTTGGTCAGCGGTAATGGTCGTTGCAATATGACGAATGCTTATGTATCTGCGCAAGATTACAACGGCGATGAAAAATTGCTCCAATCTGTATTACAAAAATTCCCTTTTCAAAAATGTCTGACATTGTTTCATGAGCTGGGTGTATTGACTGTACAGGAAGAACAAGGACGTGTTTTCCCTCGTACGGGCAAAGCGACCGCCGTGGCGGAAGCTTTGCGTTTGGCTTGTATAGAGGCCGGCGTATTGTTTAAAACCGAAAGCCGGGTTATTAAAATACAAAAGAAAAAATATTTTTCTTTGTTTCTGCAGAGTGGAGAGCGCTTTTCCGGCAGATATTGCGTACTGGCATGTGGTTCGCGGGCATATCCGCAAGTGGGCGGCTCAGAAGATGGGTATCTCTTGGCTCGTTCTTTGGGACATAAGGTGACGGCATTAACTCCGGCTTTGTGCGCTCTGTGCGTAAAAGAAAAGGCGGTAAGCCGGCTGCAGGGAATACGAACCCAGGTCCGTGTGCGGGTTTGGCCCGGAACGGAGCGGGAAATTGCAAACGAAGGGGAACTTTTATTTACCGCGTATGGCCTTTCCGGTCCGGCGGTGCTGGCTCTTAGCTCAGCCATAGGCCGCGCTTTGGAGCAGGGGGCGGTACCCGTGGCGGTGGATTTGCTGCCGGAAATTGAAAATAAAGAATTGTTTTTAAAAGAACGGGCCCATCATTTCGCCCAGCGTAATGCCAAAGAATTTTTTACCGGACTGTTGCATGAGAATATTGCCAATTTACTAATTGATTTTGCCGGAATACGCAAACAACTCCCCGTACAGCAATGGACTAACAACACATGGCAAACTGTAGCCCATATCTTGGGGGCGTGGCCGATGCATGTACTTGCTTTACGCCCTTGGACTGAAGCGATGGTGACGGCGGGGGGTGTAAAGTGCGCCGAAATAAACTATAATACATTTGAGTCGCTGTGTTGCCCCGGATTATATGTAGTGGGCGAACTGCTGGATATAGACGGGCGCAGCGGAGGATTTAATTTACATTTTGCCTGGGGGAGCGGATACATCGCTGCCTTGGCTATGCCGGAGGATTAACGTATGGCCGATATTGTGCGTAAGACCGCCAGTTTAAATGACCCGCTGCATGTAGGTTTTGTGAGAACCTATTTGGTCGACGGGAAAGAAGTGTACCGGGAAACATTGGACAAAAATTTGGATATTGTTAAAAAAGAAGGCGTGTTGCCCGATGGTACGGTAAAAGAATTTTTTGATAATGGAAAAGTATATTTTGAGTGCGGTTTTAAGAATGGCTTGCGCAATGGTGTATGCCGCATTTATTTTGAGAACGGCAAAGTCAGTATTGAAAAATCCTACGAAAACGGACAGCTGCAAGGTTTGGTGCGGGTATTTCACCCCACGGGCCGTCTGCATAAAGAAATGCATTATGAGTCTGATTGCCAAGAAGGCCGGCAGACAAAATATTATCCTTCGGGCAAAATCCTGGAAGTGGCTGAATATAAAAAAGGCTATTTGAACGGTTTGTGCCGGGTATATACGCAAGATGGGGATTTGCGTTCGGAATGCTCCTATAAGAACGATAAAATTATCGGAGATAAAATTGTATATCATCCCAACGGTACCATCGCGTTGATTTCTCCGCATAAAGACGGCAAACCTAACGGGGTTACCAAGAAATTCAGCGAAACGGGAGAGCTGATAGAAGAATGGTTTTTTGAAGACGGCGTGCTGACGCTTAAAAAAGTATATTAATTGTATAATGATAAAAATCCCCCGGCGTTTACGCTCCGGGGGATTTTTATTGCATAGAAAACGCCACTATAAAAAGACCGGCCGCTTGTTTCCTCACGGGCCTGCCGTGCTGCGGGTTAAAGGCGGGGCAAAAGTGGCCGTGAAAGCAATTGGCCGTGAAAGTGACGGAGAGGGGCTGGCTGGAATTGGTCAGATAAAAAACCCGCCGTTTGGCGGGTTGTTCAAGAAAATTATTTTTCTTCCGGCGCTGCGGAGTCTTCTGTTTCTTCGTATTCGTCGTTATAGTCGCGCACGAACAATAAAATGTACGCCAGCCAGGAAGCTCCAAAAAACATTAAAAACGCATACGAAAACCACCACAGCTGATTAAGCGGATTATAATCTAATTGAATGGATTGCCATATCAAAGATACTTGAATACATATCAAGTATACCCATACCACAATAGTAAGGAGTTTGACGCATATATCCGTCAATCCCCACCATAAACCCTTCTGTGTAAACGGCTTAATAAACAATTGATGTAACATAGTCATAATTTATTGTAATTCTCCTGGGCAGAGTTGTCAATATTTTATGGCTGGAAAGCCGGGTCGGTAGCATTGTACCCAAAGCCGCTGGGGCCCATCACACCGCCGTCTGTGAAGCCGGCTGGAGCGGCGCCGTTGTCGGTATTGTTTTGGTACAGCGGGTCATTTTGCAAAGCTTGAGCCTGTTGTATTTGTGCCGCCGGCGTGCCGGTAGGGGTGGCTTGACTTTGTGTTGTTGGATAAGAGTAAGCCGTCGCCCCAGAGGCAGAACCATAGGCTGTTGTATAATCAGGCTGGGCAGCATAAGAAGCGGTATCTGCAATGTAAGCGGTTTCTTCCTGTGCGGAAACTTCTTTCATTTGGCGCTGCGGTTTTTGCAGGCTCTTTTTCCCTTTGGAAGCAGAAGTCGTTTGGGTATTTAATGCATTACGAGCGGAAGTATGGGCTTGTTCTGCGTTTATTTGAGGCATAATGTCATTGCGGAAGGCGGGATAATCGTCTTTGTCTAAATATTCCATGGAGATAGGATTGGGTTGATATATCTTGGTTTCTTGCGTTGGAGCCGGTTGTGCCGTTTTGGGCTGGGGATATTGCACATCATATACGTCGGAAAGGATCACTTGCGTAACGGGGGTGTCTTGTTGCGTCTGGGGGTCTTCGGTCAAACAATAATTTACCCGTTGGGCGGTGGAAGCGCCGGGGTGTTTGTCTACCCGGGTTTCACATGTGGATACTGCAGCCAGCAAAGGCGCAGCTGCAAATGAAAAGGCAAAAATAGAGAATAATTTTTTCATAAAAGACTCCGTACATACGAAGATACTTTATTATACCAAAACTGGGTTGCTTGGCAAGGCGTTTATGCTGGGGGAGAATGTTTGGTTCAGAAAAGTCTTGACTCATTTTTTTTTTTTGATAAATTTTGCATATGAAAAAAATTAATCAAAAAGTTTTTCCCGATGTAAAAGATACCGCCAGACGTTGTCCGGGCGGCTTTACGCTGATAGAATTATTAGTCGTGGTGCTAATTATCGGCATTTTGGCGGCCATTGCCTTGCCGCAGTATACAAAAGCGGTGGAAAAAGCCCGCTTAAGCGAAGCGCTTACTCTGTTTGGTTCCGTAAGTAAAGCCATAGATGTATATGTGCTTGAAAATGGATATCAAGATGCAAATTTTATTGGAAACTTTAGAAACGGAGCCCCTAAAATTACACTTTCAGTAGATGGAGAAGCCGGCCTGGACTGCCCGGAAGGAGACAGATTCTGTTATTCCAAAAATTTTAGCTATGACAGTTCTTGTAAAGAACTTCCTACAAGCAGCTTGTGTCTGATTAGAGCTACCCGTAAAGATAACTATCCTTATGAATTATACTATACCAAGTTGCCGAATCATGACACGTGGGAAAAAGAATGCTGGGTTTATAAAGATCAAGGGGAATATATTTGTAAAATGCTGGAGACGCAAGGCTGGTACTTTTCCGACGAACGTTAATGTAAGATCAGTTTATAAACCATTGTATTGTTTTTCTGCATAAAAACCCCGGGGCTACCTAGACCCCGGGGTTTGCATAAAAACAACTTATTTGCTTTTTTTGTGTTTGACCGGTTCGCCGTAGTAAGCTTTCAAATACAATTCTTTGATTTCGCTTACCAGTGGGTAGCGGGCGTTGCCGCCGGTGCACTGGTCGTCAAAGGCCAGTTCGGACAGTTTATCCAAGTTAGCCAAGAATTCCTGTTCCGAAATGCCGTATTCCTTGATGGATTTGGGAATATTGAGCTCATTTTTGAGTTTTTCAACCATTTCAATAAGCTTTTGCACTTTGGCGTCTTTGTCATCGCCCATGTTGTTGTTAGGCAACAGGAAGTCCACAATCTTGGCATAGCGGCCGCGTACAAACGGATATTTATACTGCGGGTACAAGCCCTGTTTGGTGGGTTTATCCGTGGCGTTAAACTCAATGACATACGTCAAGAGCAGTGCATTAGCTAAGCCGTGCGGCACATGGTACATGGCGCCCAGTTTATGCGCCATGGAGTGGCATAAGCCCAAGAAGGCGTTGGCAAAGGCCATACCGGCAATCGTGGCGGCATAGTGCATTTTTTCACGGGCGTTAATATCTTGGGCGCCTTTATCGTAGGAGCTCTTTAAGTATTTAAATACCAAGCGCATGGCTTCTAAGGCCTGCCCGTCTGTAAAGTTGGTGGCGAATACAGAGGTATAGGCCTCAATGGCATGGGTTAATACGTCTAAGCCGGACCATGCAGTCAGCGTTTTGGGCATACCCAACACGAATTCCGGGTCAATAATAGCCATATCCGGAGTTAAAGCGTAATCCGTAATGGCATACTTGGTGCCTGTTTTTTCATCGGTAATAATGGTAAACGGCGTGACTTCAGAGCCGGTGCCAGACGTGGTGGGGATAGCCACCATGACAGCTTTTTTGCCCAGCGGAGGAGCCGCATAAATGCGTTTGCGGATATCCATAAAGCGCATGGCGATATCTTCAAAGCTGGTGTCGGGGTTTTCATACATCAGCCATACCATTTTGGCTTCGTCCATGGCAGAGCCGCCGCCTAAACCAATAATCACATCAGGCTGCCAAGAATTGGCAATAGTCAAAGCTTCGGTGACGTTTTCAATATTCGGATCCGGGATTACGTTGGAGAACACGCGGAATTTAATGCCCACGCTTTCCAGCACTTCCGCCACTGCGCGCACATGGCCCAGCTGCTCCATTGTTTTATCCGTGATGATATAAGCCCGCTGTTTGCCGGCCAGTTCCGCCAGGGCCTGCTCCAGCGCGCCGCGTTTGAAGTAGATTTTGGAAGGTACTTTGTACCAGTACATATTTTCGCGGCGTTCCGCGACGGATTTTACGTTCATAAGGTGTTTGACTCCGATATTTTCGCTGACTGAGTTGCCGCCCCAAGAGCCGCAGCCCAACGTGAGTGACGGCGCAAGCTTGAAGTTATACACGTCGCCGATAGCGCCCTGGGAAGAAGGCATGTTGATTAAGGTGCGGGCGGTAGGCATATCTTTGAATATATCAATGTGCGCTTCGTTGGCTTCATCTGTATAAAGTACCGAAGTATGGCCGGCGCCGCCGTAGAGAATTAAGTCGCGCGCCAGCTGTACGGCGTGGTCAAAATCTTTGGCGCGGTAGAACGCCAGCACCGGGGAGAGCTTTTCTCGGGCGAAGGGTTCTTCATCACTTATTTTTTCCGCTTCGGCAATTAAGATTTTGGTGTCAGCGGGCACTTTAATGCCTGCCATTTCGGCAATGGTTTCGGCGCTTTGGCCGGCGATGGCGGAGTTGAGTTTGCCGTCTTTAACAATGGTATCGCCCAGTTTTTTGCGGTCTTTGCCGGTGACGAAGTGGCAGCCGCGGTCAATAAATTCCTGTTTGACTTTATCGTAGATGGCATCTTCCACGATAACGGACTGTTCGCTGGCGCAGATGGTGCCGTTGTCAAAGGTTTTGCTCATAATAACGGAGCTGACGGCCATTTTAATATTGGCGGTGGCGTCAATTACAACCGGGGTGTTGCCCGCGCCTACGCCGATGGCCGGCTTGCCGGAGGAGTAGGCCGCTTTGACCATGCCCGGGCCGCCGGTGGCCAAAATCAGATTGATGTCTTTGTGGTGCATTAAGGCATTGGAAAGCGGCATGGTCGGGTTGTCTATCCAGCCGATAATGCCTTCCGGAGCGCCTGCTTCCACCGCGGCGTTGAGCACGATGCGGGCCGCTTCAATGGTGCATTCTTTGGCGCGCGGATGCGGAGAGAAAATAATGCCGTTGCGCGTTTTCAAAGCCAGCAAGCTTTTAAAAATAGCCGTAGAGGTCGGGTTGGTGGTCGGAATAACACCGGCAATTAAGCCGATAGGTTCTGCCACTTGGCGGTAACCAAACGAATCATCATCGGAAAGTACGCCGCAGGTTTTAGTGTCTTTATATTGGTTATAAATATATTCGGAAGAAAATTGATTTTTAATCACCTTGTCTTCCATAACACCCATGCGCGTTTCCGCTACGGCCATTTTGGCCAGCGGAATGCGGTTCTGTGCCGCGGCAATGGCTGCGGCGCGGAAAATTTTGTCCACTTGCTCCTGCGTGTAGTTGGCATAAATGCGCTGGGCTTTTTTCACCTTTTCTACAATCTGATCCAGGTGGGCCAGTTCTTCCGGGGTGGCCACGGCCGGCGCTTTTGTTTTTTTGTCCGCCATAATTGTTCTCCTTTTCAAAATATCTTTGGTAAAACGAGATGTAGATATTTTTATATCCATATAATACCTGTTTTGAAAACAGCTGTCAATACTTCGTCTAATATTTTCAAAAGGGCGCTTGACAAAAAAGAGGGAAAAAAATAATATATAGATATTGTAATATCCAGTATTTTGTGACGGGGGGAATTTTTATGAGCCTTTTTTCTAAGAAAAAAAGCATTAGCGTGCAGACTATACGCCGCCTGCCTCAGTATCTGCGTGTACTGTATGACTGGCACGGCTATGGGCGGGAGCTGGCATCTTCCACCGAGCTGGCACAGGAAACGCAGATACCTCCCATTGTGATTAAAAAAGATTTGCAGGCCATAGGCGCCCCCAGTAAAATGCGGGCGGGGTTTAAGATAAAAGGCACTATTAGCGCAATTGAAAATTTTTTAGGCTGGGATAATTTAAATAAAGCCTTTTTGGTGGGGGCCGGACATTTGGGGGCGGCGCTTTTAGGGTTTTCCGGTTTTAAAAACCATGGGCTTGAAATCGTGGCGGCTTTTGATACGCACCCGGAGCGGGTAGGCAATGAAATACACGGCGTGCATGTGTATCATACGGCGCAGCTGAAGAGCATAATAGAAGACAAAAAATTAAAAATCGCCGTGTTGACTGTGCCCGGGCCCGCCGCACAAGGGATAACGGATACGCTGGTGGCCTGCGGGATTAAAGCGATTTGGAATTTTGCCCCCGTCAAACTGGCTGTGCCTAAAGGGGTTGTGGTGCAACAAGAGGACATTGCTTCCGGACTGGCGGAGTTGTGCGCCTGCTTGAAAACCAAATAAACTTGTCAGCACATAAAACAATGCTGCCACAAATTGGTTGGGCGGGAACTGCTGCCGGAACAGAAAAAGCGCGCTCAACCGGTTTTACCTATTTCTTTTGTATGTGCCGGTTGCAGGCCGGAGAACAAGGCCGCCAGACTTTCAAGTTTCAGCAATTGGAAGATAAACAAGCAGGTGGCCGTTGTGATGTTTGTTGTTAATTTTCGTCTGCTTAAAGACTCCTTTTAAGAAATTCTTTGCCATGCAGCTTGCGGCCGCTGTCCATTATGCAAAAAGCCACGGGCGCGTGCCGTGGCTTTTGCAATTTTAAATTCCATTTCAGCCAGCCGGCCAGAGAAAACGCCGCCCCGCCATAAGATGAAAGTGCAAATGATCTACACTTTGTCCGGCGCCTTTCCCATTGTTGGTAACCAAACGGAAGTCTTTTAGGTCATATTTTTTGGCTAAATCACGGGCCGCCAACAATATTTTGCCCAGCAATTGAGCGTCGCCGTCTTGGGCTTGGTCCAAACGGCTGATGTGCTTCTTAGGGATAATCAACAAATGGGTGGGAGCCTGCGGATTTAAATCCTTAAAGGCCACCACATCATCGTTTTCGTAGATGATTTGGCTTTTGATTTCCCCGCTTACAATTCCACAGAATATGCAGTTCATGCCCCTATTATATAAAATAACCGTTTTGGCGCAAGAGCGCCGCAGGTGGAAAAGACACTGCCATGCTAGGCTGTACTGATTCATAAAATGCCAGATATACAATAAAAGCATATTTGGTGTCGCTGTAGCTGCGCCAGTATGATTAGGAAGAAAAACAAAGAGCCAATGTCTAGGCTCGTTCCGAATACGGTATGTGGGCTGCGTGGCCCTATTCAGCATGGCAGGAAGCGAACGTTTAATGCCATGCCCTGTTGGAAATGGCTGGGCGGCGGTTGAGAATAGCCTCTGATAAAAAAGCCGCTCTGACGAGAGTGTAAAACGGCGGGCGCATAACAGCTAAAATTGCTACAATAACTGAAAAGGCGCCTGCTTGGGCGGGAGCCTGGTTATTTTGTCGCTGTAAGAGGGATATATGGCAAGCAATCTGTTGGAAGAAAAAGTTCCGCCTCAGGCATTAGACGCCGAAATGGCTGTGTTGGGTTCCATGCTGATGGAAAATGATGCGGTGGAGCGTGCTTTGGATATTTTAAAGCCAGAACACTTCTATAAAGACTCCCATAAGAAGATTTTTGCCGCCATGAAAACTTTGGCGGAAAAAAACCAGGCTGTAGATTTGGTTACTTTGACCGAAGAGCTCAAAACCCAAAACTTGTTGCTGCAAGTGGGGGGAGAGTTGTATTTGGCGGATTTGATTAATAAAGTATCCACCGCCGCTCATGTGGAACACTATGCCAATATTGTATATAAAAAGTTTTTGGTGCGGGACTTAATTCGTACGGCTACCAGCTTGGTTCAGGAATGTTATAAAGGGGAAGAAGAACCGGAAAATCTGATTGATATTGCGCAAGAACAAATATTCAAATTAAGCCAAAAGCAGGATTTAAAAGGATTTGTTTCGTCAAAAGATTTGGCCGTAGAAGTCATGGAATTGATTGAAAAGGCGCATTTGGACAAAAATCCTGTCAAAGGGGTGCCGACCGGGTTTACGGAATTTGATTACAAGACGGGAGGCTTGCGCAAGTCTGACTTGATTATTTTGGGGGCGCGCCCCAGCCAAGGGAAAACGGCGCTTGCTCTGAATATTGTCCACCATGCCAGTGTAAACTGCGGTGTGCCTACCGCCGTATTCTCTTTGGAAATGGGCCGCCATTCTATTTATGAACGTATGCTTTGCGCGGCGGCTTTAGCAGAGCTGCATCAAGTGCGCAATGGCCGTTTCCCGCAAAATAAGTGGCAGGATTTGACGCGGGAGCTGGCGCGTTTGTCTGAGGCGCCCCTGTTTATTGATGATACGCCGGGCATTACGATTACGGAAATCCGCATGCGTTCCCGCCGTTTGGCTAATGAATTGAGTAAACAGGGCAAAACACTGGGGCTGATCGTGATAGACTATTTGCAGATGATTCGTTCTTCCGGCCGGGCAGAAAGCCGTCAGCAGGAAGTGTCCGAGATTTCCCGTATGTTGAAAGAATTGGCGCGTAATTTGAACGTACCGGTGCTGGCTCTTTCCCAGCTTAGCCGCAAAAATGAGGATAAAGCCCGCACGGATAAAAAACCCCAGCTTTCCGATTTGCGCGAATCTGGCTCTATTGAACAAGACGCCGACGTGGTGGCTTTGCTTCACCGCGAGGAATATTATAAACGCGAAGACCCCAGCGTAAAAGGAAAGGCTACGCTGATTATTGCCAAGCAGCGTAATGGCCCGGTGGGAGATATTGATTTGAATTTTATCAGTGCTTACACTCTCTTTACAAATCCTGCCCCTCAGCCGGAAAGTATGGGCCCGGCGGAGGAAGGGGTGATGGTGTTGCCGGAGTAAATGTGGAAATTCCTTTTTTGCGTCCTACATGGGCGGAAATAGATTTGGGAGCTTATGGGCGGAATTTACAAAAAATCCGCTCTAAAGTGGGTCCCGGTGTCAAAATACTGGCCGTAGTGAAAGCCAATGCTTATGGGCATGGGGCGCAGCGGCTGGCTCTTTATGCCCAGCAGCATGATTTGTGTGATTTCTTGGGGGCGGCTTCAGTGGAGGAAGGCATCTCTCTGCGGCAGGCAGGGGTTACGCTGCCTATATTGGTGTTGGGTAGTTTGTATCCTTTTGAAGCGTTTGAGTATGCTATAAAATATGATTTGTCTGTGGCTGTTGCCAGTATGGAAGCGGCCAAAGCTATTAAGCAAATCGCCCGTAAGTTGGGCAAAAAAGCCCGTTGCCATGTAAAGCAAGACAGCGGTATGGGCCGCATTGGTACCCGCCGGGGCGGCGTAATGCATATTATTCATGAGCTGCACGGAGATGAATTTGTAGAATTAGAAGGATTATTCACGCATTTGTCCAGCGTGGATACAGACCCGGCTTATACAGAGGAGCAAATTGGTTATTTCCGGGATACGATGACCAATATTCGTTTACACAAAATACCTGTACAAATTTGTCATATGGCCGCCTCTCCAGCTATAGAATTGCGTTCAGATAGCTATTGTGATATGGTGCGCGTGGGGCATTCTTCGTTTGGATTGGCTGACGGGTTTGAGCCGGTGCTGTCTTTTAAGAGCCGCATTGTATTTGCCAAAGAAGTAGCCGCCGGGGCCAGTATTAGTTATAACCGCAGCTTTATTGCGCCGCATTCTCTGAAGGTGGCCACCATACCGGTGGGCTATGGAGACGGATATCTGCGGGCTTTGTCCAATAAAGCCGACGTGCTGATTAATGGTATGCGCTGCCGTATACTGGGCAATATTACTATGGATATGACTATGGTAGATATTTCCCGTGTGCCGCAGGCGCGCGTGGGAGATGAGGTGGTGCTTATCGGCCGTCAGCAAGAGCAGCGGATATGTGCGTCAGAATTGGCCCAGCTTGCGGGCACGATTGATTATGAGCTGACCACCTTATTGATGCCCCGCGTACCGAGGTTTTATAAAGAATAATGTTTACAGCGATAGGAACAATGGTTACCCGTTGGATGGACCGCACCGGAGGCGCGACCGATATGGTGCGTTCGGTGTGTTTTTGGCTGGTGCGTTCCCGTTTTGAGTTTGAGCAATTCGTGCGCCAGAGCGTCAGCGTGGGGGTGGAATCTTTTGGCGTAACGGCATTGACCAGTCTGTTTACCGGCATGGTGCTTGCCTTGCAGGCCGGCAATACTATAGGCAGTATTTTTGGCGACCCTATTTATGTGGGAACGATTGTTGCGTTCTCTCTAATCCGTGAATTGGGCCCCGTGTTGACCGGCGTAGTGGTGGCCGGGCGCGCCGGTGCGGCCGTAACGGCACATATTGGCACAATGGCTGTGACGGAACAGCTTGATGCCTTATATACGCTGGGTACTAATCCTATTCAATATCTAGTAATACCCCGCATGTTTGCCTTTTTGCTCACTATGCCCATATTGACGTTGTTTTCCAACTTATTTGGGATTGTGGGCGGCTATTTGGTGGCGGTATATGCGTTAGGCGTGCCGGGAGAAGTGTATTTGAGCGATATTACGTCTTTTATGGACGTGAATGATTTTATGCATGGATTTTTGAAATCTTTTGTGTTTGCCTTTTTAGTGGCCACAGTGTGCTGCTACCAAGGAGTCAGCACGCGCGGCGGAGCTGAAGGAGTGGGCAAATCCACCACGGGCGCGGTCGTGACGTGCATTGTGTTGATTTTAGTATTGGACTATTTCTTAACAGCAATTTTAACGGCGTTTGGAATTTAAATGATAGAGATACAACATCTTAAAAAGAGCTTTGGCTCCCATCATGTGCTTAAAGATGTAAACCTAAATATAGAAGACGGAAAAGTAACTTCTATTTTGGGGGGATCCGGCTCGGGTAAGAGTACGCTTATTAAGTGTATGATTCGGCTGTTGGATTGTGACGGGGGAAAAATCGTGGTCAATGGGCGGGATATTTCCCGCGTGAAAGACCCTTTCCGCTTGGCTGCGGTGAGGCGGCATTTTGGTTATTTATTTCAAGAGGGAGCGTTGTTTGACTCCATGACGGTAGGGGAAAATGTGTCTTTTGGGTTAAAGTATTTGACGGAAGTGCCCGTGCAGCAATATGAGGCTATTGTTAAAGAAAAGTTGGCTATGGTGGGGCTAAAACCCAGCGTGGCGGCGCTGAATCCGTCGGAATTGTCCGGAGGTATGCGCAAACGCGTCAGTTTGGCGCGCGTACTGGCCGTCAGCCCTAAATGTATTTTGTATGATGAGCCTACCACTGGGCTGGACCCGATTATGTCTGATATTATCAGCGATTTGATTTTGGATATGAAAAAGAAAATCGGCGTAACTTCCGTAGTGATTACACATGATATGCATTCGGCTTTTAAGATATCGGATTATATTGCATTCTTGCATGAAGGAACTATTATGATGTATGGCACGCCGGAAGAATTCAGAAAGACGGATAATCCCTATGTGCGGCAGTTTGTTGATGGTTCCAGCCAGGGGCCGATTAAAATGAAATTAATGAAGGAGTAACGTTTTTAGGCGGAGGGGAAAAAGGCTTTCTTTGTGTGTGGCGGCAGAAGGCGGGTTTGGCCAGAGAGGGGCGCTTTTCCTAAATTTATTTAAGGTAGAATAACATGATGAAACCGGAAACTAAATTAGGCATATTTACTGTACTGGGGCTGGCGGTCCTGGGATTTTCTTTATATTTTTTGGGCGGATTTTCAATTACCCGTACCTATGATTTAAACGTGCGGTTTGCTGATGTTTCCGGCTTACCGGTAAAAGCGGCGGTTAAACTGGCCGGGGTGGAAGTGGGGAAAGTAAAAGAAATTAAAATTGAAGACGACCAAGTTGTGGTAGTGGCTGCTATCCGGTCGGATATCCCCATATACAAAGGCGCCCGTTTTGCCGTGGTAATGACGGGTATTATCGGCACTAAGTATATTAAAATTACGCAGGGCGACGAGAGCTTGGGCCGGCTGCAAGACGGAGATTATATAAAAGGAATAGACGAAAAACCGATGGACGAACAACTGGCCGATACCATGGCCAGCGTGAAGCAATTGGTGGACAGCATTAATAATCAGGGGCAATTTGGCGCGCAGTTAAACGACGCCATGCGTGATATACGCCAGCTTTCCGCCAATGTCAATCAACTGGTGCAAACAATGCGTCCGTATGTGACTGATTCTATGCAAAACTTGGAACAGATTACCGACAAACTAAACGCCATTATGGACAGTATTACCAATCAAGATGGCGTGCTGGGGGCTTTGATTAAAGACCAAGAGATGAAAGATCAAGTCAAGCAGAGCGTGGGCGAGCTCAAAGAAACTATGACGGAAGTGAAATCTTTTGTGGGCCGTATGAGTCGTTTTAGAGTATATTGGGATTATGACTTTTTCTATGCCACCAAACCCGGCGTAGCCACCAGCGATTTGGCGTTGGAAATTTTCCCGTCAAGCGGTTACACTTATTATCGCGCGGGTATTTCTAACATCGGAAATGAAGATGATATCTTGGGCGACGGCGACTATATAGAACGCAATAAGTTAGACTTGCGCTTTGGTCTGTATAACCGCTGGGCTAATGTGGCAGCCGGTTTGATACGCGGAGCTGGCGGCGTGTCGTTGGAAGTAAAGCCGTTCTACAATCATGAGTTTTTACAGCGCTTTACCGCCGGTGTGGAATTTACTGACTGGGGCCGCAACCGCGTGATTAATGGTCGTTTATTTAACAAGCCCAACCTTTCCTATGGGATAGATTTCCGGGTGAGCAAGTATTTCTCAGTTGGCGCATGGATGCGCGACGCGCTGGAAACCAACTATTTTAACGTGAAAGCCAACGTATCCTTTAATGATCAGGATATCTCTTCGTTCTTCGGACTGGCCACAATGGCCCGCTAAAGGAGCGTTATGAAATTTAAAACAGTGTTCATTTGCCAAAAATGCGGATATGAAGCCCCCAAATGGGCGGGGCGGTGTCCGCAGTGCGACGAATGGAATACACTGGCAGAAGAAGTAAAACAACAAGAAAGCAAAAAAGAAAAACATACCCGTTCGTTTACAGATTTTTCTTCTGAAATCGTTAAACTTTCCGAAAGCCGCTCCGTACAGGAGTCCCGTCTGCCGACGGGTATAGGCGAATTTGACCGTTTGCTGGGCGGCGGCCTGGTCAAAGGACAAATTACGCTGTTGGCCGGAGCGCCGGGTATTGGCAAAAGTACGCTCATGCTGCAGGTGGCTGATGCGTTGGCAAAAACACAAAAAGTGCTCTATATTTCCGGAGAAGAAAGCATTAGTCAAATTTCCGGCCGTGCCCAGCGTTTGGGCGTGCAAAACCCCAATATCTTTTTGCACTGCGAAACGAATATACAAAATATCATAGAATCGGTGGAAAATGTCAATCCTGACGTGTTGGTGTTGGACTCTATCCAAACGGTCTATCACCCGGAGTTCACTTCGTCTGCCGGCACTATCGGACAAGTGAGGGAATGCGCCGCCGAATTGGTGCGTTTGTGCAAACCGAAAGGCATTATCACTTTCGTCTTAGGACATGTAACAAAAGACGGAGAATTGGCCGGGCCGAAAATTTTGGAGCATATGGTGGACTGTGTTCTTTATTTTGATACGGAAAAAGACAATTTGCTGCGCTTGCTGCGCCCTCACAAAAACCGCTTCGGTTCCACGCAGGAAATAGGTCTTTTTAAAATGACGGGGCATGGCTTGGAAGGGGTGGAAAATGCAGGCGAGTATTTTGCACAGACTTCAGCGCGGGCCGCTTTAAAAGGGCGCGCCTATACGTTGGCCTTGGAAGGGTCGCGCCCTATTTTAACCGAAGTGCAAGCTTTGGCCAGTCCGACGCATTATCCTTATCCGCGCCGTATCGCAACCGGGGTGGATTTAAACCGCTGTTTGTTGTTGTTTGCGGCGCTTGAGAAACATGTGGGGTTGTCTTTGGACAATAAAGATATTTATGTAAGTATTGCCGGCGGCGTGAAATTAAAAGACCCGGCGTTGGACTTGGCTGTTTGCGCGGCAGTAATCAGCTCCGTGCGTGATGTAGCTTTGCCGCATGACGCTATGTTTTTGGCGGAAGTGGGTATTTTGGGCCAAGTGGCCAAAGTACCTCTCATGGACAGACGTTTGGAAGAAGCCCAACGTTTGGGATTTAAAACCGCCTTTTCTGCTCCACTCTCTAAGCAGGAAAAGAAAAAACTTTCCGCTTTATCTTTGCAAGAAATTACAGAAATTAATGAACTTGCATTGAAGCTGCGCTAAGCTTTTCCCTACCCCGCTTGCCGGGGAGTATGATATATCTTGAAACGGAAATGATATGTGCGTTTTGGGAATACAAATCCTAATATTTTTGTATTTTTGAGTAATCCGGCTGGGCCCCAAATCCTATAAGAGAACGCGCAACGGCGCTGGCAGGGTGTTGCCGCACGGCTATTTGTGGGAAAACTTGCGGCTAAAGAAGAAATTTTGTTTATATTTGGCAAAATATCCGCGCAGCATAAAGTACGTCAATATGCAGGAGAGGAAGTCTGCTATCGGAGGCGCGAAAAATACGCCGTAAAGCCCAAAAAACATCGGCAAAATTAATACCAACGGAATAATAATCAATACTTGGCGTGATAAACTTAACACGGCGGCGCGGAACGGCTTGTTGATGGCTTGGAAAAAACTGCTTCCCAGTATTTGCAACGCATCAAAAGCGGTAAAAATGTTTAAAATACGTACTGCTTTGGAGGCCAGAGAAATCAACTCTTGGTCTGTTCCGTTAAAAATACGCACAATATACGGTGCAAACAGCAGGGCAATCATGGAGCCCGTAAACCCAACACCAATTCCCCAACGTATCGCCATCTTAAGCGTTTGAAAAGAAGTGGCGTATTTGCGCGCGCCGTAGTTGTAGCCTATCAGCGGTTGGGCTCCTTGGCTTAGGCCTAACAGCGGCATTAGGAAAATGGCGTTGGAGCTGATGGCAATCCCCATGGCGGATACGGCTATATTGCCGCCATATTTTAGCAGGGCATGGTTTAACAGCAGGTTTAGTGCGCTGGAGGCCAATTGAAAAACAGACTGAGAAAGGCCGATAAGCGCACTGGCGGAGAGAATGTTCCAGCGCAGGCGCATATAACGGAAATGCAATTTATATTTGCTGCGCGGTCCTAAAAAGAACAATAAAATCCATGTAAAAGACACCACCTGCCCGCATACAGTGGCGGAAGCGGCTCCGCGCATACCCCAACCTAATACAAAAATAGTCAAAGGGGCAACTGTCAGATTTAAGAATGCTCCGATAAACTGCGTAGCCATAGCGGTTTTGGGATGCCCTGAAGAACGGATAAAGTTGTTCATGCCAGCCCCGACATTAAATAAACAATAGCCCGGAAGCACTACCTGCATATAGGCGGTGGCATAAGGAAGCGTCACTTCATCGGCTCCCAAAAAAGTCAAGACAGGCCCCATAAAAATGTATCCCAAAGTCATCAAGGTGGTGCTGATTAGAAAAAGCGCTACAAAAGCATTTCCTAGAATATATTGGGCTTCTTCTTCATTTTTCTCTCCCAAACGGATAGAGAAAAGGGCGTTGGACCCCACGCCTATGAGCACGCTGAAAGCCATGAAGAAAAACCCCATAGGAAACAGTAATGTAATGCTGGCAATACCCACTGCGCCAAATTCATGTCCCACATAAATGCGAGAGATAATATTATAAAGCGCGCTGACAAACATACCCGCCACCGCCGGAGCTGAAAATTTAATCAGCAGGCTGGATAGGGTGCGGGCTTTAAATGGGTTTCCCGTTTTTTTAAGTGTTTTTGCTTCTGTAGTCATGGTATCAGACAAATCAAGCCGCCCAGTACCGCGGCGGCTTGTGCTGTGCTTATTTATATCTATATTTTATCAAAATCAGGCGGGAAGCTCAACTTGGCAGTCTGGACAGAAAAGTGCAAGCGGGCCTGGCCCGGCGGGCGTATCGTTTTTCCAGTTCAACGACCGGAGAGAAAGGTGCGCAGCGGGCGGAATTGGCGGTCAAAAACCGTAATGTCCGCGTTCATGCCGGGCGTTAGCGAACCTTCATTTTTCAGTCCCACTAAGCGGGCTGGATTCGCGCTGGCACAGGCAACCGCTTGTGGCAGAGAAAAACCGAATTGGACCAAATTTTTTATTCCTTGCAGCATAGTCAACGCAGAGCCGGCTATTACATGGTCTGTGGCGCGCTTCCATACGCCTCCTTCAAACACCACTTCCTCTGCATTTGCCAGGAAGGGGGGGTGTTCTTGCCCTGTGGGGCGCAGCGCGTCTGTTATCAATACCAGATTTTGAGGGGATTTGAGTTGACCTACAAAACGGACTACATCTGGGTGCACATGCACGCCGTCTGCTATGATTTCTGCCGAAACGTTCGGCTGCATTAACACGGCTCCGGCAGCACCCGGAGAGCGGTGATTGAAGGAGCTCATGGCATTAAACAGATGGGTGGCGTGAGTTAGCCCCAAGTCAGCCCCTTTCAGAAATTCTTCGTAGGTGGCGTTGGTGTGGCCGGCTTGCAGCAAAATATGTTTTTCCTGGCAGAAACGAGCCAACATTTCTATGCCGGGCAATTCCGGCGCAGCGGTCATGATAGCTATATGGCCTTGCGCGGCCTGCCACAGTTCTTCCATTACGGTCAAATTAATGGGGGAAATGTCCTGCGGTTTCATGACGCCCGGTTTTTGGGGGGAGATAAAAGGCCCTTCCAGATGATAACCCAACAGCCGGGCCCCTTGTTCTTTGCCAAAAGCGCCAACAGTATTTTCAAGGATTTGGCGCATTTGCTGGGGGCGGCCGCAATAAAGCGTAGGGCAAAAACCGCTTACCCCTTGTTTGGCTAATTCTAGGGACATCTGAAGCAATGCTTCTACTGTGCCGAGCTCCGGGCCAAAGCCGCCAAAACCATGTATGTGCAAATCAATTAAGCCCGGCGCGGCATAGGCATCGTTGGCATCGTAAATATCTATATCTTTTTCTAATGCTTGCAGATGCTGGCTGGGAAATACGGAGGCAATTTGCCCGTCTTTTATTTCTATGCAGTGGTCCGGCAGCACTTGGTCTGCTGTAATGACGCGGGCATTAATGATAAGACGGTGTGTCATGGCAAATTCTCCGTATTTATAAAGTTAAAATAACATCTTCGTCTGGGTGCTGTGCACGGGCTTGCTCCCAGTATGCTTTGGCGGGGCCTGTCAAAGCAGAGGCCGCTTCCGGGTCCGCCAACAGAGCTGCGCGTGAATGTGTTTTTAACGCAGTAATGGGCCAGCTGGGCGTTATTTCTCCTTGGGCTAAGCGTGCCACGGCTTCTGCCTTACTGACGCCGGAAGCCAAGAACAGCAATTCCTTTGCCTGCAACACCGTACCAATACCTACGGTAAGTGCTTGGGAAGGCACTAAGGCCGGGTTGTTTCCAAAAAAACGGGCATTAGCTTGGCGGGTGCTGTCGGTCAGTTCCATGACACGGGTGCGGGAATTGAATGCGGATCCTGGTTCGTTGAACGCCAAATGCCCGTTACGCCCTACCCCACCTAAAAACAAATCAATACCTCCTGCTTGTTCAATGGCTTTCTCATAGAGGGAACATTCGGCGTGCAAATCCGGCGCCATGCCATTAAGGATATGTATGTTGGCGGAAGGCGCATCTACTTGGCTGAAAAGATGTTGGTGCATATAATAGTGGTAGCTTTGCTCATGCTGCGGGGGGAGCCCTACATACTCGTCCATATTAAAAGTCACAATATTGCGGAAACTCATTTTTCCGTTTTTGACCAGCCCCACTAAAGCCGCATACATATCCACCACCGTGCCGCCTGTGGGCAGCCCCAGTACAAAAGGCTCTTTGCTGCGCGCTTGCCAGCGGGTGCGTATATAAGAGGCGGCCCAAAGACCTAGATTGTGTTTGGTAATAATCAGTTTCATATTATTTGAGATATTTTTTTATTTCGTCACAGATTAAGTCCGCTTCCGGGCCGATGACGACTTGCACCGCTCCGCCGGCGGCTTTTACCACGCCGCGCGCCCCTAATGTTTTAAGGGCGGAGACGTCAATTTTGCTGTCGTCTGCCACTTCCACCCGCAGGCGGGTGGCGCAGGCGTCTAATGTTTTAATGTTTTCTCTCCCGCCTAAGCCGCGCAAATAGCCGGCCCCGCGGCTATGGTCATCTGCAGTGGGAGCCGATGCGGCAGCGGCTGTTGCCTGCGGTGTATGGCCCGGTGTGGCAGCCTCAATAGGGGAGGCGGGCTGGGGCTGGTTGGTTGGGGCGGCTTCTTGGTCTGTTTCTTCCGGTTCACGGCCCGGAGTGGATAAGTTGAAGCGGACAATGGCCCATTTAAAAAGGAAATAATAGATTAAAGCGTACACAATGCCTACCGGGAGTAAATACAAGCCGTTTTTTCCCAAACCGTAGCTGAGCAGATAGTCAAACAAGCCGGCAGAGAAAGCGAAGCCTAATTTTACTTCCAATGTGTTCATGATAACCAGAGAAAGCCCCGTCAGCAAAGAATGCAGCACATACAGAGGAAATGCTAAGAACATGAAGGAAAATTCTATAGGCTCGGTGATGCCGGTTAAAAAGGAAGTTAAGGCCATAGACAGCAAAAGACCGCCAATGGCTTTTTTGCGTGAAGTCTTGGCGGTGGCAATCATTGCTAAACAAGCCGCTGGAAGCCCAAACATCATGATGGGGAAAAATCCGGCCATGAAGGGGCCGGCCAACGGATCTCCTGCGAAGAAACGGGTTAAATCTCCTTGTACGATGGTGGAGACGCCCTCTTTGATTACTTCAAACTCACCGAATTGAAACCAAACTAAATTATTTAAAATATGATGCAATCCCAGCGGAATAAGCAAGCGGTTGGCAACGCCATAGAAGAATAAACCGATATTTCCCGAAGTAATAGTCCAATCTCCAAAAGCGCCGATGACGCGGGCAATGGGCGGCCAAATAAAATAGGCAGCCGCGGCAATAAGCAGACAGGCCGCTCCGGTAATGATGGGCACAAACCGCCGTCCGCCAAAGAATGCCAGATAAGAGGGCAGCTGAATACTTTTGTATTTGTTGTATAAAAGGCCGGCTGTTACGCCTACAATGATGCCTCCCAGAACACCCATATCTATCGTGTCGTCTAATACTCCCAAAGAGGCGGTCAAGATAACATATCCCACATAGGCGGCTAAAGCGGCGGTACCATGATTTTCTTGCGCAAATCCAATGGCTACGCCCAAAGCAAAAATAATAGGCAAATTAGTAAAAACAGTTTGACCGGCAGCCGCCATAAAAGCGATATTGAGCAAATCCGGCTGCCCCAGCCGCAGCAGAAGCCCGGCAATAGGCAATACGGCGATAGGAAGCATGAGGGCTTTGCCTAATTTGACCAGTCCCCGCCCTAGAGGACCCAAAAGTTCTTTTATTTTTTGCATATGTGTCTCCAGTTCAAGTTTATACACCAAATTCCTTTTTCACCAATTCGCGTACTTGGGCTGCGCTGTTTAAGGCGCAGGCTTGGCGGGCGGCCTTGATACAATGGGCCCGGTCCAATGTGCGCACTTGCGCTTTAATGGCTGCTATGGCATTGGCGCCAACGGCTAATTCCGTCACTCCTAATCCAATTAATAAGGGTATGGCCTGTATATCTCCGGCCATAGCTCCGCAAACGGCAACGGGGCGTTTATATTGTTGGGCCCCCTGGCAAGTGAGCGCAATAAGGCCCAAAACAGCTGGATTCAAATGGTCTGCTTGGGCGCAGAGGGTTTTGTGTCCGCGGTCTATGGCTAATGCGTATTGGGTCAAATCGTTTGTCCCCAGTGAAAAGAAATCCGCTTGCGCGGCAAATTGGGCCGCCATCACAGCCGCTGCCGGCACTTCCACCATAATTCCTATTTCTATCGGAGTGGATATGCCCAGTTTTTCTTTTTCCTGCGCAATAAGCCGTTTGTATTCCACCACTTCTTCTACGAATGTGACCATTGGCAGCATGATCCGTACCGCCGCGGCGGGCTGCACGCGCAGCATGGCGCGTATTTGTGTAAGAAAAATATCCCGGTAGTCCTTATAATTGCGTATTCCGCGCAACCCCACAATGGGGTTTTCTTCCGCAGGCAAAGGCATATAAGGAACCGGTTTGTCTCCGCCTACATCTAAGGTGCGCAGGGTGACTGGTTGGCCATGCAGGGCGGCCACTATGTTTTGATACAGCATAAATTGCCGTTGCTGGGAAGGAGCTTCTTTGCTTTGGAAAAATAAAAATTCCGTACGTACCAATCCCAGCCCGTCGGCCCCGTTTTCCGCCGCGGCCAAAGCTTCCCGTTCGTTGGAAGCGTTTCCACAGACGAGGATATGCGTACCGTCTTGGGTAAGGGCCGGCTGGCTGGCGGCTTTTTGGTTTGCCTCACGGGCGGCTTTTTCCTGCCGCATCATGTCGGTTAGTTGAGCGGTTTGCTGGGAGGTGGGGTGTATATATATCAATCCTTCCGCCGCATGGATAGCCAGCGGGGTTCCGTTTTTTATATTTAATATGCATTCACCAGCCCCCACCAAGGCCGGCAAGCCCATATTGCGCAGTAAAATGGAAACATGCGCCGTAGGAGAGCCATAGGCCAACACCACGCCGTGTACCCGGTGGTCAAACAAAGCTAAATCAGAAGGGAGCAGCTCATCGGCTATAACAATACAGCCTTCCGGGAAATCCGGTTTTTTACTTTGGCTTCCCGTCAGTTTAATAAGTACGCGGCGGCGCAAATCTTTGAAGTCTGCAATGCGCTCCAATAAAAAGCGGTTCTTCGTCTTTTTTAATACGTCAATGCTGGCGCGAATAGCTTCATTGAAGGCAAAAGGGGCGCTTTTGCCTTGTTGGATTTGCGCGTGAGCTTGTTCAAGCAGAAAAGGGTCTTTTAAGAGTTCGGCATGGGCCTGTAATATTTCTTTAGCTGCTGCACTGGCTGCTGTTTTCATTTCGGCAGAGAAATCCGCGGCGGTTTGTTCTAAGGCATGTGTGAGGCGGGTTTGCTCTGTTTGTGGGTCGGCGGCAGTTTGCTCAAAGGCTATGTCCGCTGCTGTAAATAAAAAGGCTTTTCCTTGGGCTATTCCTACGCAGGCCGTGAGAGCTTTGAGTATGGCCGGCTGGGAAAAATCCGGCGCATGGGCGGCATTGCATAAGCAGGGATTGTCCACCGAACATGCAGGAGATTGGTCTTGCGCCGCCAAGTCTTCCCCCAGGCCGCTTTCCAATAATTGCGCTAATTCTTCTAGGGCATGAGCGGCTGCCGGCTCAGATTGGGGAGCACACAGGCGCACCTCTTGGCCGCGGCTGAGAGAAAGGCCCATGATGGCCACCAAGCTTTTGGCGTTTGCTGTGTTTTTCGCGCAGGTAATGAGAATAGGAAAATCATATTTTTTGGCGGCTTCTGCCAAGCGGCCTGCCGGCCTGGCGTGCAGACCGTTTAGGTTTGAAATAGTAACCGGTCGGGAAAAAAGCTGTTCTTCTTTGGAATCCGCCGTCTGCTGGGAAGGGAGCGCCGATTCCGCAAGCGGTACGGAGAAGACGACGTCTTGCCCCGCTTTAACGCTCTCTGCTGATTGTTTGTGCAGCTGGGTTCCGTCGGGAGTGGTAACGAGCAGAATAATTAAATTGCTGGGGGCGTGTTTGGCTATAAAATGGGGGTCGAATTCGGTCAGATGTTGACCCTTTTTTACTTCTTCTCCCACATTGACCAATACACGAAAGCCTTTGCCTTGCAAATTGACAGTTTCCACCCCGATATGGATAAGCACTTCTAAACCGGGCCGGCCAATAACCATCGCGTGTAAAGCTTTATGCACGCTAATGACTTTTCCGTCAAAAGGAGCCGCTGTAAAACCGGCAACGGGAGCGACGGCTATGCCATCGCCGAGCATATGTTCGCTAAACGCCGGATCGGGCACTTGTTCCAGTGCAACAAGCTTGCCGTCGGCTGGGGCAAAAACTGGTAGATCAGGCATGGACACTCCTTTATATGAGAGGCTTTCTTTCATTATATTATTTTGCATGCTTCTTTCAAGGGGGGCTTGTGAACGGCATTTGAATTTAACTACAAAAACCTATATACTAAAAGAAGCAAGAAAAAAGGAGACGCCATTATGAATAAATTGGGGAACTATTTAAATTGCCGCGCTTTTACCTTGGCTGAATTGATGGCTGTAATCGCCATTATCGCCATTTTGTCGGGGATTGCGATAGGCTCTTATATTAAATCTATAGAAAGAGCGAATTTTTCAGAAGCGAAATCGCTGGCGCATCAAGTAGCGGCCGCACGTGACGTATATTATTATGACCATCAGTATGGCGGCAGCGGGGCCACAATGCCTACCAATTTTAGTAAGTTGTCTTTGGAATTAGACGGAGCCAGCGGTTCTTCTTATCAAGGGCCTCATTTTAAGGTGGATATTTCCAATCAGAATTATGTTAAAGTTACGCAAAATGACGGCAATTATGGGATTTGCGTGTATCAAGAAGCCAAAACAAGAGGCATGGTATCTGAAGAAAAATGTTTAGGCATAACGGCAGACGGCCGTGAATTTTGCAAAAGTATGGGATATGATTCTCCCGCTTCTTCTTGTTAACCTTCTTTTTGATTGCCCACCCCGCGCTTACTAAACGCGGGGTTTTATTTTTACACAAGCCAGTAAGCGTGTTTCTGTAATCAGCCAATTGGTGAAGGGAAATTTGACAGTTTTGGAGTTGAACTAGACATAAAAAACCCGCTTGCCTGCGGGCTTATATCATAAATAAAGTTTCATCTGGGTTTCAGACGGGAAGAAGATGGCTTCTTTCCCGTCTGCCAAGCGTAATTGGAAAATGCTTGGCCTAGATGTTCGCCTGAGGTTTATTTGGTGTGTCTGCTCAGGTAGTGTGCGCCGCGGACATTGTCCCCTACTTTTACCAACGCCTCAGCGATTTTTTCCAGTATGCTGTTGCTTTTTGTCATTTTATTTCTCCTTTTATTAAAAATTTGTCTAATGAAAATAAAGAGAAATCTAGTGACATATTTATTATATCAAATTTGAAGCTGTTGAAAAAAGGGAAATAATATAACATTTTGTTATGATTGAAAGCAAGAAGAAAGCAAATCTTTTTTCATAAAGCCCGGCAACGGCTTTTTATATAATAAAAGTATGAAAATATTGCAAACCGATTGTTTGGTGATTGGAGCGGGTATTGCCGGCTCCGTCTATGCTTATGAGACTGCCCGTCAAGGGCTGCAGGTAACGTTGCTCAGCTGCGGCGACTGGAATGAGGCCAACAGCGATTTGGCTCAAGGGGGGATTGTATATGAGCCGCAGTTGAATGTGGAAGAACTGTTAAAAGATGTCCGCTTGGCTACAGCCGGGCTTTGTAATGAAAGTGCCGTGCGTACGCTTTCAACAGCAGGGTGTGAAGCGGTTAAAAAAATATTTATAGAAGATCTTCATACGGATTTTTCCCGAGATGAAAAAGGTAATTTGCTCTTTACCCGGGAAGGCGCCCATACTAAAAACCGTATTATTTACTGGAAGGATACGACAGGCCATTCGCTGCTGTCTTCTATTCATAAAGCTTTGCGTAAACAAAAAAATCTGACTGTATTGGAAAATCATGCCGCTGTGGATTTGCTCACGCTCTCTCACAGCTCTACAGATATTATGGACCGATATGCCCCGTTGACGTGTTTTGGCGCGTATGTATTGGATAATCAGAATGGCCAAGTGTGCGCCATAAAAGCTAAAAAAACCATATTAGCCTGCGGCGGCGTAGGACAGGTGTACCGCCATACCACCAATGCTGAACATGCTTATGGACATGGAATTGCGATGGCTTACCGGGTGGGGGCACGGGTGATGAATATGGAATTTATGCAATTCCACCCGACGGTATTTGCCAAAGGGAAAAGTTTTTTGATTTCGGAAGCACTGCGCGGAGAAGGCGCCGTATTGCGTAATGTGAAAGGGGAAGCTTTTATGCCACGCTACCACGCGCTAAAGGATTTGGCCCCGCGGGATATTGTAGCGCGCGCGATAGAAGAAGAACGTTTGAAGACGTCTCATGATTGTGTTTATCTAGACATTACGCATGAGCCGGCCCAGCATACGCGGGAGCGTTTCCCCGCGATTTATGAGACCTGCCTAAAAGAAGGCGTGGATATTACCCGCCAGCCGATACCGGTGGTGCCTGCCGCCCATTATTTCTGCGGCGGCGTGTATGCTACGGCGCAAGGGCGTACAAATATTTTGCATTTAAATGCCATTGGGGAAACGGCTTGTACGGGCTATCACGGCGCAAACCGCCTGGCCAGTACGTCATTGCTGGAAGCGGTGGCCACCGGTTATTTATGTGCCGGTGCAGATGTAGCCGACATACGCCAGCAAACTTTCCGTTTGCCTGAACCCAAAGAATGGGTCGTGCCGCAAAAACAGCCGGATTTGAATTTGATAAAACAGGATTTGGCTACGCTTAAAAGCACTATGTGGAATTATGTCGGCTTGGTGCGCAGTGCAACGCATTTGGGCCGCGCCGAGAAAATCCTGCGGCATTTGCATAATGAAATTGACGCCTTCTATAAAGGCTATGCCTTGAATCAAGAATTGTTGGACTTGCGTAATGGCACGCAAACGGCGTTACTGATAGTCTATGCGGCGTTAAAAAACAAACACAGCATCGGCTGCCATTTTATTCAATAATTGGAAGCTGTCTTATGCCGGGCTAAAAAGCGGCAAATCCGTTTCTGGCGCGTCTGAAAATGAAAGCAGTGTGTTGGAGAGAGTCCCGCATGTGGCTGCCTAGGATTATGAATCTTTTTGACAAACATTTCGGCGGCCTGTTGCTGCAGGAGCAGCGGCATAAGTGACGGGAGAGCATATGCCGCCGGCTTGCTGCGGCAGCCGGTACCGCATAAGACGATGATAAGCCGTATGTGGACCGTAATAGCCTAAAAGGCTCTGCCCGCCGTTTCCGCAGAAAGGCTGTGCGGGGAAGCAGTCTTAGCCCTTTTCTGCGGTTGACGCAAGGCTTTTGTTCTGATATGCTGTAACCATGAAACGTATCCCTCTTTTTCTGTTTTTGTGTTTGTTGGCGGGTGGTTGTGCCGGAGTAAGCGCCGGTTCAACTGCGCGCTATCGTGTCACGACGGAACGGGAAACCCCATATTATTTGGGAACTGACGCGGAAAAAGTGGAAGATACCTGCCCCGGACATGATATTTTGAAACAATATGCCTGTTCCCGCAAACAAGAAGACGGCTTTAGCTGTTTTGATGTATATTTGGCCCAGGGCAGCCCGGTAACCACCCAACGCTACAGCCTGCTGCAGGAAAGAATAGAACGTCAGCCCGTCAGTCCTCAACCCCAGTGTCCAGCCATGGAGCCTACCTGTGAGGCTTTTTTGCAGGCGTTAAATTATAACCTGGAGTTTTCTTGGTATTTAGTTAATTTTCCCACTTCCTCTTTTCCCCAATGCCGTGAAACCTACGACTGCAAACGGATAGACTGTTATCTTCCGCCCAATCCGGCCAGCGGAGTAAAAGATTCCACCTTGGTTTCCTGCGTGTATAAACGAAATCAGCTGTTCTTTGTCGGTTCGGAAGTCACTTGCCGGCATGTTGCCCGCTAAGCTGTTTCTCTGTTTGCCTGTGTAAAATTTGAGAAAAATCCTGTGCTGGGTTTCGTCTTAGTTTTTCCCTTGCAAGAAAAGCGGGAATTTATTAGCATATAGAAAACACGGCTCATTGGGCCGCGACTACGCGCGCGCGAGGAAATAATATGGCAAATAAATTCTTTTCTTTTTTCTCTAAAAATGAAAATACTTCACAATTTTTTCAGCAATTACAGGCGTGGCTGGATTTACTGCCCTGTGCCGCTTGTATTTTAAATGAAAAGGGAGAGGTTTTGTTTGCTAATGAACGTATGGGGGCTGTGTCCGGTTTTGGCGCACAGGCATTGAAAGGGCAAAACCTTTCTAAATATGGGCTAACCTTACCGGAAATACAGAATTTACTGGATAAAAAAGGCCCCGCCTCTTTAATGAAAGAGCTGGTAACTAAGAATATGGAATCCGTTTACATGAATGTGAGCGCTTCCCGTTTGCCCGACACCCCATACAGCATTGTGACGTTTGATGCTGCTCCGCAATACCGGCAGCTGTTCAAAGAGAAAAATTTTCTCAAATCCATTGTGGACAATTATCCTTTTGCCATTACCGTGCAAGACCGAAAAGGCGTTTGTGTGGTGTGGAATGAAAAAGCGGAAAAAATGTTTGGACAACCTGCTGCGGCGGCGCTTGGACATAAGATAAGCCAATTGCTCCCGGAACAGATGCGCGGCGCATTGGACGTGTTGGATAAGGAAGTAAAAGATAAAAAACAGAACCGCTCCGGGCAACACATGAGTTTTAAGAACGCCCGCGGCCGGGAAACTATTTTATCCGTTACCAAAGTGCCTACTTTTGACACCTCGGGAGAAGTGTTGACGATACTGACTGTATATGAAGATATCACCGCCCGTAGGGCTCAAGAAGAAGATTTGTTGCAAACCCGCAATTTATTGCAGGCTATTTTGGACAATGTCCCTTTGGGCATTTATACCCGCACCATTGACGGCGTGATGACTTTCTTCAATAAACAAAGCCAAACCGTATTTGCGGAGACAGAGCCCAAATATGCCAATGCCCCTCACCCTAAACAAAATGCTGCTATTGTACGTCAATATGCAGACCGGGAGCGCCAAATTTTGGAAGAAGGTAAAATGCGGGAATACCCCGATGAAATTTATCTCAGCCGCGACGGCCGGGAAAAAATTATTCATATGATTAAAGTGCCGCTGCGTCATGCTGGGCCGGATCCGCTGGTGCTCAGTATTGTGGAAGACGTTACCAAACGCAGAGAACAAGAACGCGAAATTATTAAAGCCAACAGTTTTCTTTCCGCCATCGTAGAAAATGCCCCTATTGGGTTGTATGCGCGTACTAAAGAAGGGAAAATGCTGCTGCGCAATAAGAAATGTGAACAGATTTTTGGTACTTCGGGCAATCATTTTGACGATCAAGGTTCACTGCCTCATGAAACCAAAGAACAGGTCAGCGGATATTTAAACCGCGAGGCACAGGTGCTGGAATTGGGAAAACCTATGGAAATTCCGGAAGAACCCTATGTGACTGAAGACGGCAAACACCTGCTGCTGAATATGGTCAAAGTGCCGGTTTCCGACGCGGAAGGAAACCCGGAATTTGTAATTACGATGGTGGAAGACGTGACGGAGAAAAAGGAGCAGGAGCGGCGCTTGGTGGAGGCCAAAAACTTCCAACAGGCGATTTTGGACAATGCTCCATTGGCCATTTATGCGCGTGGCGTGGGTCAAGCTGCTTCTTTCGTCAACCGAAAAGCGCTGGAAATGTTCCCGCAAGAATATATCTATAAAGAAGAAAATGATTTCTACGGGGAAAGAGAGAAAGAGCTTTTCCGCCAAGGAAAGATTGTAGATATCCCAGAAGAAGAATATATTACCAAAAAAGGCACCAAAATTTTGCTGCACTTAATTAAAGCGCCGATTTATGATAAAGAAGGCAAACCGCTGATGATGCTTTCTATCGCAGAAGATATCACCGATAAACGCGATAAGGAGCGCAAGTTGACTGAAGCGCAGAATTTGCAGCAGAGCATTTTGGATAATGCCCCGGTGGCTATTTACGCCTATGATGTAAACCATCGGATTTGTTTCTATAACAAAGAAGCGGACCATTTGTTCCCTGGGGAATTAAACTCACCAGACGATTCCAATGGCTATAACCTCAGAGAAGAAGAAATTTTTAAACATGGCAAAATTGTGGAAATAGCGGAAGAAGAATATCAGCGCAAAGACGGCAAAAAAATATTGTTGCACCTGACAAAAGCGCCGGTGTTTGATTCCGAAGGCAAACCGTTGATGGTATTGACTATAGCAAATGATATCACGCAGAAAAAGCAACAGGAAATAGAAATACGCGAGTCTAAAAACTTCCTGCAAAATGTGGTGGATAACTTGCCTATTGCTTTATCGGTGAAACGTTCCGACGGGGAATATATCGTATGGAATAAAAAGAGCGAAGACCTGTTTGGCGTCTTGGCAAAAGACGTTATAGGGAAGGATAATTACCGTACGGATATTACCAAAGAGCAGGCAGAATTTATGCGTGAGTCTGACAATAAAGTGTTTGAAAGCCGGCGCGAACTCAATATAGCGCAGGAATTAATTTCCACACCTACGGAAGGGGTGAAAATTATGCATACGGTCAAGACGCCCCTTTATAAAGCAGACGGCACGCCGGACTATTTGCTTAATGTTTCGGAAGATATTACTGCCAAGACAAAAATGGAAAAACAAATCCGGGAGGCCGGCGAAAAGAATTCTCTGTTGGTGGAAAACGCAAGAGAAGGCATTTTAATCTTGGAAGATTACAAGGTGATTTATGCCAACCGCGCCGCCTGCCGGGCATTGGGTTATGAAACGGTGGAGGAAATTGTGCGCCGGCCGCTGTTGGATTTTGTTGCAGCGGACCATCAAATATTCGCCAAAGACAAATATGAGTCTGTCATCAATGGCTTAGAAGGCTCCGCCGACCCGGTGCAGCTGCATTTGGTTAAAAAATCAGGAGCTTTGGCTGAAGTGGAATTTGCGGCTATGGCTTCTAAGTATTTGGGGCGGCGTATAGTCATTGTATTTCTGCGTGACGTAACAGCAGTAAATAAGACGATGCGTGATGTGCGCGGCGAACGGGAGAAATTTAAAAATGTATTTGAAAAGGGCCTGCTGCCGGCATTCATCTTAAATCACAAAGGGTACATTAATGTGATGAATAAAGCGGCCCGGGATATGTTCCGTTTTGATGAACATGACCGCAACTTTTATCGTAACGTATATATCCGCCCTGCGCTGACGCTGGAAGTGCGCCGCAAGCTGCGCCGCGGAGAAAGTGCGTATATGGACTATTTGTTTGACTTTGATAAAGCTACGGCCAAATTCCCGGGGCGTATCCACGGAAAAGGCACCATGATGTTGCATGTGACGCTGGAGCCTTTCAACCGCAGAGATTGCCAAGATGGTACGGTAGAGGCGGATTATTTGGTTACGTTGGACCGTAGGGAGCGTGCCAACGGCCTCAATGGAGCTGCGCCTGTTATTAGACTCAAATCGCCCGCACCAAAAGCGCCGCGCCCGCCCCAGCCGCCGGCCGCCGTATTACTGCCCAATACGGAGCCTTATGTTATTTGCTCCTCTAAGTTTAAAATTACTTCTTGCAACGATTTATTCTGTTCTTTGTGTCAGCTGGGGCAAGAAGAACTCAAAGGACAGCCTTTGGTGAAATTATTCAGCCCTGACAGCATAGGACTGCTGATGGCGGATTTTAAGACGTTGGAGCAAAAAGGAGATATAGAAAACAGAGAGTATCGCATCTGTTTGGCCAGCGGGTTGGAGATGTCTCCCGTGCGCGTAAATGCGCTGCGGGCCCAAAACGGAAGCTATGTGTTTATTTTCCGTAATATGGCTTTGCAAAAGCAAATTATGTCTATCTTGCAGGAACGTTCTGCCCAGCTCAACGCGTTGCTGGAAGCGACAGACGGGGCCGTTTTCTCCGTGAAATACGAAGACGGAAAATTTGGCCGTATAGAGCAAGCCAATAAATTCTTGGCCCAGTTGATTGGTTATTCTCATGATGAGCTGACCGCCATGCCGTTTAAACAGTTGTTTACAGACCCTGACGGCAAGAATAAAGAAGAATTGGCGGAAACGTTTAAACGCGCCGCCAGTATGTTGGAGGAAAAGGGCCGCGCTTCATTTGGAGCTGTATTGTTTACCAAAGATAAACGCCGTATTGAAACTTCTATCACGCTGACGCCGCTGGATATCCCGGGTAAAAATGCCGTGTTGGCTCTGGTGACGGATTTGTCTTCTTTGCTGGAGCGCATTTCCCATAATTCCAGGGAAGCGCTGGAGCTGCGCAGCGTGAGGCAATCTTTGCCAGGACTGTATTTGAAAACGGATACGGAAGGATTGGTGCTGGAGGTGTCTTCCAATTTGCCTTATTTGACGGAAAAAGAAGCGGAGGATTTGTTTTTAGGCAAACGCCCGAATCAATATTGGCCGGAAGATGCCGCCTCAAAAGAAGTATTTGCCATAAAAGAAGCTATTAGTATCAATATTAATACGACGTTTGAGTTTGACTGGGAATACGGCGGCAAACGTCATTTCTTTGAGGCTGTTTGTACGCCTATTGCAGAACGGGAAGAAGTGGTGATCTGGGTGCGTGATGTAACAGAACGCCAAACCCATGAACGCCACATTCGTCAACTCTATGATATCAGCAATGAAAATAAGTCCACCATTACGCAGCAGGTGGATAAAATACTGGATTTCGGGAAAAAAGTATTTCAGGCAGATGTTGGCATTGTTTTGCGCTTCCGGGAATCTAACCAAGACGAGCAAACAGTGGTATATGCCACCCCGAATCCTTTCAATATTGAACGTTATATGGTGTTCCCTGTAGAAGAATGTTTATTTGATGTGCGTGATGACAATGTGGTCGTGTTTGCGGATTTGGCCAATACGAATTGCAAACGTTGCATTCACAAAGAGAAAAACTTCGGCTCTTTGATTGCGGCTCCTTTGTATGTGGGCGGCAAAGTGGCGGGCGCTTTGTGCTTTGCTTCCCGCGCACCCAAAGCCCATTTCGTGGAAGGAGCGGAGGAACTGATAGGCATCATGTCCCGTATTTTAAGTCTGCGCATTGAGCTGCGCGAAGCCAGCAAAACGCTGGGCGAATCAGCACAGAGTTTTATCCGTACGCTGGAATATGTGGATTTGCCGGCCGTAGTGCTGGATTTGCAATACCGTGTCAAATATGCCAATGAAGTGTTTTTGCTCTCTACGGGCCGGCGGAGACAGACGGCGGAGAACAGAGAATTCTTTGATGAATTTATCCGTCTTTCTGACGGCGGCCGCCGTGCGTTTGAAACAGCCAGCAAAAATGCTTCAGGAAATGCTTTCCAAGTAAAATTAGACTTGGTAGATGAAATGGGCAAATATACGGCAACCAGCTGGGACGTATTCCTCATCAAAGATATTAAAGGAGAAGTGGAGGGATATGGATTGATTGGCGTGCGCCATAAAATGGCGTAATTGCTGCCTCTGGTATGTTAGATACAGCGGACAAGAAATCTTGTCCGCTGTATTTTTGGGATACACTATGATGGGCAACGTAACGTTCTGCGCAAAAGAAGGCGTCTTTGGGAGTGCTTTGGCGGAGGCGTGTCCCGTGTATATTGTAATGGGGAAAAACGTCTGTATGTGCAGGAATGTAGTGTAAGAACGTGCCGGCGGAAAATATGGTGTTTGGGTGCTGCGTCAATAAAAATCCCGCTCCGGGATCATAACGGAGCGGGATTAACGGCACAGCTTGTTTAATTGATTTCTTTTATTTCAACTTCAAAAGTTAAATCTTTTCCAGCCAGCGGGTGATTAAAGTCTAAGGTAATTTCTTTGTCAGAGATTTCTTTTACAATAGCCCGGAAAGTGTGCCCTTCATTACTGGCGCCTACCATATCGCCCACTTTAAGCTGTTCGGCGTTCATGATAGCTTCTTTGGGTACTCGTTTAATTGCTTCCTGCAGTACCGGGCCATACGCTTTTTCCGCTTTGATTTTTACGGTTTTTTTCTCACCGATATTCATTTTTTCTAATTCTTCTTCTAAACCTTGTATAATTTGCCTGGCCCCATGGGTATATTCCAACGGGCCGCGTCCGGCGGAAGTATCCTGCACTTTCCCTTCTACGGTAAGCGTATAATCAAATTTTACTTTGGAACCTTGTTTAATCATTTCTGTCTCCTTTTGCCGCAGGTAATCCCGGGACTGCTTTTATTGTAACATTTCCGTTTCTGCTTGTGGGAATTGGCTTGTTTGAAATCATGGAAAGACCCTCGCCCGGGGAAGGGCGGGGGAGGCTCAACATGTTGGGCTTGGGGGACAAAACGCTATCCCCAAAACCTGCTCCGTTTATCGTATTTTTTCACTTTCAGCGGAGTTTGGCAAGGCGTAAAAAGGGCTAAATGGGTAGGAATAGAGGGTGCGGTTGTTTGCTGTTTCGGTTCTTCAAATAAAAGAAAAAGACAATAAGATGACAGATGGTTTAGGGGTGTTTCTGTTTTCCAAGGGACAGAAAGGGATAATCAAAGCGCAGGTGACTTTGGGGGTTGCTTTGGACAACGGAAAATAAAAAGACGCCGCTTAAAAAGGCGGCGTCTTTCCTATAAACATTTTATTTTTCTTCGCCAAAAATAGTATTCAGTTGCCTGTTTACCCGGTAGAAAGTGGCGCATTTGGGCATGTCTTTTAAACGTTTGGCCCCAATGTAGGTCATACAGCTGCGCAATCCGCCCAAAATGCTCAGCAGGGTTTGTTCAATCGGCCCGCGGAATGGTATTTCCACCACCTTTCCCTCGCTGGCGCGGTATTTTTTCATACCGCCGTAATGGGCTTGTTGCGCATACAAAGAGCTCATACCGTAGAATTTTTTGAATTGGCGTTCTTCTATGTGCAGCGCACATGTTTTTTCGTCAACAAAATCCACTTCACCCGTTTGGAAGCGTTTGGTGCACAACTCTCCGGCGCTTTCTTCGTGTCCGGCCAACATGCCTCCCAGCATTACAAAATCAGCCCCGGCGCAAAAACTTTTGCACACATCTCCTGGTACCGTGCAGCCTCCGTCGGCGCAAATCATACCGCTTACGCCATGGGCGGCATCGGCGCATTCAATTACGGTGGAGAATTGAGGCCGCCCCACGCCGGTCAGCTTGCGCGTGGTGCATACGGAACCGGGGCCAATGCCCACTTTGACGATATCGGCTCCGCTCAAAATCAAATCTTCCGTCATATCGCCGGTGACGACGTTGCCTGCCATAATCAAACTTTCCGGCCAGGCTTGGCGGACTTTTTTTACATAATCCACCAAGTAAGGAGAATATCCATTGGCTACGTCTATGCAAATATTGTTTATTAAACCGCTGGACATGACTGCATTTAATTTTTCAAAGTCTGCTTCTGATACGCCGGAACTGACAAAAAGCAAGTCATTGTTCCCAAATAATTTTATATTGTCTTTTAAGAAAGAGAGAATTTCTTCCGCGGCGTAGTGTTTGTGCAAGGCGGTAAATAATTTTTGTTTTTGCATTTGCCGGGCAATTTCCATTGTGCCGGTGGTGAACATGTTGGCCGCGACGACTCCGGTGGCTTCTATAGAGCGAGGACACCATTTAAAGCTGTATTTGCGAATAATATCTACCTGTGAGCGCGAAGCCAATGCTGAGCGTTTGGGACGCAGCAATACGTCACAGTAATCCAACTGTATATCGTCTTGAATTCTCATAAATTTCTCCTCCCCGGCTGATAGGCTCTGTAATGATCGGACCGCTACATATGATAGCAAATTTACTCTGTGGACAGAGTTGGCAAGGGGGGAGGATTTAGTTATAATAATAAAGAAAGAGCCGTATTTGATATTTGCAGACGGAGCGTTTATGAGTATTTTTTCTGCCGGCAAACGGGCCGGGTTTACCTTGATAGAATTATTGGTGATTGTGATGATTTTAGGGGTTTTGTCCTCTATCGCGCTGCCGCAGTACCGCCGTTCTGTGGAACGGGCCCGGGTGGCGGAAGCCTTGACGATGATCCGGGCGATTTACGATTCTTGTGAGCGTTTGGCCTGGGAAAATCAAAAGGATAACTGTGGGGCGGCGGTGCTGTCCGGAGATGCCAATTTCCGCAAGCTGGATATTACCGCCAAAGGGACATTTAATGCAAATGCCACCATGCTCTCTACGGAAAATTTTTCTTACCAATTAGGCAATCCTATAGTGGCTACCGCTTTGAAGGGGGATTACCGGGGGGCCACAATCACATTTGACGGGCAAACGTTTACCTGTACATCTGCCAGCGGAGAGGAAGGCTCCCGTGCGTGCAGTGTATGGGGGGCCGCTACTTGGAATGAGTGAGGTGGGTATGAATAGAAAGGGTTTTACGTTAATGGAATTGCTGTCAGTGGTTGTTATTATTGGCGTGTTGTCGTCTATTGCGCTGCCTCAGTACCGCAAAGTTGTGGAGAAGGGGCGCTTTACCAAGGCGCAGGTCATGGCTAAATCTATGTATGATTCCTGTCAGCGTTTGATAGCGGAATGGGGCGTGGAAGATTATTCGGCATTGCCTTCCCAAGCCAAAAAACTTTCCCGTTTGGATATCGGCAGTCAAGATTTGCTGCCCAATGGTTTTTCTTTGAACGTAAACAGCAATCTCATTTCGGGAGCCGGATACGAGTATGTACTAACGGGAAATTGCGTGATTGATATTAAAAAGGTGGAAGGAAATTATGCCGGTGTTACCGTCAAATACAATGGGCAGGATTTTTATGATTGCAGCGATGGTGGAAACGGCGCCTGCGATATTTATGGGTTAGATTAGGAAAAAGATATGCGGAAAAATCAAACAAATTGGAAGCAGTTTCGGCTCCCTGGTGACCGCCGGGGATTTACCTTGATGGAGATTTTGGTTTCCGTCATGATTTTGGCTATTTTGATCACTATGTCTGTGCCAATGTATGAGCGTGCGGTGGAGAAATCCCGCTTAGCGGAAGTGAGCGCGCTGCTCAAACGGGTGGGAGAATCCAAATTGCGTACGATGGACAGCATGGATTTAATTAATTATACTTCCGGCAGTTTTGGTTTGAATCAGTTGGATATTGCCGTGCCAAGCAGCGAAGACTTTTCCTTTAGTCTTTATCCTTCTTCTTATCCTAATGCCGTCTGTGCCAAACGCAGCCGGGGCGATAATAGCGGTACGGTATTTTTGTATTTGGGGGAAACGGCGCCGGATTATTGTGCCACGTCGTCTTCCAGCGTATATAATACATCTGTCTGCGCGGAGTTTCGCTCCAGCGGGCGGAAGTTGTTTTGCCAGAATAAAAGCGGTACCAATAGCTGCGAGGCGTATGGCCTGTCCAGCTACAATGTAGGCTCTTGTAATTAATAATACCGTTGTTTGATTTGACCCCGCTTTTCGGCGGGGTTTTTTATGCAACAAATCAATGGTGCAAGAAATATTTATGGTACCATTTGGGAGTTGCCGCACATGACTAAGACGGAAGAAAAGAGGCGAATATTTCCCAAGCAGACGGCTTGTGCGGCGCCAAAGGCAAAAACTGCGTCAGACAGAGAGGAGTCAGAAAATTAGTTGATTTTGCTGTGGGGGGGAATATCCTGGGTAATCCATTTGTTTGCGCCAATGACAGAGCCTTTCCCTATGGTCACATTGCCTAAAATAGTAGTCTCGGCATAAATAATGACGTCGTCTGCAATATGGGGGTGGCGTTGTATTCCTTTTACGGGGTGTCCGTTTTTATCCAGAGGAAAGCTTTTTGCACCCAGCGTAACCCCTTGATATAATTTTACCCGTGCGCCGATGACGCAAGTTTCCCCAATGACAACGCCGGTGCCGTGGTCAATAAAAAACGCCGGCCCTATTTGGGCCCCCGGGTGAATATCTATGCCAGTTAGGCTGTGCGCATGCTCTGTAATAATGCGCGGCACAATGCGTACGCCTTGTTTATATAAGAAATGAGCCATACGTTGATAGGTGATGGCTAAGACACCCGGATAGCAAAGCAGGGTTTCTATTTCATTTATTGCGGCGGGGTCTCCTTCGTAGGCAGCCCGAATGTCAGACACCAGCAGTTTTTGTATTTTTGGCAATTCATTTACAAAGTTTTGGGTGATTTGTGCTGCTCGGCGGCGGCAGGCGGCGCAGTCTGTTTTTTTGTGGCACAAGAGGCAGAAAGAGTGCAAAATTTGTTGTTCCAATCCTTCTGCACATTGGGCCAGCAAGCGCGGCTGGTCTTGGCGCATGGTGTGGAGCGAATACTGGCACAACAATACCTGAAATCCTTCAAAAATCCGCACTACATCAGCGGCTGCGGGAATGTGGGCGGCTTTGTCGTAAAAATTCTGGTCAAAGTTGTTTTGAAGGATCTGGGTGATGTCAGAATAATCCGCAGACATGGTGTTCTCTTTACATTTTAAAATCTTCACCCAAGTAGAGGCGTCTGGCATTGGGGTCGTTTAAAAGGGTGTTCTGGTCTCCTTCCACCAGTATTTTCCCATCGTATATCAAATACGCCCGTTCCGTCAGCGGCAGGGTTTCGCGCACATTGTGGTCCGTGATTAATACGCCGATTCCTTTATCTTTCAGTTTGAAAATCATATGGCGCAAATCGGATACGGTAATCGGGTCAATTCCCACAAAAGGTTCGTCAAGCAGAATAATTTTTGGATTGCTGATCATGCAGCGTGCAATTTCCATGCGGCGTTTTTCTCCGCCGGAAAGAGTCCAGGCTTTTTGGCGGGCCAGTTTGGTGAGGCCAAATTCCGACAGCAGAGCGTCTACGCGGCGTTTTTGTTCTTGTTTGTCTTCTAAAATGCGTTCCAATACGGCAAGCAGGTTTTCTTCTACGGTGAGGCCCTTAAAAATAGTCGGCTCTTGGGCTAAATAGCCCAGCCCGTGCCGCGCCCGTTCATACATAGGCAGAGAGGTCACGTCTTCCTGGTCTATGAATACGCGGCCTTTGGTCGGACGGATAAACCCCACCATCATATAAAACGTAGTTGTTTTTCCTGCGCCGTTGGGGCCCAACAGCCCGACGATTTCGCCGGATTTGACGTGAATGTCCACCCCTTTTACTACCATGCGGTCTTTATATACTTTTACGACATTATCACTGCGAAGTTCCATATCTTTATCCTGTGGTATGACGCAGCCAGGCGTTTACCGTTTAAAAGTTTTATTAGCCGCAGAGCGGTTTATTTGTTCCGATACGGTCCAGCCTTCCACGCGCCCTTGCATATGAATTTTGCGCGTGGCGTTTTCGGCGGTAATCTTGTCTGCTATTATAGCAAATGTGCCGTCTTCTGTTTTGCCCTGCACCAATGGTCTGGCCCCGTAAGCGTAGGAGTAGCCCTGCTTGCCATCATATTCTATAGTTTGGGCTTTAAGAAGATAATTTGCATTTTCCGCTTCAGCGTTGCCTTGCAACAGGGCATATTGTTCCTGCTGGCGGACTGTCAGCTCTTGGGCTTTTAATGTGGTGATATGTCCTTTTTCATCTTGGTAGGTGACAAACACATCACCGGTTAAACGATAGGTTTTTTGCTGTATATTGAATTCGGCTCGTTGGGCCAACGCAGTGACCAAATCCCCTTCCGGTGCTTTATAGATTAGTTTTGTTTTTGTTTGGGAAGAGGATTGGGCAGTACCTTGGGCCGTTTGGTAATTATAAGTAGCTTTGGCTGTATAAATTTCATAATATCCGCCGGAAACTTCATTATAGCGGGCGTATACGTTGCCGGAGGCGGAGAAGAGATTTTTCTTGCGTTGGGACAAAGCATAGTCGGCGCGGAAGGAATAGGTCCCGTTGTCGTAGCGGACATTCCCTTCAAATTCTTCTTCTTCTTTTTCTTTATAAATAACCCAGCGGTCGCTGGAGATAATGCCGCCCAAGGTATCCGGCAAATCTGCGTGGCGTTTTTGTTGGAGCGCTTGTACTTTTTTTTGGGCGGCGGACTGGGCCAGCGAGGCGGAAGCATCGGAGACTGACGGCGTATGGAGTGTCGGGTGGGTGCAGCCCCCTGCCAGCGTGAGCCCGGCCAACAGCAGCCAAAGCCCGCATTTGCTCCCGTGTATGCCGCATCGCAGTGCCGTATCGTTCACTGGGCGACCTCCTGCAATTCTTTGATATCTTGGGGCAAATGAGTAGTTTGTTTTTTCAGTTCAATCACCTGCAGTTTAGAGTCTGTCTCTATTCCGCCGCGGGCCGTGACTTTGGTGTTTGCGCGGGTAACGATGGTTTTTGTATCGGACCAGACCCGGTCTTTATCTATATCATAGAAGAAACGTTCTGTAGTCAAGTCGGTTTTTTCAATAAAAGAGCGTACGAGGGCGTTTCCTTCAATGGTGACTTGTTTTTTCGTGTAATCAAAGGTGCCGCGTTTGCCCAGCACTTCTGCGCTGTCCTCTCCATTTTCGCGCAGCAACAGCCGGGGGTTGGTCAGAACGGCGTTGTTTAAATCTTGGAAATCCACTTCATCGGCGCGCAGCACCCATTTCTTTTGGCTGTCTTTGGATTCAAAGATGGTTACCCCTTCGGCGCGTTGTATATCTCCGTCTTCCGGCGAAAAATTTTTCTCTCCGCCGCAGGCGCATAACAAACAGGACAAAAGCAACAAAAGCCCGGTGTGTTTCATGATTTTTTATCCAGCATGGCAATAAATTCTATGAGGTCTTTCTCGTCAATAATTCCTACTACCCGCCCCGTCTTGTCCAATACGGGAATATTATCCACATGGGTGGAGTGAATCATTTTAGCGGCTTCAATAGCGGGGGCCGTATCCAGAATATGATAGGGATTACGGGTCATTACTTCGGTAATTTTTTTATTGATGATGCCCTCTCCTTTTTGTAATTCGCGGCGCAAATCTCCGTCTGTAAAATACCCCAACAGGCGGTTCTTTTTGTCCACCACGCTGGTTGCTCCGGCAGCGTTGCTTTTTGTCATGACAAGCAACGCATCTTTTACGGTGGCGTTTTCCGCTACGGTGGGATTGTTTTTCCCTTTACGCATTAAATCTTTAACTTGCTGGGTGAGCAGCTTGCCCAAAGAGCCTCCCGGGTGGAACAAGGCAAAATCCGTCTTTTCAAAATGTTTGATTTTCATTAAGCATACGGCCAAAGCATCTCCGACGGCTAATGTTGCCGTAGTAGAGGCGGTGGGGGCCAAATTGTAGGGGCAGGCTTCGCGGTCTATAAAAATTTTGACGTGAATGTCAGACATCAATGCCAGTTTGGAATTTTCATGCCCGGTCATAGAGATAATTGTTAATTTACGCCGTGCCAAAGAAGGCAGAATTTTGTTTATTTCTTCTGTTTGGCCGGAGAATGAAATAGCCAAAATGACGTCTCCGCTCATAATCATACCCAAATCGCCGTGCAATGCTTCTACGGGGTGCACAAAGAAAGACGGCGTGCCCGTGGAGGCCAGCGTGGCGGAAATTTTCCGCCCGATTAAGCCGCTTTTCCCAATACCCAATACTACGACGCGGCCTTTTGTTTCGGCGCAAGCTTTGACCGCTTTTAAAAATCCTTCATCTAGACTTTGGCGCGAAAGCTCCAGCGCTTTATGTTCCACCTGTAATACTTTGCGGGCTGTTGTTAAAATGTCTTTGTCATTATATTTCATAATTGTCTCTAGTCCAGCCACGGAGTTGTTTCCGGGGCAGGGTGGGTGGGTTGGTATTGAGCAGGCAATTTTGTCATGGCATAGGAAATGACGAAAAATGCCGCCGTGCATAAAACCAGTAAAATGGCCACTACTTTTATATGCCATTGAATAGTAGGAGTAAAAGAACGGGCCATAAAATAATACCTATTTGAATTTTTTCACCAACGTGTCAATTGCCGCCAATTGCTGCGTCATTTTTTCCACTTGTTTCATATTCAGTGAATTGGGCCCGTCGGAAAGCGCTTCCTGTGGGCGGGGGTGCGCCTCAAAGAATACACCGGCGATGCCCAAAGCGGCGGCAGCTTTTGCCAATATGGGCGCTAATGCACTGTTGCCGCCGGTGGCTGTACCCAGCGCGCCGGGTTTTTGTACAGAGTGGGTGGCGTCAAATATCACCGGATAGCCAAACTGTTTCATGATTTCCAAGGAACGCATATCCACTACCAAATCTCCGTATCCGAAGCTGGCGCCGCGTTCCGTCAGCAAAATATTATGATTTCCTTCGGATTCAATTTTTTTGATGACTTGTTCCATAGCCGCCGGAGCTAAAAATTGACCTTTTTTCACGTTGACGGCTTTGCCTGTGGCGGCACAAGCCAGCACTAAATCTGTTTGACGGCACAAGAAAGCGGGAATTTGCAGCATATCAGCCACCTGGGCCACTTCTTCAGCCTGCCAAGGTTCATGTACGTCAACCACTAACGGCAGCCCGGTAAGACGTTTGGCCTTTTGTAAAATAGCCAATCCATTAGCCAGCCCCGGCCCGCGGTAGGCGGTGAGGGAGGTGCGGTTGGCTTTATCAAAGGAAGCTTTCAAAATGTAAGGGTGGCCTGTTTTGGCGATAATTTTCTGAAGCGTCTGTGCGGTGTGAATATAATGCTTTTCGCTTTCAATCACGCACGTGCCCGCCATAAACACCAGCGGGAGAGTGTTGGAAATTTTAACAGAACCTACTTTTACTGTTTTTTGCATAAATACATGATACCAAATTTAGTCCTATTCTAAGGATACCAAGCACCCTGTTTAGTGCCGGATTACAAAACCTTCCTGTCCTTCAATCTCCGCATCGGCTTCTTCGTCTACGCCGGAGAGCCCGCGGCAAAAGCTTTCCCCTGCCCCGTTAAGCGGTACGCAGACCAATTCTTGGAGGTTTTTTTGGGTAGCCAAAATGTATTGGATATGCGCATTATCATCTTTGAGGTGCATTTCCAGCTCCCAGCAATTTTCATTAGGGTCGGTTTTGGTGCGGCAGAAGAAAGAAACGGTGAAGTATTTTAATTTGCCTTCTTGGTTGACTCTTTGTTCGTAGCGTTGGGCTTGTTCTTGCGTCATGTAACGTGCGCGGCCGGCCCGTTTGAGCTGACTCCACCAAATGACTGCTTCTGTATTACGGGCGCTCTGCACGGCATTTTGGTAATAGGGTATGGCGACAGCAGCCAAAACGCCGATAATCAACACTACTACCATCATTTCAATTAAAGTGAATGCCTGTTTCATTTTGTGTTTTCCGTCAACTGATTAATTAACTTCAGTATATCGGCTTTTTCTGTGCGTAAACCCAAAGACCAAGCGGCTGTTTGCAATATGTTTTGCATAATATCCTTTGTATGGGCGGATATTTCCGCGATATTATAGTTTTCATCTAAGCGCAAATAATCTTCCAGCACGGTGGCCGTTTGCGTACCAAGCCGGGCGCGCAAGGCGCGCGTATTGTTCATTTTCAAGCGGAAAGAAAGCGCTCCTCCGAACGAAAGTTTGTTGAAAAATAGCCGCGCGCTCTCAAAAAATTGCACTACGCTGTGGGCCAAATCTCTCAGCTCTACCAGCTGGGCTTCGTGCCCATTAAAGGGAACTGTTTGGGCGGCTTCCCACTTATCCATAATGAGCCCGTAACAGTTAAACTCCATCATGCGGTTGGTTTCCCGCCGGGTGTCTATAGCGGCTACGCCGTCTTGCACTGGTTGTAAATATATATGCGGCTGCGTGGCCACCTGGACCGCGCATTGTTCAAACAAGTGTGGCAGCAGGCGATAATCTACCAACGCTTCCTGCGGATAAAGCGGCAGCAGAGAGAGGGTAGCCACCGGCCGGCCGCTGGGAGAAAGGTTTTTATTCTTTAAATAGTTTTCAAAATGGCTTTCTGCTTTGTCGTATAAAATATGACGCAGCCTCTCTGATTTTTTGCGGTGGTCCAACAGCCAGGGCAGTCGGTCCGGGTGGACAATTGCTTCCGGGCGGCTGCTTTGACCGGTACGAATATAGGCCCGTTTTAGCTTGCCCACTAAATGGGGAGTTAAATTGCTTTGCGGGATATTGACGACGACGAACATGCGTTCCCCGTTTGGGCTGACACAGGTATTTATATCTACAAATACGATGGGATCAATATAAGTTTGAATGATATCCTCTATCGTATTACGCATTTTTTCGTGGTATGGTATGCCGGTGAAAGGGGGGCAGGGTTTATCATTTTTGTCGTCATTGACGCCAATGATAACGGTGCCTCCCATGGCATTGGCAAAAGAAGCGAGAGTTTTGGCGAATTTTTCTTTGTTTTTAGGGAGAAAAAATTTGTAGTCCAGCTGTTTGCCTTCCGGCAGTTGCTGTTGGCAAAACTGCACTACATCTGCGAAAGTTAAATCATGAATGGGTTTATCAAAAAACATAAATCCCCCTTGGCCGGCAGGCCTTGCATAATATTTATTATAATAAAAACAGGATTTTTTTAAAGCCCGGCTTGCGGGCGTAAAGAAAACATATGAACGGATCAAACGCCAATTTAACTCCATGGGTGACGGAAAAATTTATTTCCGCCGCGCCTAAAGCTGCCGCGGAAGCATTAGCTTCCTTAGCTACGCATGAGGCGGTGTTGCTGCTTAAACCGCTCAAGGCACAATATATGGTGGCTTGCTTGGAGCCTATGGACTGCCAGAAAGCGGCAGCTATTTTACGGCGTCTTCCTTCCAGGCAGGCGGCGCATGTGCTGTCGCGGTTGGATTTGCGGCAAGCGGCGCGGATCTTTGCGGCGTTTTCTGTGCCCCAGCGTGAAAAGATGAAGACGTTGTTGTCTGCGTCTTTGCAGCAGGCGTTGGAAAAGGCCTCCCAATGGCCGCAGGGCAGTGCCGGGTCTGTGATGAAAACGGATTTCTTGGCGTTCAAAACAGAAGCGAAATTGGCGGAAATCATAGAAAAATTAAAAACGCTTCCGCGCCAAAAACTCCCTGCTGCTTGCTTGGTTGTCACACGGGAAGGAAAACTAAAGGGTTTTATCCGTACGGCAGAACTGTCTTTTTATGCGCCGGTCAGTACGGCAGGTTCTGTTATGAGCCAAGCGCAATATACGGCGCCGGCGGCTTCTGTGCAGCGGCTGCAGGCTATTTGGGAAACAGGGCAGCCTTTGGTGCCCGTTACCGACGAGGCAGGGGTTGTGCTGGGGGTGATAACCCCGGAACAGGCTGTGTCCGTTGCAAAACCCAAGAAACGTTTTGGTTGGTTTTAATAAACGCCTAAAATCCGCTTCCGAGTATAGGAGCGGATTTTTGTTTGTTGTGAAAACCCCCAGCTAGGCTGGGGGATATTTATTTTAGCGGAATAGACGTATTTCTTGTCGGTGTGCCCAGTGGAATTTATGCAGAAAACAAAAATCTGTCCCGGGCACAGACGGAGCTTTTGAAGCATAAAAAACCCCGGTTTTGCTCCGGGGTTTTGGTTTAGTTTAAATAGAACGGCGTATTTAATGCTTGGCTTAATTGATGTTTTTCTAAGGCGTAGGCGTTTTCCATTTCGGCTTCTAGACGGTAGGGGGGAATGTCTCCCAATTGTAACACTTTCTCATGGAAGGCTGCCAAAGAAAACTTTTTGCCTTGTTTTTTCTGATATTTGGTCCGCAGCTGCATTAAAGCCTGATAACCATAAATGTAGCTGACGGCTTGACCCGGATAGCGGGCAATTTGTTTCAGCATGGTTTCGGCCTGTTCCGGGCTGAAGCCGTTCTCTTGAGTTAAGAAATTATACGCTTCGGTATAAGTGAATTGCTCTGTATGAAGGTTAAAGTCCACCAAGGCTTGTGCGGCGCGCACATAGTCGGCCCATGCCAAATAGAGCAATTCTTCGTCGGTAATGATATAGCCGCGTTCATTGGCTAAGTGCTGGGCGTATACTTCCCAGCCGTTGCGCAATGTCGGTACAGGGTACATTTTACGGAAGGAGGACAAGGCCGCGTTATTATAGGCGGAACGATAATATAACCCCGGCACCAATTGCCCGGCCATCATCAATTTTAAGGTGGGCAGATTAAAGTCGCGGTTGAGCATTTCTTGCTTGGAGGTTTCGTTGCCGTTTGGCAGGCGCAAAAACAAATCGCTGGTGGGGTTGGTTTGCATGCCGAACGGAGGCAAGAACAGATAGGCGGTGGTGTAGGCGTAATAATCCGGCATTTTGTAAATGGCGAACTCTACCTCAGAAGTAGGCAACGTGTCATCTTGGGCGAAGAACTTGGCCAAATTGGCCGCTTCGCGCGATAATGCGGAAAGAAAATCCTGATTCCGCACCCCTTGCTGCAGGCGGTTGGCCAACGCATAAAAATCATATGCTTGTACTAACGGAGCATTTTTGTCACGTTTTGTTTTAGAGGCTGCGGTTTTTGCTTCTCCCGTTTTGCTGTCTAAAGGAGTCACTACCACGCCTTCGGAGGACTCTTCTCCGGGTACTTGTATGTCTTCCACGACGGTTTGGGTTTCTTCTGTGTTGGCCGGCAAAGCAAATACGGAAAGTGCTTTAGCCAATGCTGCTTGCGCTTCACGGAACGTTTTGGTCAGATTCTTTTCAATGGCGCGGGGTTTTTCGTCAATAAAATAATAATTGCGCAGCACAAACATATAGTCTTTTTCGCCCAAGCGGAAATCTTGTTGTTGATTGTCTTGGGCCAATTGCTTAAATAATTCAAACATTTTCTTTATGGCTTCTTTGGACTCGCGCCCGTCTGTGCGTACTTGTGCGCGGCTGACGTCGTCTTGTGCCCGGCTGGTTAAGTATTTGGAAATGTTGTCTGCCGAAAGATAGGCGTAATAAGCGTCTTCCATCGCCAGCTGGGAAAGAAAGGAGGGCGGCGTGGTCAGATTTTTTTCCGCTTCTTCCGCCACTTGTGTCAAAGCGCGCATGCGGGCAGCCAAATCTTGGGCTTGTAAATCTTGGAAATTGAGCGTTTTCATCGTCAAATCATAAACGGAAGCAAACGCCTGAGAATACAACAGCGGATCCAATGCGGTGCGGTTGCGGTTCAAATTCCATTTATCCATTTCCAAATGCCCTTTGAGCACATCATAATCGGTTTTTTTCGTTTCTGAAAGGTTTTTATATTTCACTTCTTGCAGACTTTCTTCTACAATATTATAAGCGCGCAAAGCTTGTGCGTCGCGTTCTGCATCGCGGGAGTCTAATTGATTATTGGCGGATTCAAACCCTAAACGTGTGGCATTTTCTGGGAAGAAAGAGAGCTGCACCGCAGAGTAGCGGTTGACCGTATCGGTTAAGGCATTGTCTTCCATAATGGCGTCTATGTTATCAAAGCCGGTTAAATCCAATGCTTGCGCCGCCGGCGAAAAGAGAAGCGATAAACTACATAAGGCAGAAAACAGTTTCTTCATGCGTGACCTCGTGTGTAAAATAGGCAACTGCAAACATTATAGCTAATTTTGCAGAGAGTGCAAGAAAAGTCTGGCTAAATTTACCGCGCTACGCCCGCTTAAAAACCTTTTCCAACAGAAATAAAAAATATGATAAAATATTTACAAGGCAGATGCCTAGGCTTTCTTCAGCTCAAAACCTGCCGCTCTTTTTTTTGCTATAATCTTCTTATCCGGTTTTTGGGCCATTAGCTCAGTTGGTAGAGCAGACGCCTCTTAAGCGTAAGGTCGTGAGTTCGAGCCTCACATGGCCCACTTTTTACCATAAATTTAGGACGGATGGCGGAATCGGCAGACGCGCACGCCTTAGGAGCGTGTGGGGTAACCCTTGAGGGTTCAAGTCCCTCTCCGTCCAGTTTTATTTCAAGGAGCAGAATCATGTCCATTTTTAAAACCGCAGCGGTAGACGAAGTAAAGGCCAAACAGCTAAGTAAAGAAGGCTGCCGCGTTAATATCAGTGTGGAGGCTTCTCCCTCTTTAATTGCCAACGCATTTCAAAATGCAGCCGTGCAGGTGCAATCCCGCGCCCAAATGCAAGGGTTCCGTGCGGGCAAAGTACCACTTGATTTAGTCAAACAAAATTTTGCCGGACATATTAAAGAACGGGCCTTGGACTTGGCTCTTAGAAGTGCCATTTCCGCCGCACTGGAACAAGTGAAGTTAAATGCCGTTGCCGTACCCTCTTTGACAAAGGCGGATTTTGCGGCATTTGACGAAGGAAAAGCGTTTAGTTTTGAGATGGCTGTAGATGTGGCGCCGGAATTTGAAGTAAAAGACTATAAAGGCATTCCCGTGACCAAGAAATCTGAGGAAGCTACAGAAGAAGAAGTGAAAGCCCAGCTGGAGCGTATTTTGCAGGCCAATGCCCGTTTGGAGAGCGCTGCGGAAGGTACGGTAATAGACGACAAAGTGTATGCCGTCGTGCAGTATAAAGGAAAACGCAACGGGACAGAAGATTATAAACTCAGCGCAGACAGTGAGCTGATTGATATGTCTGCCCCTCAGACAATGCCTGAGCTGGCTAAAGCCGTGCTGGGTATGAAAAAAGGGGAAAGCAAAGATTTTGAGACGAAAGAAGGGGAAGATACGCTTTCTTTCCATGTTACTGTAGACGACGTAAAAAACAAAATCGTGCCTGCTTTAGACGATTCTTTTGCCAAAGATATGGGCTTTGATACGTTAGACGCGCTTAAAAAACGCGTACAGGAAGGCTTGAATGCGGAAGCAAAAGAAAACGCAACGCGTGATTTTGTAAATCAAATTGAAAATCATTTGGTAAAAATGAACGATTTTGCCTTGCCTGAAACCTTGGTGCAGGAATATACGGATCAGTCTTTAAATAATTTTGTGCGCAATGTAACACAGCTGAAACCGGAGCAACTTTCCGAGGAGCAGCGCAAAAGTTTTGAGGAACGTATCCGTCCTACCGTAGAAAAAGATCTGCGCCTTGGCTATATTATCCGCGCCATTTCCAAGAAAGAAAATCTGGAAGCAACCGAAGCCGACTGGCAGGCTGAGCTGGATAAAAGCCTAACCGCCAATGCCAAAACGAAGGAAGATGAAAAGAAAATACGCGCTTTCTTTGAAGAACGCAAAGAGCATATCTTGGCTACTTTAAATGAGCGCAAAGTTTTTGACTTCCTGAAAAAAGAAGCAGTTGTAAAATAACAATTAAAATGCTATCCTTTCTCTCCCGCCTTTTGGGTGCGGGAGAGAGTTGTGCCCTCAGAACGCCGGAGCAACCTGCTGCGGCGCGGCGAAACAAGCAAGCAGGATCCCCTTTGCCAGCAGGCAATTAAACTTCTTGTTTTAGACAACTAAGACAATTAGTTTAACCTCAGGGCGGGCCTTTCACGGGGCCCGCCCCTTTTGTTTGTACCCTGCGTCTGATAAGTGGGGATTGGGCGTTGTTCGGCTCTGCCAGGCTGGAGCAGGCGGGGATAGGTATTCACCTTCCCGAAACAGCCGCGCAAATGCTTTATATGGGTTTAAACGCGCGGAAGACGGGAAAATGCGCGTCGTTTACCGGACTCCCGGGCTGGCGTGAGTAGGGCCTATTTGTCGTATAAACAAATGGAAAATACGTTTTTATGAAAATACGGCTCTGAGCAAGAAAACAGATTCTTGGCGCATGCTGTGGCGTAGGAATTAACAATGGGGTGCAGATTCCCCGGTGAATAGACATGTCTTGGTTTTTTATCGGAAAAAGGATTCCGGCTGCTGCGGAATGGAAAATATATAAAAAAATCCTTTGCCCGCTCGGCTAAAAAAACTACAATATATAAAATCTAAACGCGTGCGGCCCTGCTGCGGCGCGGCGGGAGAATTTATGTTTCCGGTCACCAAATCATCTTCAGAAGGATTTTATATCAAAGTAATGCGCGGCCTGTTGGCGGCGTGTTTTATGATGGTGCCTCTTTTGTTTTTTACCGGATTGACTTCCAATCCGTTTACCGTGCAAAGTGTGCTGTTGTATTTGCTTTTGGCGGCCATGTATGGAGCTTCTTCGGTGCGCTTTTTGCGTGCGGGACATATTAATTTTACCAGGACATTTTTTGATTTGGCTTTTTTGATTTATATTTTTGCCAGTGTGGTGAGCTGGCTTTCTGCCGTATCGGCGGCGCCGCAGTATATGCGCCAAACCCTGTTTTTTAATATGTTGGATTTCGGTTCATTGTTGTTGGTGGTGGCCTTGGGCGCTTATGTGATAAGCAAGAACGTGGTGTTCAGCGGCGTGATAGAGAGCAAGACCAATTATATACTTTTATTTATCGGGTGGGGGGCTTTGTGGTTTTTGTTGCCGCAGCTTAAGACAACGCTGTCAGGAGATGGATTTTTTGCCTGTGTGTTTGATGTATATGGGCTGATTCTGTGGGCGGCAGGGTTGTGGCTGGCCATGCGTGTGTTGCGCAAGCTGACCCAAGAAAATGTGTTGGTGTTGAGTTTTGTGGCGTGTGCTTTGGCATGTATGTATGGCGTGTTCCAAAGCTTTGGATTAGATGTGTTATGGCCGTTTGATATGAATCAATTTGCCAGCCGGGCTTTTTCTACGTTTGGCAATCCGAACTTCCTATCTTCTTTTGTCATTATGCTGCTGCCGGCGCTGCTGGTGTATTATATGCGCACTTCCAGCCGAAAAGATATTTGCGTGTATGGTTTTTTGGTCTTGGTGTATTTATTTTATTTATCTTCCGGGCTTTGCCGGTCTTGTTGGATTGCCGGTGCGGTAGGATTGTTGATGATGTGGATGTTCGGCACCTTGCGCGCGCTGATTTTACAGCATAAAGCGCGGGTGTTTTGGCTGGTTGTATTGGGGGTGGCGGTATCTTATTTGCCGGTGTTTGTGCAAAGTACCCGCCCGGCTTTGGTAAACCGGGTGGCAGAAGTAGCACAGGTGACGCCGTCTTCTTTTACGCTGGAAGTGCCGCGTGAAGAAATTTTTCCTTCATTGCACCAACGTTTGTTCATGTGGGACGTGTCTAAAGAGATTTTCTTAAACCGCCCGGTCATGGGGGCCGGATTGGGCAATTTTCAAACGGCTTTTGCACGCACACAACCACAGACTTTATTGAATTATCCCAATTTGCGCGAGTTGAAAACAGTTACAAACTCTCCGCATAATGAATTTTTCTTTCAGCTGGCGCAGGGCGGTATTGTAGGATTGGGCCTTTTCCTGTTTATGTTTATGGTGCTGTTTTTGGAAGTGCATGATTTTGCCGCACGCAAAAAAGAGGGAGATAAAAAACAACTGTTGCAGGCGCTGTTCTGCGGCATTTTGGCCATGTTGGCTGACAATATGCTCAATATTTCCTTGCATACGGTTGTGCCGGCGTTTGTGTTTTGGTGGCTGGTAGGCGCGGAGGTAAGCGGCGTAGGGCGGGAAGAACGCCGGGTGGAAATCACGGCCAACCCGGTTACCAAAACAGTGGCCTTGGCCTTGTTGGGTTTATGTGTAGTGATTGTGCTGTGGCAAGGGGCTGTGTTGTCCAGCCAATATTTTGCTTTCCGTGGACAGAAGCAATTGGCACGGGGAAATGATTCCGCCGCTCAAAAAGATTTAAATACAGCCCTGCGTTTATATCCCGCCAATGCCGAAGCCGGTTATATGCTGGGGGATTTGCAGCTTGCCCAACAGCATTATCAGCCTGCGCTGGCCGCTTATGAAAAAGCGTTGTCAGCGGCTGCTTATTATGATCAGATTTTCTATCATGCCGCGTTGGCCGCTTTGGGAGAAAATGACCACGCCAAAGCCGTACGTTATTTGCGCCAAACCTTGCGTTTGGATCCGTTTAATTTGGCGGCTTATGAAACCTTGGCTGCTTTGGTCAAAGAAGATATTATTTATGCGGATTCAGATACGATGGAATTGTTGAAACGCGGCTTGCAGCTGTTCCCTTACGACGCCAGTTTGTGGCATGCCACCGGTGATATTTATCTTAAACGCGGTGAAAAAGAATATGCCAAAACGGTGTATAAAGAAGCTTTGACTATTGATACGTTGGATAAATCGTTGCGGCGCAGTCTTGCCAAGTTATACGAAAAAGACGAGGAATTGCCCGCCGTGCTGGCACAGGCGAAAGAATTGCAGGGATATTATGACCGCATTCAAAATTTGCAGGGGACTTCGCGCGCCGGTTTAAAAAAATTGCGTTCCCAGTTGGAAGCATATGTGGAGACCTATCCCCAAGATACCAACGGACCAATTCTGTTGGCAAGGTATTTTACGCTGACGGGGAACGATATTAAGTCTAAAGAGTTGTTGGAAGGCGTTTTGGCTAAATATCCAGATGATTTGTCTGCCAATTTGGCATTGGCTTCTTTGCTGCAGAAGGCGGAGGACACGCAGGAAGCCAAGCATTATTTGCAAAATGCGTTATTTTATTATCCGGGCAATCAGACTGCCCAAAACCGTCTCAAACGGCTGGAAGCTAACTAGTCCCCGTGTCGTGTGATTTCGGAATAAAATAACCAATAACTAGAGAAAAATAGAAGTTCCCCTTGCCAGAGAGTATCTATTTATGCTTGAATAAACTTTGCTGGCGTTGCGTATCAGTCATTTTGCGCGCGGAAGTCTTTACAAAAAAACGTAAATTGCTATAATGATTTGTGGGTTGTGTTATCTCTTTAATAAAAGGGTAGTAAAGGAGTCTATGAGAATAGTTACTATGATGAAAGTCAGATTTTTGACGGCGCTGCTGGCCTTGTCTTTGTTGATGGGCGGCACCGCTTTGTTTGCAGCGCCTTCTGCATCTAAGCAGCTGCAGAAAGGCATACAGCTTTATCAAGACAATCAAGATGAAGAAGCCATGGACTATTTTATTGATGTGTTGGTTAATGGCTCCCGGCCTGAGGTGGAAGAAGCTAACAGATATATTAATTTAATTCACAACCGCATGGGTGGAATACAGGACCCGGTGGAAGTAGACGTGAATTTTAAAGAAGGGGAAGCCCGACGTTTGCAGCCGGGACAAGACCCCGCGGTGTTAGACGCCCAAATGGATGCGGAGAATGCGCCGATTGAAGATTATTTGGAGTCTGATGGGTTGACTTATACGGCCGAACAAGATGCTATTGCGATGAAAGGCCAAGAGCAGTCTGAAGCTTGGGCCGCTCAGCAAGAGCAGCAGCAAGCGTTGCTGCAGCAGCAAGCCCAAGACCGCGCCTTATCCGCCCAAATGCAAGCCGGAGACAGCTTGGAGCAAGAAGGGGTATATGATAATGATCAAATTACTTCTTCCAGCAGTACGTTTACGGATTTGTCTTCTCCGTCTGCATTAAAAGCCCGTCAAATTTATACCAGCCAAAAACTGGAAAGTATGAAACAAGCCGCTATCGCCAAATTGCAAAAAGCAGAAGGAGTACGCTTGTATTTCCGCGACGGATTGCCTGATGCCATAGATATTGACGGCGATGTTTTGTTTAACGGCTATAAATTCCGTCCGGAAGCCATGCCTGTTTTAGATGAAATTTATACGCTGATGGCATTGACTCAAGGCGCGGGTTATATCATTTTGCCGCCGGGCTCTTACACGGATAATATTACGCTGGCGGGTATTCGCCAGGCCATGGCGCTTAACTCGTTCTTAGTCCATAAGGGGTTGTCCTCCGGCAGACTCAGCTACAACATGGGCCTCTTTGACCAAGAACCTCCGGCGAAATTTGCCAATTTAGACGGTATTTCCATTGTGTTTGATTTTGCGGCGCAATTGCCCGCTTCTATGCCGCAGGCGGCTTCCGTAAGCAAACTGCCCATGCTGAGCATGGCCGTGGTGCCGGTCAGCAATGAAATAGATCCGGCCGCCGGGGAAGCGTTTGCTATTGATTTCTCTGTTATAGAAACGGCGGAAACGCTGGACAACTGGGTTTTCCAAGTGGTGCAGCATGCGGCTAACGGTGGCTATTATGTGGTGCGCCAATTGGAAGGATTTTCTCCGGTTTACCATCAGCTCGTTTGGAATGGCCGCAAAGGCATTATCGGCCCGGAATTGGCCTGCGGAACATACACTTTGGCTTTAACGGCCACCGATGTAATGGGCGGGAAACGCACCATTCGCCGACAAATACAAGTGGCTTGCTCTGCTTCAGCCAAAAGCGTGAAAAAAGACACAACGGCGTCGTCTGCACAGGATAAAAACTTGAATTATAAGACGGCCCGCTTGTGGAACAAACCGGCTCGTTTTATGAAAGCGGCGCCGGCGGAACCGGCAATTGTAGATCCGTTTGCCGCAGAAGCGTCCGCCACCGAGGCGGCAGACGCTTATGCCTTGCAAAATGCAGGTATGAATGATCCTTATGCCGCTTATGGGGCCGGCATGACGGATCCCTACGCGGGCACTACCCAAACGACGGGAGCCACCCCCTATGCCGCTCCCCAAGGCGGCGTGAGTAATCCTTACGCCCAGCCCGCTGCTTCCGCCCAGGCTCAGCAGGCGCCTGCGCAGGGCGTGACCAATCCGTATGATATGCCTTACGAGGAATACGGTAATTAACTTTAAGGATTGCGCGCGATGAACATAGCAGACACGCTGGTAGGTAAAAATATGAAAGCTCATCCCGAGGCGTTGGGGTTGTATATCGGGATGAATGAAATGTATATTGCGCAAAGCACCCGCAAAGACGGGGGTGTTGTGCTGGAGTCTTTGCTGCGTGTACCCATTTCTGAAGTGGATAGCAGTAAACTCAAAGCGTTGGATCTGAACGAGGGCTTTTTTACGGAGAATAATTGGTTGGAAGCGTTGACCAAAGTAGCCGCAAAAAAGAAATGGGATAATAATCAAGTGGTTGTGTCTTTGTCTCCGGCGTTTTCGTTGTTGCGCCATTTTGTTATACCGACACTGATAGAACGCAAACACTGGAAAGAGGCTATTCCTCTTCAAGCGCGCAAATATATCCATTTCCCGTTTGAGAAAACGCTGTATTCCTATTATGTGTATGAGTTTGAGACGGCCGCCACAAAGCAAAAACGGCTGGGCGTGATTTTTACTATGACGCCCAAGACGATTGTGGAGCGTTTGGAAAAAGGGCTGCGCAGTGTGGGGCTGGACCCGGTGGCTATAGAAACTTCGCCTATTTCTTTGAGCCGTGCTTTTGCAGACAGCGATAAAGAGGCGGTAGACGAGTCTGGCCGGATTTATTCGTTTTTCGGCACGGATTTAGCCAGCTTTATTTTTACTAATAAAAACGCGCCCGTGCTTTTGCGTGAAGTGGAAATTTCCGGCTCTTTGCCGGTGGAGCGCCGCCGTTTTGAAATTACTAACTGTACGGAATTTATTGCCAAACAGTTGGAGAAAGATCCGTTTGAAGAAGCCGTTATTATGGGCTGCGATACGGAGAATTGGACTCCGCTGTTGGAAGCAGACTCCAAAAAACCGGTGCGCAAGTGGGATTTGCGCGAAGTGTATGGAATAGAAACTAAATCCGCCGGGGAGATTGCGGCTATCGGCGCCAGCATGAAATTTTATGATTCCAAAACTCCGGATTTGGACTTTATTAAACGGAACCGTTTAAGTGATTACGAATTTAATGCTGGTGTAATGTTTTGGAAAATTGCAGCTGTAGTGGCGGTATTTTTTCTGTTGCTGTTGGGCAAGAGCTGGTTGGGAGTGCACTCGGCGTCTTCCCAGTTGGCTAAAGCCAAACGCCAGAATGCCAATCCGATTGCGGATTTTGACGGATTGACAGCGGCGCAAATCCAAAGCAATTTAAGCCGTATCAGAAGCCAAAATGAGAATTTGAGCAAACTGATGCAGCGCAATACCATTACGCCGTTGTTGGTCGATGTGGTATCGGCTATTCCGCCGCAGGTGTGGATTTCCTCTTTGTCTTACCGGGAAGATTTCCCAGCCAAGCAAGGAGATGTCCGTTCGTTTAATTTGGAAGGATTCATTAAAACGGGCAATTCGGAGCAGGATTTGGCGGCAGGAAAAGAATTTTATGATAAATTGGTGCAGATGCCCGCCATTAAAGCGCTCTGTGGAAAAACGGCGGAAATCAAATATAAGGATTTGGCTACTGGAGCTCAAACTGCTTCTACCAAGCGGGTAGATACCAACAGTGGCTTGCAGACTTCGTTTACGTTTACTTGCGCCAAAGGAGGGTCTTCCAGATGAAGGCACCTGTGAAAATTCCCAATAAGCTGATAGAATCGCTGAAAAAAGGGTTTAATGATATCAAGTTGGTAATGGAAGAGGGGAATTATAAATTATTCCTCAAGCAGTTCGTGGCCATTATTTTGGTTTTTTTGGCGTACCGTTATTTAAATACGGCCTTACAGGATAAAATGTCCAATATCCGGGGGCAAATAGATGCGGTGCAGGCCCAACAAACCAATGAACAGGAATATATGGCCAGCAAACAAAAATTATTGGATTTGGAGCCGCGTTTCCCGGACTTATCTACAAAAAACGACTGGTTGCTTTTGCAGACGGTATCTATATTCCGTGACGCCAATATCACGCCAAAGCTGGGTTCCCAGACGGAAGATAATTCCAATTCCACCTATACGGTAGCTTCTATTCCGGTGACATTGGAGACCTCTTTTGCTGAATTTGGCAAGTTGTTGGCGAATGTAGAAAATAGGGAAGAATATTTGCGGGTATCTGATTTTTCGTTGGCAAAAAGTACAGAAAATTTGGGACAGAATACTATTACTATCCGTATAAATACTATTTTCCCGAAAGAAAAAATTGCCGCCAAAATGTTTAAAGATGCGGCAGGGGGGAAGAAATGATGAGCAATCGTTTTTGGCTGGCCTTGTTGCTGTGCTTTTCTTTTCAAATGAGTCAAGCGGACTCAGAGTTGGCTCCTGCCGTGCCTGATTTAATGTTGCCGGTGGAAAGTGAACCAGCCATACCGGCTGAGGCGGCGGTTACGCAAAAAGCGGTCCCTGCCAAACCTGCGGCCCAACCCCGCAGGCAAGCGGCTGCTTCCAGACGGGCAAGTGCTAAGAAAGCTCCTGCCGCGGCTGCAAAAGCCGCTGAAAAGCAAGTTTCTCGAGCTAAAGCTGCCGTTGCAGCAGAGACAGCCGCTGCGGCTACCGTAAATACGGAAAAAATTGAAGTGGAGAATTTGATGGCGCAGGCGGCTTCTCCGGCGGGCGCCGCTGTTGCCGCGCAGCCGGCGTCTTCCGCTCCGGCAGTGCCTGCGGCAGCTTCAGCACAGAAGGCAGCCCTTTCTGCGGCTCCTGCCGCTGCCAAAACGGCTGCTAAAAAAGGTTCGTTAGTAGAGTATAATCCGTCGACGGACCGGGACCCGACGCTTTCCCCAGATGACACTTTGTTGTTAAAACACCGGGAGGAAGAGCGGCTGCGCGCGTTGGAAGCGGAGCGTCAGCGTAAGATAGATGAAGAAAGACGCCGCTTGGCTGAGCTGGAGCGCCAACGCCAGCTGGAGTTGGAGCGTTTGCGTGATCCGTCTCGTGAAGTGCGCGGTAAAATACGGGTAAACGGTATTATTGGCCAAGAAGCATTTATCGGGAATAAAATTTATTCCGTAGGCCAAAGCGTACTGGGGGCCCGTATAGTCAGCATACAACCTGATGCGGTGGTATTTACGTATAAAGGTCAACAGTTTACAAAAAGAGTAGAATTGAAGTAAAAATCATTTATTGTTTGCATACAGGAGGATAGATGAAACATCGGTTAGGAGTTTTTCTGGCTTTATTGATGGCGGCTGCCGTAGCTGCACCTGCTATGGCGCAGAATTCCGTGGCGGAAGCCACCACCATTATGGCCGAGGAAACCATAAAGTTATCCGGGGAACCTGAGTTGTATAAGGAAACGGAAGTGGCTTCTCCGTTGGAGCGCAAAGTGTCTATTCGCGTATCCAATGTGCCCATATCTGCTTTCTTAAACAGTATTACCACCCAGGCCGGCATTAACTTTATCATGAGCGAAGAGTTCGCCAATAAAAAAGTGACGGCCTCGCTTACAAAAGTAACGGTCCGAGAAGCGTTGGATACGTTGCTGCGCGTGCATGGTTTAACATACCAGCGCATCGGAAAGAGCGACAGCTATGTTGTTACCAAACGCTCCAACGACGCGCCGGATACGATTACCAAGATTTATACGCTCAGCTATATTTCCTTGCAGGCTATCGGCTCTCCTTCCAGCGAGCTCAACAGCATTATGCCGCAAGACGTTTCCACTACAGGGTCTAGCTTAGGAAGCAGCTCATCTTCTTATTCAGACAGTTCTTCCACCGGCAGCTCTAACACGGGCGGAGACGCATATTCCGGTACGGCTGAAATTATCGGCATTGTTAAAAGCATGCTTTCTCCTGTGGGGCGCATTGCGGTTGATCCTAGAACGAATAAACTCATCATTACCGATGTGGCGGAAGTATTCCCCCAAATTGAAAATATTTTGGCGGAATTGGATATTAAACCGCCCCAGATTTTGATTGAAGCGCAAATCGTGGAAGTAAGCAAAACCAGCGGTTTGACGTTGGGCTTTGAATACGGCGGGACTGATGGTACGCTGGTGTCTTTCTCCGGCCCGAAACGTGAAATTACTTCCGAATATTTGCGCGGTTATGCCACAGACGGCACTACCAAGCTGAGCGGGTGGGATTGGATTTTCCCCAGCAATGAAGATTTGAACGGAGACAGCTCCGGTTCTTCCAGCAGTTCTTCTTCATCTTCGTCTTCCAGTGATAACGAAAGTGAAGGTGGCGTACTTGATTTTACCGCATTCAAAATTATCTTGAAGAGCTTGTTGACCCGCGGCGAAGCGAAATATTTGGGTAAACCTAAAGTGGTAACCCTTAATAATAAAACCGCTACGATTACCACCTCCACAGATGCTACGGTAGGTTTCACGCAGTCTCAATCCGGCGGCGGTGATAATACGCTGACGGTAGCGGGTGCTGAAAGAAAACGCGTCGGCTTGACGTTACAGGTGACCCCGCAGGTAAACCGGGAAGGATATGTTACCTTGTATGTACAGCCTTCGTATTCTGACTTGGTCAGCTCCGGCTTTGACAATACCAAAGATACCACTACCCGCGCCGCTTCTACCTTGGTGCGTGTGAAAAACGGGCAGACGGTAGTAATTGGCGGTCTGTTGACTTCCCGCGAGACGGACCAGACCCGCAAGGTGCCTCTGTTGGGTGATATTCCCATATTGGGTTGGCTCTTTACCAGCCGCAGCACCTCTAAAAATACGACGGACTTGGTCATCTTTATTACGCCGACTATTTTGGCAGAATAAAGAGCGGGCCTGCTGAAGGTTTTTGCTTGCCCCCTTTTGTTTACTAAAAGGGGGCAAGCGGCAAAAAATGCTATAAGAGCGTAAAGGAAGAAAAAATGGCGAAAGAAATAAGCGAAATTTTAGTGGAACAAGGCACCATTAATGCGGAGCAGCTCAAGCGGGCCGAATTATATGCGCGCCAAAATAACACCACCTTGGCCGAGGCGATCGTATTGTTTGGTTTTGCTACGGAAGAGCAGGTAACATCGGCGTTGGCCAAACATTTTTCCCTCCCTTACGCTTCTAAGGAAAATGGTATTTTGATTCCGGAAAAAGATCAGGATTTGCATAAGCTGATTCCGGAGAAATTTGCGCGTGAAAATCTAGTTATACCGCTGTTTATTGAGGATAATGAATTGGCGGTGGCGCTTTATGATCCTTCCAACCTGTTTCTGATTGACAATATCCGCATGATGGCGGGAAAAGAAGTGCAGGTGTTTATAGCCAGTAAGAGTCAAATTTTGGCGGTGGTGGATTCTTTTTACGGGCACAAGAACCTGCTTGATGAAGTGGTCAAAGAAACGGGGGAAGCAAAAGATACCGGCGCACCGTCTGATGAAGATGTTCAAGTGGAAGCCGGCAGCTTGGACTTGGATAAAGCTTCCGCTTCCAGTTCCCAATACATTAAGTTGGTAAACGCTATTTTAAAACAGGCTATTTCAGAACGTACTTCAGATATTCATTTGGAAATGTTTGACGAGCGCGTCAGCCTGCGTTTCCGCATAGACGGCTCTTTGTATGAACGTACACCGCCTACTAAGGATTCCGTGGCGGCTATTATTTCTCGTATTAAAATTTTATCTAAATTGGATATCGCTGAAAAACGTTTGCCGCAAGACGGAAGCTTCAGTATCAAATACCAAAACCGCAACATTGAAGTCCGTGTTTCTGTCTGCCCGGCCGTGTACGGGGAGAAGCTGGTGCTTCGTATTTTGGACCGCGGTACAGGAGAAATGAACGTAGATAAACTGGGGTTTGAGCCGGAACAGAAAAAAGCATTTTTGGAAGCTTCCCATTTACCGCACGGCTTGATTTTCTTGACAGGGCCTACCGGTTCGGGTAAATCTACCACGCTCAACGCGGTATTGACTACCATTCGTACGCCGGAATTAAATTTTATGACTTTGGAAGACCCGGTGGAATACAAACTGGCGGGTATCAGCCAAGTTCAGGTGAAGCCGCAAATTGGGCTTACGTTTGCCGCGGGGCTGCGTTCTTTCTTGCGTCAGGACCCAGATGTTATTCTGGTGGGGGAGGTGCGCGATAATGAAACGGCGGAAGCGTGCTTAAAAGCCGCTCTGACGGGTCACTTGGTGCTTTCCACCTTGCACACCAACGATGCGTTGGGTGCTATTCCCCGTTTGATTGATATGGGCATGGAGCCGTTTTTGCTTTCCAGCTCTTTGGCGTTGGTGGCGGCCCAGCGTTTGGTGCGTATACTTTGTCCTTATTGCAAGGTGCCTTATCAGCCGGATCCCGCTACGGTGGCTAAAATTATTAATGAAGGTCATTTTAATCCCAGAGAAGTGGGGACTTGGACTTTTTATAAATCAGTGGGTTGCCCTAAATGCGTGGGGACTGGTTTCATGGGCCGGCGCGCCATTTACGAGGTGTACCGTATTAATGAAGAAGTTCGTAATATTATTTACAAAACGCAGGATTTGTTGGAAATGCGTAAAGCAATGGACCGCAGCGGTGCATTAAATCTGCGCGGTAACGGCTGGCGCAAAGTAGTAAAAGGGTTGACCACCGTGGAAGAAATATTGAGTGTCACTACAGAGGATTAAAGGGGTTTTATGCAAAAATACAGTTATGTGGTGAAAGACGGATCAGGCAAAACGCTTAAAGGCAGCATTAACGCCGAAAGCCGCGAGCGTGTTATTTTTGCGCTGCAGAATAAAGGATTTATTATTCTGGAAGTGCGCGAAGGGGCCGGTTCTACGCTGTTTGGTAAGACGGCGGGCCGCAAGAAAGTGGGCGGAAAAGTGCCGGGGCATGTGTTGGCCTTTTTTGCTGAGCAGCTTTCTACGCTGATTGCCGGCGGCGTGCCGTTGGTGCGGGCTATTTCATTGTTGAGTGAATACTCGTCTAACCCGCGTTTAGGAGAGGTGCTTAATCAAGTGGCCAAAGATATTGCCGGCGGTAATTCTTTGCATTCGGCTTTGGCACGTCACCCTAAAACATTCAATAACATTTGGCTTTCATTAGTGCAGGCCGGCGAGGTGGGCGGCCAGTTGGCTGAGACATTAGGGCAAATTGCTTTGTATATTAAGACGCAGGAATCCATGAAAAGCAAAATTATTACGGCTGTTACCTATCCAGCCATTTTGCTGGTAGCTTCGGTGGGCGTATTGATTTACTTTATTTTGGGTATTGTGCCTACTTTTGCCCAAATCTTTAAAGATTTCAACATAGAGCTTCCTATGATTACGGTTTTGGTGTTAGCCGTGTCAGGCTTTTTTGTCAATCATGGTATTTTGCTGATAGTGGGGGCAGTGTTGTTGTTTTTTGCTTTCCGTTTTTACATCAAAACGCCGGAAGGCCGCAAACGGTGGCACTCGTTCTTGCTTTCCATACCGTTATTTGGCAATTTTTTGCGAAATATTTACTATTCCCGCATGTTGACCACGTTGGCGACTTTGCTGCGCAGCGGTGTTACGATTTTGAACGCTATTGCTGTGTTGGAAGAATCCTTTAATACCAACGTTATTATTCAAAACGCATTGCGTATTGCAAAAGCAGATGTGGCGGCGGGGCGTTCTATTTCCGATTCATTCCGTGCGGCGGGCGTTTTCCCGGGGTTAATGACGGAAATGATGCTGATGGGTGAAGAATCAGGTAAATTGCCCGGCATTATCGCCACGCTGTCTAAGTTCTATTCCGATAATGTGGATCAGTTTATTGCTCGTTTCTCTGCGGTTATTGACCCTATTTTGGTGGTCGGCGTCGGTGTTTTGATTGGTATCGTCGTGGCGTCCATCTTCTTGCCGATTTTCAAGCTGTCTCAGATCGGCGGTCAATAAGGAGGGGGAAGAATATGAGCCGAATGGGAGAGCGCCGCGTTTTGGCTGGGCGGAAAGGGTTTACCTTATTGGAAGTGATGATTGTGGTGTTGATTGCGGTGCTGGTCACCATGGCTGCGGTGCCGGCTTACCGCAAAGCACAGGAACGCAACCGCTATATGTCTGCCTTAGGAGTGTTGATGGAGATGGGAAATGCGGCGCGTATGCTGCATGAGCAATATCCCAGTCTAGTCTTTTCAAGTAATTTTACTTCCAATGCTACTTGGACAGAATGTCCGTCTGACCCGGCGGAAGATGTCAAAGTGTTCCTGCAGTGTAATGATTATTTGACGGAAATCCCTTTTTCCGGTTCTACGTTTCAAGGATATTCCTATAAAATTAGTTTGACCGGCACGGCCAGCTGCAGTGGCTGTTCCGGTACGGGCGTGGCCTGTATGTATGACAGCGATGCTTCTGTGTCGGATTACAGATGTGCTTATATTGACAAAAGCGGAAACCTGTACCATAATTAAGTAGGGAGAAAAGAGGGGATCAGTATGGTAAAAAAAATTCTATCCGTTGCTGGGCAAAAAGGGTTCACCTTGGTAGAATTGTTGGTGGCGGCCACCATTATTGGTATGTTGGTGATTTTTGCTACTACTTCTTATCGTAACGGAGTGGCGGAGACGCGTTGGGCTGAGGCTAAAGCGAATGCGGACCGCTTGGCGGCGGCTGTCCAGCGGTTGAATTTGGATTATTCTTGGGTCCAGTTCAGCAATACGCCCGTAACTAATGTCGTGTCAAGCGAATGTCCTTTGCGTTTTGGGGCGCAGCATTTATCTTCTTATAATCCGCAAGTATTGATTAATTGTGATTATTTGGAAAACGGCCCTTGGGACAGCGAATATTTCCAATATTATATATGCCACAACAGGACATCTGCTCCCTGCAAGACGTATTCTTCAGAGAAACCGGTGGCCTGTGTGCAGGTGCGCAGCGGGGCTTCTTTGCCTTCAAAATATAAAAGTTATACATATTGCTATTATGCCTCTCTGGGCGGCAAAGAAAATCCGTAAAAGGGGAAAGTATGAAAAAAGGGTTTACGCTGATGGAAATTTTGTTTGTACTTTTGGTGATTGCTTTGGTGGTCAGCTTTGCTGTACCGGCTATCCGTAGCGTACGTTATGATATCTATAATTCCCGCGCCAAAGGAGCTTTGCGAAAGTTGGCCGAAGCGAACCGTTCTTTTTATCAATATACCAAAGGTTCTCGGGTGCAAGGTTCTTTTGTGATAGATGATTTAAAGAGTTATTCAGACAGCTGCCAAGACATAGCTGCCAGCGGTATTCCAGGCCGCAGCCAAGACAGCGATGTGAAACAGCTGTTTGTGTGTGGTTTTTTGGATTGGAAAGATTTTGATGTACCGTATAAATTTTTTATTTGTGGGACCACTGACAATCCGGCTGGCACAACGCCTTGTGTTGCCTTAGGCGGCAATGACAGCTCTACGGTGTATGCCGCCGCCGTGGCAGCTGATAACCGGGCAGGGGCCAAATATCAAGGGGACTACTTGATGTCTGTCGGTACGGATATGCAGGTGTTGGACAATTTGGAGTAAGAGGCCTATATGAAAAAGTTTTTAGCAAATAAAAAAGGGGTTACCATTTTGGAAGGATTGATTGCCCTGACACTGTTGGCGTTGGTGGCTACGGGTACGTTTGCTGTATTGCTTTCTATTTCGCGTAAATCTTCACAGCCAGATGTGTATGAAGAAATGGCTCTGGCGGTGGAGCGCGCTGCCCAAAAGTTGCAGGTATATGTTTATCCGGATACTGTCAGCTTAGACGCTATAGAAGGTATTCACGATGATGTAAAAGAAGGGTTGTGCGGAAATCAGAACACAGACAATATTTTAGCTGAGGATACAACCCATGACATTTCTTGCTTGTTGCCGCCTATTTGCGATGGGGCCAATTCTTCTTTTACCTATACGGTGGACAGTGTAGATATGGCGCTGCCGGGCAATGATATGGGAGTGCGCGAAGTGGACCAGATACAGGCAAAAGATGAGTATGGAGACGACGCCGGAGCCGATTTGTCTGGCCGGGCGGCACGACGAATAAAATTTAATATCGTGTGTAATGGGTTTACGTTATGAAACAGAGAAACTGGTGTAAAATATATGGCCGCAACGCCCGCCGTGGGTTTACGCTGACGGAGATTTTGTTGGCTGTAATGATTGTAGGATTAATAGGCGTGTCTCTGGCGGCATTGACCCGCGCCGCTGCGCGGGAATCCGGTGTAGGACGCAGCCGTATTATGCTGCGCAACAATTTGTCTTTGTTCGTGCGTACATTAAGAGCGGATTTGACCCGTGCTACCCGTGTGGATTATGTGTCGGGGGCGGCGTCTTGCTCTTCCTCCGGTGTGGCGCTGTTGCAGTTGGCGCAGAATGTAGACAGAGAGGATAATGTGGTGGTGCGCTCTGTAACGGATTCCGATGGCAATACTGTCACTTATGACGGGAAATATGTAACCTATTGTTTTGTATGCGGTACGAATACCAATGACATTGTCCCTTCGGGAGCCACCCGCGACGGCAAGATTTATCGTTTAGAAGAAGATGAGCCATATTCTACCGGAAATACCGCTTGCAAAAACTTTTCGGCGGATAATTTGCTTTTAAATAATGTGAAGTATATATCGGGGGATTACCCCGTGCCGTTGTTTGCGGTGGATACGATGAGCCGCAGCGCGCTGAGCAGCCTGCTGACGGTGAAATTGATTACGGAATTGGACAGTACACCTATTGTCAATGAAGTTATAGAAGAAACGTTTGCTATGCCTATGGGATATTAAGAGGGATTTATGCGATTAAATAAAAAAGGGGCGGCTTTAATGCAAGTTTTGCTGATTACAGTCATTTTGGCGGGTATCGCTACGATGCTGTTGCGGGCGTCTTTTTCACGCACCACATCTGCGCGGCACACTCGTCGTTCCGTGTCAGCCCAAATCTTGATACAGGCGTGTATGGCGGAGGTGAATTCCTTGTGGGCCAAAAAAACGCCAGATGCGTTTCGCCGTGATTTAAAAGGGGTAGGTAATACTAATAATAAACCCTATATGTATTGCACGGGAGAAGGCGAAGAAGCAGATGTTTGCCCTACCGATGATATAAGAGAAACATATACCTGTACCATTAATAACCCTTACGGGGGAGACCCTTATATTGTGGAAGCCTCTTTTGTGCAAGACACCCAAGCCAACGGGGGCGAGATGTGGCAGATTGCGTATGAAATAGTGCAAGGATCGGAAAATTTATAAACCAAAAATGGTGGATTGATGAAAAATATTTTTTATACAGTTTTGGTGCTGTTTTTTGTTTGCAGCGTGCTGTCCGCTCAAACAGTTAGTTATGGGGCGTCTTCTGCGCAGTCCATAGATTCCGTAGAAGCGCCTGCCGCCGGTATAGATTTGCTTAAACAATCCACCAAAAATTCTAATGTACTGGGGACAACGGCCAGCTCTGTAGCTGCAGAGACGGCTGCTTCTTCTCAAACGGCAACTAAACAACAGACGGCAAGCAAGCAGCAAACGGCCGCCACACAAAAGACGGGCGCTGTGTCCCAAAAGCAGGTACGCCGCAGCAAATCTTCCCGTACGGTTTCCACTGCATCTGCGGTGCAAACGCAACAGAAAACGGCGACAGCCGCTTCTACCCCTACTCCGACGGAAATAGAGATAGAGACACATAATGGCCTTTTAGCCGGAGAAAGAGCCTCTGCTCCGGAAGAAACGCCGGCTGCCGGTACGGCGGCTGAAGCGGAACAAGCGTCTCAAGAAGCGATTGCACAAGAAGAATTAGATTACGCGGCCCGTATGATGCGCCAGGCGAAAGATGAGGCTGCTTCCGGGCGTTTCATTCCGCCTGCCGCTTCTGCAACTATTCATACGGCGCCGGTAAATGCCAACCGAAAATATAACCCGAATGAATTTCGCCCCGGTGTGACTTGGGTGCCTTCTTCCACGACGCATTTTACAATTTATACCCAAAAACGAGACAAAGGAATCAGTTCCTCTAACATGGGCATGATTTTTGAGTCGGCCTATGCTACGTTGCGGCGCAATATTCCGTGGATGATGTCTGATAAGGTGCGCGTGTTTGTTTACCAAGACCACAACAGTTATTTGAAACATGAACCCAATGCCCAGGCCTGGACCCGGGCGCTGGCTTACCCGACCAGAGGCGAGATTGTCGTATATGATGAGCCGGGTAAACAGCAAGACTTAAAAGAAGTGTTTACGCATGAATTGGTGCATATCTTTACGCAGAAATTTTTTGATAAATATAAAACGGGGCGTTTGATGACACCGGCCTGGCTTGATGAAGGCTTGGCTGTCTATATGGAGGACCAAGCTTACAGCGGCACCAAAGGCGGTCCTTGGGGACAGGATTTGAAAAAGATTAATTTTCAACGCAGCAAAGAGACGCAGCTGGCTAACTTTTCTTCCAGCAATATGTTTAGTTCGGCGCGTTCTTTCTCGTCGGACAAAGCAAAAAGTCAGCCTGTATATTTTATGCCATTTGATGAATTTATGCAGGAAGGTTCTTTGGCTTCCATGGAAGGGCGTGGCAAAACGCAGGATTGGTATTTTCAAGCATATGCCATGGTGCGTTTTTTGTTAAATCCTGCCGGGTCGGTTTCTCCTTCCAACCGTATGCAATTTGAACAGTTTACCCGTTTGATGGCCCAAGGGGAACAAGTGCGTGATCCGCGTACAGGGTTCCCCGCCAAAGATAAGAATGGGAAACCTGTTTATCAGCCTTACTCTGCTGAAAAAGCAATGGCGCGTTCTTACCGCTATAATAGCGCTGCCAATTTTGAAGACGCCTTTTGGCGGTGGGCCGACACTATCCGTTAATACGTTTACTCATGCTTCTCTTAAAGGAATTTTCCCCGTTTAAATGTATAGGCGGGGTGTTTGGGCCATGGGGTAATGGTATGAAAGGATAGTAAAGCCGGTTTCCTGCTTTTCTGGCTGTCTGATAATGAATCAGTTTGTTGTTCTCTTTGGTCATGTAAAATCTTTCTCAAACCGCTTTTTATCAATCCTTGCTGTCTTTTCTTTGTATATGTCTAATAGTACTTTTGAAGGAGCGTCTCAGTCCGCTTTTAGTCGGGTAGAGAATCGGAGATAAATGGAAGCTGCTCCCTGCCGGAAAATATTCTTTTGGGTGTTGAAAGTTTTTTGTCTTAGGGCAGAGGCCTTGTGTATTGCCAATTCAGCTTTTCGGCAAAGGGAAAGAGGTTTTCTGGTGCTATTCTGTTTGACGTTTTAGCGGCAACTGACGGTTTTGGGGTGAATGTCCCCTGCCTTTCTTCGGGCAGAGGCCTTGTGTACTGCCAATTCAGCTTTTCGGCAAAGGGTAAGAGGCAATCCTCTTTTTCTATAGTTTTTCCTGTGTTGCCTCTCTGTAAAAGAGCTGCTTGTTTGACAAAATCTACTTAATTTGCTATAATATAAAAATACAAACAATCTTCTGTTTGTATTTTTTTATCCTTTCCACATTATTTGCCTTCTTGTTGCAGTGTGTATAACATTGCATTCGTTTTCCTATTAGGAGTTTATGAATAAGAAACCTGCTTTATCGGCCGGCTTACTGCCTGCTGCCGATATGGAAAATCAAGACCGCAACACAAAGCGGCACCCAAATAAAGCCCGTTGCGGCTCTGCCTGTGATACGGAAAAACCGCTTTGCGCGCCTAAGAATGCCTCCCAGACGGCTTTAAATGAAGGGGTAAGACGCAGCGGGCATTCCTCCGTCAAATCCCGCTCCAGAAGCCCCAAATCCGCTTCCAAAAAACTTGTCGTTGAGCCTGTGCCTTATCAACAGAAATACAGCGAGCAACTGTTGGCATTTTTTGATGTGGCTCCGTTTAAAGTAACGGAAGTGCTAAAGAAAGACGGTTCCGTAAGCTTGCTTGAAACGGCAGCAGAACTGCCCACTTTTGCTGCTTTTGCGCGCAGTTTGGGTGTTACACAATCCGTATTGCTTCAATGGGAGGAAGAATATCCGGACTTTGCCGAAGCAGCCAAAAAGGCGCGTGATTTGCAAGGAGACATTCTCATACAAAATAGTTTGCGGGGAAATTATTCGGCTTCCTTTGCCATGTTTACGGCTAAAAATATTTTAGGTTGGAGCGACGGCAAAAACGAATCTTCCCCTGCGCCTCTTTCCGTTGTGGTACGGTGGGAGAAAGAATGAAACGAAAAACCGCTGCGGTTGTCATTCCCTACAAGCCGCGTTATCCTCAAACCTTAATTCATCAAGCATTGGAAAGCCATCGCTTTTGCGTGTTGGTGACACACAGACAAATGGGGAAAACGGTCTGTGCAGTTAATCATTTGCTTAAAAGTGCCTTATTGTGTCAACGTAGCGCCGGGCGTTATTTTTATATTGCTCCTTTCCTAAAACAGACCAAGCTAATTGCTTGGGATTATATAAAACGTTTTTCCGCTCCGCTGCCGGGCATCAAAATAGCAGAGACGGAACTCTGTGTCCAGCTGCCCAACGGAGCCAAAATATGGTTGTTGGGGGCGGACAATCCAGATGCGTTGCGCGGTACATATGCCGACGGGGTTGTATTAGATGAATATGCCCAGATTAAAGCTGGCGTATTTGATGAAATTGTACGTCCTATGTTGCTTTCGCGTGATGGGTGGGCTTTGTTTACGGGTACTCCAAAAGGGCAAAATCAATTTTATGAATTATACAATTATGCCCACAAGGCCGCTCAGGAAGACAGTGCAAATTGGTGGTGCGGCGTGTTCCCAGCTGATGAAACCGGGGTAATATCCGCTTCGGAATTGGAAGAAATACGCCGTCATACCCCGGCGCATTTGTTCCGCCAGGAATATTTGTGTGATTTTACGGCAGATGCGGAAGATGTGCTGATCTCCTCTTCGCTGGTGGCACAAGCCTGTGCGCGGCGGTATGGTACGGCGGAAACGGCTCACGCGCCTAGGATTATAGGGGTAGACCCGGCCCGTTTTGGCGCGGACCGAAGTGTGATTTTTAAGAGGCAGGGATTGCAAGCGTTTTCTCCGGAAATATTCAGTAAGACGGACCATATGACTTTGGCCTCCCATACGGCTCAAGCTATAGAATCTTTTCGGCCGGATGCGGTATTTATAGATGCCGGCTGTGGGGGAGGCGTAATTGACCGGTTGCGCCAATTGGGTTTTTCCGTCACAGAAATACCTTTTGGTTCTGCCGCTTTGAAAGCAGGACAATATGCCAATAAACGGGCTGAAATGTGGGGGGACTTGCTGGCGTGGCTGCAAGCAGGGGGCGCACTGCCTCCCGTGCCGGAGTTGAAAGCCGATTTGTGCGGTGTACGCTACAGCTTTGATGCGGCGGGGCGTTTGAAATTGGAAAGCAAAGAGGAGTTGAAAGCGCGTTGCGGGCATAGCCCGGATTTGGCTGATGCGCTGGCGCTGACATTTGCTCTCCCCGTTCGTAAAGGGGGATTGTCCGGCGTCAATTTTGCACGTACGGAGTATGATGTGTTGTAAGCGCCTTTGCATAACTGACAATAGTTTGTAGTTTAGCAAGACGTGCTATTCCCTCAAGACGGCCTGTTTTCCTTAAGACGGCTTGTTTTTCTCAAGATGGCGCAAGGCTTAGTGTTGCGAGTTTGTTTGCGCTTCACGCTCCAAAGCTTGCTTTGAAGCCATGATGCTTAAATCCATTTTTGTAGGATAATAAGCAGAGCAACAACTTGTTTTGGGAAAAGGGGAAAATGAATTTGAACTTTCTTTTATATTTCATTTGCTAACAAATAAAATTATTTTTTTAGAAGTGAAAATATCAAAATACTAACATTAAATATTGACAAAACTTACAATTTATGCTATAATTGCTTTGTGGCTGGCTCCTGCTTTCGTTTGGTATATTCTGCCGGATTTCTCCATTCTTCTTGTTTGATGTTGTGCGTTATAAGCGGTATCCATAAAAGCAATTCTGTGTGCGGCAACGTGCAAAAGCGGCCCTCATTTGCCAAAATCGTACCGCTGTATCTTGAAGGCGCTCCGTCGGGGTGTAAGAGCAAATTCTCCAAAAATCGTTTACAGTCCGATTGCTAACATCAAAAGAGCCAATAGTCCTATAAATAGCAAGGTCAGCCCAGAGGCTATTGCCGCCGCAGCAAATGACCACCAATGTTGTTCTGCATGGCCCAAATTTACCGCAGAGATGGCAAAGAAGTAAAATCCCGGAAAAAACACCACAGCAGCTGCTACAAGCAAGCCAATACGCATAAGTAAACTCCTTATGGTCTATTGAACGAAGAAGCCTTTTCTATACTTTCTGCTTATATTTTAATAAATTTAGAGCCTATTTCCTTTTTTTATTGGATAAGACGTAAAAATTAAAATACAGGTGATTTATGAACTCAAAAAATATACAAGAGACGGAGTTTTTCCGCACCCGTTACGAAGATATGAAATCTCAAGCGCAGGATTGGAAAAACAGTTGGAAAGAATTGGCTAAATATATTGCGCCCACCCGCGGTTTTTTTGAAGGGGACCGTCCATCTGACGGGCGTAAAATAGACCACCGCGCGTTAATTGATTCCGACCCGCTGCTTGCAGTAGAAGTGCTCAGCGCGGGCATGGTGTCTGGGTTAACCAGCCCCAGCCGCAGTTGGTTTGAATTGTCTCTGAGTAATGAAAAATTGATGAAACAACAAGGCGTGCGCACCTGGCTGCATGAAGTGCGCCGGCGCATGGAAGAAGTGTTTGCCCGTTCTAATGTTTACAACACGCTGCATAGTTTCTATCAGGAAATTTCCGTCTTTGGCACAGCCGCATTTTTATTGGAAGAAGACCCGGAACGTGTGGTGTCCTGCCGCGCATTTACTGCAGGGGAATATGTATTGGATTGTGATGAGAGTGGTCGTGTAAACAGTTTCGGAAGGGAATTTTGGCTGACGCCCGGCCAGCTGGCCAGTCAATTTGGGCTTGAAATGCTGCCGCCTTCTCTTCGCTTGGCTGCGGAAGAAAACCGCGGCGGCTGGCAGAAAGTGCTGCACGTTATTTTGCCTAATCCGCAGGCAGATGAACGGAAGCTGGATTGGGCGCATATGCCTTATGTTTCTGCTTATTTTACGCCCCAGGGGCAGCTGCTTAGAAAAGGCGGGTATCGGCAATTCCCGGTCATTGCGGCCCGCTGGGAAGTACGCAACAGCTGCGATGTGTATGGGCGGGGACCGGGGTGGAAAGCTTTGGGCGATGTGAAAATGCTGCAGAAAATGCAAAAAACAAAATTAGTTGCTTTAGATAAAAATACCAATCCCCCTATGATGGTTTCCGCCAATGTGCAGGGGGAGGTAAATCTCTTGCCTGGCGGGTTGACCCGTTACAGCGGCAGCGGGGCCGAAGGCGCGGTAAAACCCGCTTATCAAGTACCAGTGGATTTAAATGCATTGGAGCAGAGCATAGAGCGTGTAAAGCAAACAATCAAAGGGCAATTTTTTGCAGATGTGTTTTTAATGCTCAGTACACAAAATTTCAGCAATATGACGGCTACGGAAGTGGCTGAACGTCATCAAGAAAAAATGTTGGTATTGGGGCCGGTATTGGAACGGCTGAAAAATGAATTGCTTGATCCGCTGATTGAACGGACATTTGACATCATGTTCCGTCGCGGTGTCGTGCCGCTGCCACCTTTGGACATTCAAGGAGAAGATATGAAAGTGCAATATGTCTCTTTGATTGCGCAAGCGCAAAAACAAAGCGGTATGGCGGCTTTGCAGCAGGGAATTGCTTTTACCAGCAATTTGGCCCAGGGCAACCCGCATGTGTTGGACAAAATTAATTTTGATGCCGCTTTAGAGGAAGGGCTGGATATGTTGGGCGTTTCTCCCCGCGTGCTCCGCTCAGAAGAAGAAACCCAACAAATCCGTTCCCAACGCGAACAACTGTTGCAAATACAGGCGGCTGCCCAGTCCAAGACCGCCTAACGCGCCAGCGTACATGTTGTTGAAAAAAGAGGAACCCTCTCTTGTGAAAATCGGGAAAGACTGCTTTCCTCTTGAGGAAAATAAACGTTTGTCCGTGATTTGGTTTTAGAAAAAGCTGCGCTGGCGGGGTGGTCTGAAATTAGCGTACGCCCCCACGCAGAGGCGGGGGAAAACGAACCGGACGTTTTCCCCTGACCCAAAGCCGAGCCAAAAACCAACGGATAGAAGTTCCATTTTTTACGAACATATGCTCTGCTTTGCAGATCTGATACATCGCAAGGGGCGGCCGGAAACAGCCGCGGCGTGCGGTGTGGATAAAAGCAGAAACCGCTGCTGCAACGTGGCGGGGAGTTGGCCGGTCTTAATTTGAGCAAGGAAAATATGATGAAAAAAACAATAGAAAAACGGAATACGGCTGATTTGGCCGCCGTCTTAAAATTGCCGCAAGGCAGACGTCTGTTGTGGCGTGTGCTGCAGGCGGCCCAAGTAAATGGACATGGTTTTGTGCCTGGGGATCCGTGCGCCACGGCTTTTCATTGTGGGCAGAAAAGCATAGGACTTTTTTTGCAGGAACAGATAGCGGCTATTTCGCCTCTTTTGTTGGCGCAGATGCAGGCGGAATATTTGTCTGAAGTTACTTCCCAGCAAAATGAAATCAACCGTCAAAGTGAGGAAATGCACAATGCCTGAAGAACATACTACCATATCCCAGCAGATTGACTTATCCGATTTAACAACGGAGCAGACTGAGCCAGTCCGCTCCGGGCCCAGCGGCCAGGAGACACAACCTCCTGCCGATAGGCCGAACGAAACAGAGGAAGCAAATCTTCCTGTTCAAACGTCTCCAAACAAGGAGGATTACCCAGACTTGAAATTACCCCAGGAACTAAACGGATACGAAGAAAATTTCGCAGCGTTTAAGAAACTGGCAGCAGAACTGAAACTTCCTGCTCAAACCGCACAAAAGTTGGTGGAGTGGGAGAGCAAAACCGCCTCGGAAGCCACCCGACAAAAACAGCATGCGCGGGAGCAAATTCTACAGCGTTGGACTGAACAAACGCGTCAGCTGCTTGGGCCGGATTACAAACAGAAAATAGCCGACGCCTTGGCTGCTGCGGAGCGCTTTGGAGGGGCTGAGTTGCGGACGTTGCTTGATGCTACAGGGCTGGGAAATCATCCGACCGTGGTAAAGACGTTTCATCAAATAAGCCAACAAATCACAGAAGACCATTCTATTCGCGGCCGCATACGCGCAGCAGCGGATAAGACTTTTGCTGAGGCGTTGTACGGAAAAGCGCAGTAAGTGTTTTTTCTATCCGAGAGGATTTATATTCAAGAGGAATTATTTTTATGGCAATTATTGCAGATAAATATTACAACCTGATGGACTATGCCAAACAGTTCGACCAGTCCGGTCAGGAATTGGCCATCGCTGAAGTGCTTAGCAAATCTAATGACATTATCGGCGATGCGTTGGTAACGGAAAGCAACTTGGACAGCGGGCACGAATACGCCGTACGCACCGGTATCCCCGAAGGTACATGGCGCCGCGCCTATCAAGGCATTGAGCCGGCCAAAGCCACGACTAAGGTGGTCGTGGAAAATTACGGCACGCTGTCTGCTTATTCTGTGGTGGATAAGCTGATTGCGGAAAAAGGAGGCAACTTGCAGTCTGTGCGTACCGGACAAAGCAAAGCGATTATTGCCGGCATGTCTAACACCATGGCGCGCAATCTCATCTACGGCAACGCCGGAGAAACGCCGGAACGCTTTACCGGTTTGGCTGCGCGTTATAATACGCTGACCGATGCGGAAAGCGCGCGCAACGTAATTGACGCCGGCGGCGAAACCGACGGACAAAACTCTTCTATCTATTTGGTGGTATGGGATACGGATAAAGTGTTTACCTTCTTCCCCAAAGGTTCCAAGGCCGGTATCCAGCGCGTGGACCATGGGCTGGTCAATCATATTGATTCTGACGGCAACGAATACCCCGCTTATAAGGAATATTTTGAGTGGAAAATGGGGCTTGCCGTACAGGATTGGCGCTATGCGGGGCGCATTTGCAATATTGACGTCAAAAATGTACCTGCCAGCTTAATTGACAATATGTGCGAACTGGAGGAACGTATTCAAAGTTTGAACTTGGGTAAACCCTTCTGGTATATGAACCGCACTGTCAAGGCGGCTTTGCGCAAATTGACCAGCAATAAACAAAATGTGCAGTACACGCCGGACCAGATTACTTCGCGCCCGTTGATGACGTTTAATGAAATCCCAGTACATATCTGCGACGCCATTGAAGATACGGAAGATGTAGTGTCCTAATCTGCAGCGGCAGAATATGTTGAGCACATAGCTGCCGTTCCCTGCGGCCTGCAGGCCGCGCGCCGCGAGAGTGTAGGCGGCGCAACCAAGAGAAAACCCCGGGGCCCGTGACGGAGGGCCCCGGCTGGGAAGCCTTTGCTTCCTGTCATGAGGAGAAAATATGTTGATTGATTCTACTTTAGTGCTTTCGGAAAAACAAGCAATTACCACGTCGGCTGTTTCGGAAAATACCATTGACCAAACCGCCGCCGCAGACGCCCATCATCGTTTGGTGGTGGTGGCCCAAGTGCAAGAAGATTTTGTCGGCTTGACGAGTCTCAAGATCAGCTTACAAACGTCAGATTCTTCTACTTTCAGCCAAATAAATGAGCTGTTGGGCGTTTCTTTTGCTTTGGCTGATTTGAAAGCTGGCAAATCCTTGTTTAAGATGGTGTTGCCGGAAGGGGCCTTGCGCTATATTCGCGGGTATTATACCGTTTCCGGAATGGCTAGCGCCGGTAAGATTTCTTTGTTTATTACCGACGAAGCCTAATAACCCTACGGGGCGCGTTTCCTTTCTGCCCGCGCCCCAATCCTTTAATGCGGGGAGAGTGAGATAGATTAGGCGGAAACATGTCTGACGTACGTTTGACACATCAGAGCGGGGCAATGTAATTTGTCAATAGGGTAATTTCTAACATGCGTTTGCCCTGCCTTTCTTAAGAATAAAGAGTATTTCTCAAGGATTTGGCCCTTTCAATCTTTTATTGTGGGAAAAATGCAATTGAATTGACACAAGTAAGCGCAGATGCCTGTCGCTTTTTATCCCTTATTGGGAGAAAGGACTACTCTTGAACTGGCGGGTAAAAGCTGAGAAGGAAGATAAGATTTCTTGTGGCCTTGAGCTTTGGGGATCCTTGCCCTTTGGGAAATAGATTTTAAACGAAAGATTGTTTTTAAGAAAGAGTTTATTGCTTTTCTAACGTAAAGAATATAGACCTACTGCCCAAAAATCGATTTAAGGGCTATTTTTGGCCCAAATATCTACAAAAAAGCCCTCCAATCTGGCCTTTCTCCTATTAAAATATCATTTTTGGGCAGATTTTTTGGTTTTCTGGTGTCCCCACCAAACAAAAATCTCATAATTGTTTGGTAATAAAATAAATTATTTTTTTGTTTTATTAAAATCGTGTTTTATTTTAAAAATATTTAAAAAATAATAATTTTTAAAAATAATATTAAATTTATTTTTCTAATTTTAAATAAAAAAATAATTATAATTTAATATAAATTAAAATAGGAGCATAAAATGGTATCAAAACTTGATATATGTAATATAGCGTTGGCTCATTTAGGACAAGAGCCTATTTCTTCTTTAGGACAAGAAGATGAAAAAGCACGCCGTTGTACTTTATTTTATGAACCGGTAAAAAGAGAGGTGCTCCGTACCCATAATTGGGCATTTGCGGGCAGTCAGGTTTCATTGGCTTTGCTGGCGGGTGACGGAGGAAAAGAATGGCCTTATATGTATGCTTACCCGCAGGATTGTCTGTTTTTGAGAAAAGTATTTTCTCCGGGGCCAAATGGCCGGGCGGGGGCTTTTAAAGAGGCTTTTAATGCGGATTTGCATGCACGGGTTATTTTCTCTGCGATTGCGCAAGCCAGCGCCGAATATACCCGTGATGTTTGCGATGAAAGTCAATTTGATCCGGCTTTTTGCAAGGCCTTTTCTTTGGCCTTGGCAGCGGATTTGGCGGTGGCTTTAACCGCCGATACCGCTTTGGCCCGTATGGTATTGGAGAAATATACTTTGGCCTTAGAGGAAGCCCGCCGCAGCAATATGAGTGAGCGTTTTGACATACGTTCCGGGCGCAGTGCGTTTGTGGAGGCCCGCTGATTATGCCTATACATGCAATACAGACCAATTTTGCCGGTGGGGAGATTAGCCCTCATCTGTATACCCAAGCGGCGGCTCAAGGAAGCGCTTCTTGGCTCAAACAGGCCTGCAATTTTTTACTTCATCCGCAGGGGGGGGCTTCTAACCGCCCAGGTACAGCGTTTGTAGCCAGCGCGAAATATACAAATAAAAACGCCCGTCTCATTCCCTTTGTTTTGGGGGAGGAAGAAGCATATGTATTAGAGTTGGGCCATCAGTATATGCGGGTGCATGCGCCGGCCGGTACGTTGCTTACTGATGAAGGAAATATTTATGAAATTTCATGCCCTTACGGGGAAAATGACTTGCAAGATATTCATTATGTCCAGTATGAGCAGACGTTGTTTTTGGTACACCCGAATTATTATCCCAAAAAACTGGTGCGCGGCGATGACGGATATTTTATGCTTTCCGACATGACGATTAAAGACGGACCGTTTATGCTGGCCAATACAAATGAAGCAAAAAAGATGCGTGTTGTCAGCCAAGATGATACAGTCGTTTCGGAAGGCGTGCGCGCTACTATATCTTTTTTACCAGTGAATTATCCCAACTATTTTATTCAAGCTTTTTGGCGCGGAGAACATTTTTATAATCCCAATGGCTATGGATTTGATGTACAAGACGTGGTTGACGGATTTAACGCCCATTGCAGCAGCGACGGCTGCCACGCTTATAATCAAGGTGGGGTATTGCGCATAGAATCGCCCAAAGAGACGGGCGGCGATTACAACGGCTCTGAGCTGGTTATTTATTACCGCACTGGTATTGTGGCGCCGCCGGAACTGATAGTGACGCAGGTGATGAGCGGCGGCTGCAATGCGGGAGAGATTATCAGCCAAGGGGAAACTAAATGGTATTTGGAGGCGGATTTTGATGCATTCCGCCCGGGGCAGGTAGGAGGCTTGTTTGCATTGCGCCACCGGGTGGAAAGTGCTTCCGAAAGCGGCACATTAAGTTATCAAGGAATTTCCAAAGTGATTAAAAGCGGCGGTGATTGGCGCTTGCGTACGACGGGGGAATGGTATGGGGAAATTGTGCTGGAATCTTCTCAGGATAATGAAACGTGGGAGAAGGTAAAGCATTTCAGCAAAGCGCAAAATGAGGAGAATTTTAATACGGTGGGCAGTTTGGAAGCTTCCGCCAAAATGTCTTTTCTGCGTATTCGCTGTCAAGGTATTTCTGGTGAAATGGGATATGTGCTGCAGGCTGATGCTTTCCATCAAGAAGGCATTGTCAAATTGGAAAATTATGCCAATGCCCGCAAAATGCAGGTAAGCATAGAGCGTTTTTTGGGAGAGGAGGAAGAATGGACTTCAGATTGGTCCGAAGGGTCCTTCAGCTCGGATGCGGGATATCCTTCTTGCGTGTTCTTTTATCAAGACCGGCTGGGTTTTGCTGGGAGCAAAAGAGAACCCCAAACGATTTGGTTTTCTAAAACGGGAGAATATGAAGATTTTGGGTATTTGCGCACATTGGAAGATTCTGATGCTATCAGCCTGACGCTTTCCGGCAAGAAATTAAACGCCATAAATTCGGTGGCTGTTGGGGCCAAGTTGTTGGTATTTACCGCCGGAAGCGAATGGAGTTTGGGCAGCAGCGGGGCCTTGACGCCCTATAATATAGAAATCCGCCAAGAGGGAGAGCGCGGTGCCAACCGGGTGCCGCCCATTGTGGTGGGTAACCGTACTTTGTTTGTACAAGCGCGCGGCAGTGTATTGCGTGATTTTTATTATCAATATAACAGCGATTCTTATACCGGGCGGGATTTAACGCTGAGGGCCCGGCATCTGTTTTTCAATAAAGAAATTAAAGAAATGTCCTATCAGCAAGAGCCGGATAATTTAATTTGGTGTGTATTGACTGACGGCAGCCTGCTTTCTTTGACGTATTTGCCGGAAGAAGATGTCTTGGCTTGGAGCAGACACCAGACGCAGGGGAACTTTTTGAGCGTATGCAGCATTCCTTCCCGCGGATATGATGAAACCTGGCTGCTGATTGAGCGTGACGGAGTGCGCACCATAGAGCGTCTGCTGCCGCGTTTGACCAGTAAGGCGGTGGAAAACCAAGTATATTTGGATTGCAGTGTATCTAAAAAAAATGATGAAGGTTTTACGGAAGTGGGCGGCCTGGCCCATTTGGAAGGCAGGACCATCAGTGTGTTGGCAGATGGAAGTCCTCTGCAAGGGTTGGTGGTAACAAATGGCAAAATTGTTTTGCCTCATGAGGTGACAACGGCTCATGCCGGTTTGCCGTATCAGTCGGCGTTACAGACGCTGCCGCCGGATTATGCATTTACTGACGGTACCGCCCAAGACCGTAAACGCCGCCCGATACAGATAATGCTCAAATTGATGGACAGCCGCGGCGGAGAAGCCGGAGTGGGAGACGGTCCCTTGGACCATTTGCTGCAAGAGCCAGCCGCTTCTTATGCGCAGGCCGCTCCCCTGCAAACGCGTGATTATATAAAGATTCTGCCCTCTAGCCATAGTTATTTTCCTTCGGTTACTTTTGTGCAGAATGACCCGTTCCCTGTCACATTATTGGCTATTATTACGCGTTTCTGCTAGAGAAAACAGCGCCCGGATTGTTTATCCGGGCGCTGGAAAAAGCCGGTCCGTTTGCCGTTGCGTATGATTTATTGTTTTAACGGCGGAGGCAAAACGGGACGCATGGATTGGGTGGGTATAACGCCAGCCGCCGGCTTAATAGCGGTGCCGCCGGGCAAGCGGAAACTGTTTACCGTCTTGTAAACTTCTTCCTGCTCCGGAACGCTGCCTCCTACGATGTGGTAAAGAACGTTTCCTTGGATTACGTTTTGGTACACAAAAGGTATTCCTTGCGGGTAGGAGGAGTTATAAATGAGGCCTTCTGCTTGTGCAACCGTTGCATTAGGGCCTGCGGAAACAACAGTGGACATGTCCCAGACTACTTCTCCATCAAAATCCATTTGCGAAGAGTAGGACATGATAGCCGTTAGCGCTTCCTCTGCGGTTAAGGGGATATCTTCTTCAAATTCACTCCGGACAATTGCGTAAAGGGTGATGGGAAGGGAACTGCTGGCGGCAGGATTAGCTTTTTTATCCACCAAAATATTGGTATCTATGCCAAGCAGGAGCTGGTTGTCTTCCCATGGAATCCAATCACTAAATACTGTTCCGTTATAAAGCGTGATGCTAAAGCCGTACTTCGGGTCTGTATAGGTGTGTTCTCCAAATACGGGTTCGCTGCGCGAAGAGACGGCTTCCAAGATAGGAGTAAACGGAGAAAGCCATTTTTTGGTGGTATAGTAAACGGACAGCACCAAGGCTATATATAAAACCAGCGTAGTAATTCCGGCCAGCACCAGCGGCCAAAAATTGTGTGGTTTTTTGCATAAAACCCAAATTAATTTAAACAGCAAAAAGAAAGCGCCATAGATGATGGCGGTTATCATTATACCTATTAGAATCAGCAAAATCATGTCTGCTCCTTGGGAAAAAATATGAAAAACGGCTTTTTCCATGATATTAGTTTAGAACCTCTTTGTAAAGAGCATTTAGACGGATTGGCTTTGTCCGTGCGTTCAGCTGACAAGGCGGAAATGTGGGCGGCTTATCGTTTGCCGGCAAGAGAAAGCTTGGAAATCTGTTATCAATTGTCCTCAGCAGCGGTGGCGTTGCTGTACCGGGGTCGGCCTGTAGCGGCGGCGGGTGTGCAGGCTCAAAGCTGGCTGGGGCTGAGCGGCTGTGTGTGGTCTTGGACAGGAAATGGCGTGGAGCAGTGCCGCAAATCTTTTTGGAAAGCTTCAAGGCATGTCTTGGCCGGGTTTCAGCAGATGTACCCTAAGCTGTATGCAGCCTGTGATGAACGTTACCGCGCCGCTCAGCATTATTTGCAGCGGTTAGGTGCGCAGGAGGCCGGAGAAAAATTTTATTTGGCGGGTTTGGAAACCCGTTTTATACCGTATTTTTTTGCAGCCCCGCTGGGGGCCAATATTGACCAATAAGGAGAGAGAATTATGGGAGGAGCCATAGGAGGCGTATTATTTGCCGGAGGAAGTATTTTATCTACAGCGGCTGCGCTGCTTGGAAAAGATGAAGCGGAGAATGATTATTATCAATCAATGGCTGCCACTGCGGAGGAAAATGCCCGTCAGATTGAGCAGACCGCCCGCCGCAATGCACAATATATTTTTGAAGATGCGGCCTATCAAAACAGCCAGTTAATGCGGGATTATTCTGCTTTGGAGGGTCGGCAGAAGACGGCGTTGGCCGCCAGCGGATTGACCAGTTCCTCGGCTACGGCGCAGATGATTTTGAAGAATAGCCGTTTAAATGCCTTGCTGGACCAAGAGATGCTGAATGATAATCTGGAGCGGGCTGTATATGAAAACAACACGTCTTCTTCACTGCAAGCTTTGCAATACCGCAATCAGGCCCAGCAATACCGCCAGGCAAACAGTCTGCGTACGCGATGGTGGAGCCAAATGGGCAGCGCGTTGGGCGGATTATTTTCTTCTAAAAATGGTTATTAAGGAGACGGCATGAAAGTACCTGTTTACCAACCTCAAGTAAGTTATCAAAAAAACACCGCGCAAGTGGTCCGTCAGCAACAGCCGGTATATGAATCTTTTGGAAAAAAAGAGTGGGCTGATATGGCGGCCGCCGGCGCAGTTATGCGGGGAGTGTATGAATTGCCAGGCGCGCTAAACCGTACGGTGGATTCGTTCCAGAAAGCCAATGACTCTTGGCAGGAAGAATGGAAAAAAGTGGCGGAAAATATAGCGGGAAAAAAGACGGAAAAGTCCCAATCTCAGCCTTCGGAAGCAGCTGCCCGGTCCGTTCTGATGGAGGATAAGCGAACTGGCGAATTTTCCGCTCCACAGCGAAGCGAACAGTTGTCTTTTGCACGGGAGAGGGTTTTTTCTGCCGATACAGACGGAGAAAATGCGGATACTTTGACCGGAGCCGACAGCGCCGTGCAGCGGCTGGATAAAAATTTTATGGCTTTATTCACGCAGTCTCCTCACAACTACGGGCCGGGGGAGGAGCGTTTGCTGGCGCAAGATTTTGTCATTTTGCGGCGGGAAGTGCAGCAACTGGAGGAAAAATCCCGCCAACTCCAAGCGCAGGAAGAAATAAAACAAGGGGCCGCCACTTTTGTCCAAACCGCCGCCATGGTGCGTACGCCGCGTGCTTTGGAAAGTTATATCAAGAGCAATCTCCGTGCGGCCGCTCAAGAAGCCGGCCGGGCCGGCTTGTCAGAAGCCGCCTGGACAGACCGCGCACGCGCTTTGGAACAAGAGGCGGTGCGTCATAATGTGGAAGCGGCGTTGGAAGCAGGCGAGGCGGAGCGGGCAGATGCAATCTTTCGGCATTTTGCCGCCCGCCTGCCTGCAGATCAACAACAGACTCTTGAAAAGAAAATAACGGCCCGGCGGGCAGATTTAGTAGGAGAAACATTATGGCCGGCCGCCCGAAAAGCCTGCGCTGATTCTTCAGGCAGAGCCGATGAAAAGCGCCTGGCGGATTTTGCCCGCAGCGCCGCAGCCCGGGAAACAGATGAATTTAAACAGCAGCTGGTAGGAGCATTTAAGGCGCGCTTGGCCCAAAGCCGCAGGCGGGATTTACAGCGGCGGGCGACGGGCTATTTGCGTTTGGCGAACGCGGAATCCGGAGCGGATTTGGCGGCCTTGATGAATGGCGATTGTTTTCGGGAAGGGGAATTTGAACGCAATTGCAATGCCTTGCGTGCCCAACAGTCGGGTGAGGCAAAAGGTTCTTCTGCGGCCGTATTTAATCGTTTAAATCAAGCCTTGTTGGCGGGCAAATTGGAAGAAAAAGAAGCGGAAAAAGCCTTTGACGGAGGTGCGCTTTCCGCCCGAGATTATTGGCGTTTAAAAGGCCGCTGGTGTGCTGCGGAAGCGGGTGCTGATTATACCCAATCCCGCTTGTTGGCGCAGGCGGTGGGGCGTTTTTGCCGTCAGAACGGGCTCTCCGCACAAGAAAGCGAAGACGCGCTTTATTTTGTATTTACGGCAGGAGAAAGTGCGGAAGAACAACGGAAAGCCGCCCTTGCGGTAAAACAATTATTTCTTTTACAGGAGAATAAACAATGACGGTTTCTTATTCACAGGCGAAAGTAATTTATGAGGGTAATGGACAGACTGTGCAGTGGGATATTCCTTTTGCGTACCAGAATAAAAATGATTTGCAGATTTATTTGCTTCAAACAGACGGCACAGAAGTCCGGCTGACGGCTGATTTTGTTATAGATACGGATCTGCAAGTCCTGCTTTATCCAATGCCCGGAAGCCAGACGCTTCCATTAGAAGCGGGGAAAAAATTAATGATTTTGCGGCGTACTGCGCTTACCCAGCAAACGGAATTTGAAGCCCAGCAGGCCTTTGACCCATTTGTGTTGGAAGAAGGCTATGACAAAGCCATGATGATTGCTCAAGAACAGGCAGAAGAATTGGCCAGAAGCCTTAAATTCCCCGCATCAGATACAGGGGCAAATACAGATGCGGCTTCTTATTTGACGCAAATCCAAACGGGCGCTGCAGCGGCGGCGTCAGCGGCGGCTTCTTCGGAGCAAAACAAAACGTTAGCGCAAACTGCCGCCCAGACCGCTCAGCTGGCGGCGGGCCAAGCCGCGGACTCAGCTCAAGAATCGGCAGCTTGCGTCAATGCGGCGGAAGCGGCCAAAACATCAGCTTTAAACAGCGCGGCTACTGCTGTGCAAAGCGCCCAACAGGCCGGGCAGAGCGCACAGACGGCTTCCGGGGCGGCTTCCAGCGTACAAAGTGCGGTGCAAACGCACAACACAGACGTCAGCGCGCACGCGGATATCCGCACTGCGCTTTCGGGCAAGGCAGAGCAAACGGCTTTAACCGCGCACACTTCCCGCACCGACAACCCGCACGCGGTAACTAAAGCACAAGTAGGGCTTGGGAACGTGAACAACACGGCAGATGCGGATAAGCCCGTTTCTACAGCTGTGCAAGCTGCGTTGGATTTGAAAGCTGACAAAACAGATGTAAGTGCTGATATCTCAGATATTAACGCTGCGCTGGAACGCAAACGAGATGACGAAGAATTCTACCCGGAAGATTATGGCTGGCCCGATATCCGCCCTTCTGCGTGGCCCAATGCCATTGTGTTGCTTGCTGGAGCAAAAGCTGATTATTCTGCTTACGACAATTTAGGTTTTAAAGCCACCTGTGAAGGCGGCTATAACGTGTTTATTGACGGGGTGCAATATGGCGACACTTACGCTTCCGGCGCACAATGCTCTATTACTTGGAGCCAGTATTCGGCTACTGCCGGATTTTCAATTACCCAGCCGCAAGCGTTGACGGCTCACATCGTGCAGATTGTGCCGGCAACGGCAGATAACAACATCACGGCGTTTAAATGCGTCAGAGTAGCTACTTCGGGCCAAGAAATGCAAGGCGTGCTGTGGGTGCATTTTAATTTGCAAAACGCGATTATTATTCAAGCCTTGCTGCAAGATTATGCCTCTTTATACTGCCCGCTTTGCAAAGCCATTACCGCAGTTAATGATTTGCTGAAAGTAACTAACGCTCAAGGCATGAGCGGTCAAGGGGCGGACAGATATAGTTACGGGGCGGAATTGGATTATTGTGTACCGCTGGATTTTAGTGGAGCCTCCGCTTCTTTGCAAAGTGTATTTAATATGGCGGGTGGAAACAATGGACAGCTGCGTGTTGTTCGTTTAAAAAACATTACCGCTACTGACATTTCCTCTTTGGGAACAAACGCTAAAAATTTGCAGGAAATTAAAACGGAAGGGGTATCTTTTAAGCCGACTACTGTAACCCGTGCTTTTTTAAATTGCTCGCAATTAAAGCGGCTTCCGCAGATAGACTTTACAAATACGACATCAGCTTTTGATTTTGTGAAAGGAGCCGCGGCGTTGCAAGATACTGTTTTGGATTTGGGATATGCTCATTTGCTGACCAATTTTCACTTTTATAATACAGGGGGATTAAAGGGGTTGCTGGTCAGCTCGCAGGCTCCGTTTAGTTATTCTTCAGCCCCGCAGATTAACATAAGCAATACAGGCCTTGACCAAGCCGCGCTGGTGGCGTTGTTTAACAGTTTGCCGCAGGTAACGGCGGGGCAGGTAATTAATATTACGGGAGCAGCTGGGGCGGCTTCTTTAACGGCAGAGCAGCTGGCTATTGCCACAGATAAGGGCTGGACTGTAACAAGATAGGAGCGAGTTATGAGCGAAAAACAAATGCTTTACAAAGTGTGTTTTGACGAGCAGGGCGAATATGTAAACGCGCAAGGCCAGCGGTGCAATTTGCTGGTATGCAACGAGGTGGTATTCCCGCCGCAGGAAACGCTGGATGCTGAGGGCAACGTGGTGCAAAGCCGCGTGCCGACGCCGCAGGAAAAGGGATATTTTGCCTATCCCTCTTTGGAGGCGGCGCTGGCGGGGCTGGACTTGCAGAAAGCGCAAGGGGGAGGGCATGAATGAAGAATTGTTTAAGATGTTAGGCACGCTGGCGGTGTCTGTGGGGGGGACATGGGTGGCTCTGCATAAGAAACTGGAGAATCTCTCCACCCGTTTGCAGGCGGCGGAGAAGAACTTAGACAAAATGGAGCAAAACCACCGCTCCGATATTGTAGAGGTAAAAAGCAAAATCCGCTCTGCCGAAACGACGCTGGCGGAAATCCGCGCGCAGTATGCGGTTACTTCGGCCGATATCAAGCACCTAACTTCATTGGTGGGCGAACTGCGCACCGATGTAAAAACACTTCTCTCTCAGGGGGAATAATATGCCTTCTTTCAGCCAAAAAAGCGAAGAACGCTTAAGCACTTGCCACCCGGATTTGCAGGCGGTGTGCCGCGAATTAATCAAACAGTATGACTTTGCCGTGTTGTGCGGACACCGAAACAAAGCTGAGCAAAACGCGGCTTTTGACGCCGGCAACAGCCGCTTGATTTACCCACAGAGCAAACACAATGCAAAGCCTTCCTTGGCGGTGGACATCGCCCCCTATCCGATAGACTGGAGCAACCTTATGCGTTTTCGGGAAATGCTGCATAGGTTTGACGCTTTGGCCAAACTAATGCGCCAACGCGGGGAAATAGGAAGCGAATTTGAATACGGTGCGGACTGGTCTGGTTTAAAGGATTATCCGCATATTGAAATGAAAACCGGCTAAAACCTTTCTGTTCCGTAGCAGAGGGGAGCAGATAGTTGCTGGCCCCGTGTCAAGCAGGGAATCTATGCCCGTACGGAGACGGGAGCGTATATTCAAAAAAAAGGCGGCTTGCCGCCGCCAACAGGAGAAATAAAATGGAATGGATTCAGACAAACTGGAGTGATGTGCTAAGCATTATCGGCGCGGTAATTTTGATTGTCAGCGCCATCGTGAAGTTAACTTCCACCGACAAAGATGATACCGTATGGGCGCAGGTGCTGAAGGTGCTTTCTGCTCTTTCTCTGTGCAACCCCGACGGCTCGTTTATCGGCAAGAAAGAGGATAAATAATGTGGAGCGCTCTGGCTGTGCTGGCAGCGGTGGCAGGGGTGGGCGCATTGGGCGTTGTGTGTTACCGCGCCGGATATAATGCCGCAGAGAATAAAGCGCTCCAAATACGGGAAGCAGAAAATGCCAAAGTGGATAAAATTATTGCCAATTGTGCTGAGTTGGACCGCTGTGATCTTATTGAGCGGCTGCGCGGCAATCCAAAGTAATGCCGCCGTCTGCCGCGTACAGTTTGATTACGCTGACCGCTCCATAGAACGGCTCAACCTTCAAAATTTGCGCGCACTGGCGGCTTACAAAGAAATATGTGCCCCCCAATCTCAACCCTAAAACGCCGGCCGGAGAAAGCGGGCATGCCGTTGTTTGGCTCCGGCCGGCATATCAAGCAAGCCATCAGCTAGGCTCTGTTAGGGTAATAGGTGTTCGGAGAGGGGATATGTTGAATTGCGGGTATAAGATGTAAGAGCAAACGGTGCAACAGACGCAAAAAACCTATTGGCATGTGTGCCGGTAAGATATAAACTTATGTCGGTAAGACAGAAAAAACCGCCCTGGTAACAGGGCGGTTTTTGTACTAACAGCAATTAGAAATCATCGTTTTTGCCGGAAGTAATAGCTTTGCACAACGTTTCATCACCCGTGCAGCTGCGAACGGCGGTGCCATCTGTTTTTACCGTGGTGATTAAGTTGTACGTTGTACCGCTGCGGCGGGTAAACGTGATGACGTAGTCGGTGCTACCACCATCAGCAACTTGCGAAGTGGTTAACGAGAAGTTTTTCGTGCCGGGAGCTTCTTCAAATTCCGGCATTTCAATGTCTAGGCTGTCAAAGTCATTTGCGTCTGGCCATTGGCCTGTTTGCAGGCGGTATCTTTCGGCTGCATAGCGCAAGTTCCCCATCAAAGTAATGGCTTCTGATGAGCGGGCTTTTTCTACAGCGGTAGTATATTGCGGCAGAGCAATTGCCGACAAAATGCCGATAATGAGTACCACTACCAGCAATTCAATTAAGGTAAAACCTTTATTCATAACTCTCTCCTTTAGTTATAAAATGGGCACAACAATGCTCTTAAATAGTATAGCAAAAAAGCGCCCAAAATCAATGGAAAACTTTTTGGCGTGCTAACGCGTTTTTATGCTGTGGAGAGAATATTGGCTGTACACTTTGTATTGTTGCTGCCACCTGCCTAAAAAATCTATGTTTTTATTCAATGGTTTGAGGGAAAACGAAAATATTGATACCATATATTTATGTCAAAGCATTCCCGCAAAAACAAAAAAACAGATACGGCCGCCGCTGCCAAGAATTCCGCAGCTAAAGAGTTGGCGCTTCAGCCCCAATCTGCCTCCTGCGCAGCCAAAAGAGCCGGCAAGGGCCCGCTGCAAGCGGAAAGGACAGCCGGGCTAAACGGCTACGGCTGGCGTTTCACTTCTTTTATAGATAAGGCCTTGTCCTGGGGATTGGGATTGCTGTGTTTGTTTGTATCTGTCAGTTTTTATACGGGCACATATGATACGGCTTTTGTAAAAATCACTTTGCTTCAGTGCGGGGGGATTGTGCTGATTTCGTTGTGGCTGGCCCTGTTGGCTGTGCAGAAACGATGGCCTTTTTCCCGCCGGAGCTGGCCTTGGCTGTTGCCTTTTGTGGCATATTTTGGCTGGAACTTTTTTGTATATGTATTTTCCGCTTATAAAGCGGAAGGATTTGATGAGTTTTTCCGTTATGTGTTGTATTTCCTGTTAGGGTGGATTGTGCTGGATCGTTTTACCAAAGAATCTGCCCGCATATTGACCAAATGCATTATATTGGCGGCGTGGCTTTCTTGTTTATATGGATTGGTGCAAGTGGTGGACCAATGGCTGCCGGGAGCCGACGTGCTGCCATGGAGAGGTTTTTTTGGAACGCGGATTTTTTCTACTCATGCCAATCCCAACTTTTTTGCTGATTTTTTAGTCTTCTCCTCTTTTATTGTATTTGCTGAATTTTTGCGTACGAAACAAAAACGACTGTTGGTATTGCTGGGGATAGCAGCGGTGGATTTGTTTTTTACAGAAAGCAAAGGAGCTTGGCTGGGCTTTGCCGCGTCAGCGGTATTTTTTGCGGTGCTGTTTGCCCACAGCGCTGCAGAGCGCTCCCGCAAACAACTGCGCCTTATTACTGTTTCTGCGGCAATTGTTTTGTTGGCTGCTGCGGCATTGGCTGGAGTGTATGCGGCTAAACGGTTTCAATCGGTCAGTTTCCGCGCTTATACATGGTCCTCTGTCTTTGCCATGGTGCAGGACAGCCCGGTTATGGGAACCGGGGTGGGCAGCTTTAAAACAATTTATCCGGCCTATCGGAAGCCGCAGATTTTTTATATAGAAAAAATACATAATAACGAAACCCAGCACGCAGAAAACGAATATCTGGAACAATGGGCCACCGCCGGTACGGTGGGGCTGGCGATTTTTCTGTGGCTATTATTTTTTGTGTTGTACGCCGGGTGGCAATCTTTGCGCTTTGAAGCGGAAAAAGCCCGCCAAACCGCAGGAAAATGGCCTGCAAAAGCGTGGTGGCTGCTGGGCTATTCGGCAGCGTTTTTTGGGATTATCGTGCATAATGCTTTTGATATCAGCATGCGCTTTGTCTCTACGGGTCTTTTCTTTTCTGTATTTGCGGCGCTGGTGGTGCGTTTGTCTGTGCCGCAGGAGCTGGAGCCGGCGGCGTCGGAGACGGCTGCTGCGCAGCGTTCCGGGTGGCTGTTGTGGCTGTGCCGCGCCGTATTGGCGGCGGCGGTAATTGCGCTGGCGGGATATTATATCTATATGTTTGCACAGACGGCCGGGAATACCGGTGTAAAAAACGCAGGAGAAGCCCTGCTTAAATGGGTGGCTTGGGGCACTTTATGCTTTTTGACCCTGGGTGGGGCATGGCTTTATCTTCGGGCCGCTTTTTTGGCGCGGTGGGTGCGCGTTTCTTTGATTTTATTGCTTAGCGTCATGCCGCTGCAGTGGGTGTATGGGTTTTTTCTTTCGGATCATTTTTATGGTATTGCGGCGGAATTTTCCCGCCGGCAGATGTTTGAAGGCGCGCTGGAATATTATGGCAAAGCCATAGAATATAATCCGCTGGTTGCCTCATATTATCAATATCGCTCATATATATTGCGCCAAACGCAGGATTTGCAGCGCTCTTATTCTCCGCTGAAAGGAGATGAAAAGCCGGCTCCCGCCGCTGTTTTGCTGAATGATTATGACCGGGCTTTGCGGGACTTGGATATAGTGGCCCGCCGGGCGCCCAATCATGCCCTTTTGCATCAGGCATATGGGGAATTTTATTATACATATGCTGTATTATTTACCCAGCTCTCCCAAACTGCGCCGTTGGCCTATCAGCGGGCAGAATATGAACAAAAAGCCGTGGAAAATATGGAGCTGGCCAAAAAAAGTTTTCGTCATTCCCTGCTTTTGGACCCGGTAAACGCCGCTACTTATGTGTATTTAGTCAGTATTTCTATGATGGAACGAGACCCGGCCTCCGCCCAAGCGTGGATAGAGGCATACCGGCGGGGTCCGCAGGCGGTGACGGAGAAAGAATTCCTGCAAACGCATCAGCATGAACCCCGCTTGGAACAAATGGAACAGCGTTTGCGCTTGCCGCCGTTTAATTACAATCCGGGGAAATAGCCATTGGGTTCTTTACGGAGCGGAAGAATCAGTTCTTGCGCAGGCAGCGGCTGGACTGCGTAAGCCGGAGGGGAGAGCCTTGTTTTTCCGTCTAAGAAAAAAAGAAACAGGTGCAAAGTCTGTCCGTTTTTTGTAAAATATATCTGTAATTAAAACCGATTTTGCCAAGATAGCTCAGCTGGTAGAGCAGCCGCTTCGTAAGCGGCAGGTCCGGGGTTCGATCCCCCGTCTTGGCTTATTTTAAAGCCCGCGTAAGCGGGCTTTATTATGTTAAGCCAAGAAGCACCCCAACTGCTTGGGGTGCGGCGGGGGAGCGAAAGGCGGAGCGATGTTTTTGTTTGAGATGAAGGC